>CAZIHO010000043.1:0-10577 GCA_964538875.1 uncultured Chromatiaceae bacterium
CCCCAAGGTGCAGGCCAAGAATTCCGGGGGGCTAGCTGAGCTTGTCCCCCTGTAATCAGGATCTGGGCGGCGTCCGCGCCTCGGTGGTGGTTGTCGGGCTCAAAAAAAGGCTTATACTTAGCAGCTTCCATCGGCTGCCCTGGCAGCCCATTGAAACCGGCGAGGTGGTGGAACCGGTAGACACACAGCACTCAAAATGCTGCGCCGAAAGGTGTGCGGGTTCGACTCCCGCCCTCGCTACCAATGACTAGTTTGAAGAAGTTCTAAGAAGTCCCTAAGCCAGCCTAAAAGCTGGCTTTTTTTTGCCTACCCGTCCGAAGTGGGATTTTTCGGCCTGTTAACCCGCCCGATGATCACCTCCTCCGGGACGCCATCATCGCCTACCACTTCGCCGTTTAGCGAAGCAAATCCCGGTGGTTTGAGGGACCAGAAGTGCCGCTGAAACCTCGGGTACAGGGATCTGACACCCTGCCCCAAAATCGGGACCATATGCACCAATACCCCAGTAGCGCTATGCTGAGCCGGCTCGTCCTGAAAAATGTGCCTAGCGTTGGCGCCAGGAGGGGGCGATTGGGTTTCCGCTGATGGAGCCTGACCCCGGACCCAGGCAAGGTCCACGCAAATTATCCGCATTGGCTAGCAAGGAACAATAAGTCCTAGCATGGACAAACTATGGCAGCAGGTCACCCCTTCTGACTACGCCTGGGAACGCGAAGGACTCACCTTTATCAAGGAGCGCCTGCCGGACCACGACCCCTATCGGGTGTGGGCCAACTTCGAGTTTATCGCCACGGACGGGTCCATCAACGAAGTGGACCTATTGGCACTCACCCCCAAGGGCTGTTTCCTGGTGGAGATCAAGTCCTGGCCCGGGGAGATCTCCGGAGATGCCGGGACCTGGATTTGGTCCCACGGCGGCCGCCGCAGGATCGAGGACAACCCACGCCTCCTGACGGAACGCAAGGCCAAGAAACTCAAGTCCCTGCTACTGTCCCAGCGTGCCGCCAAGCGCGGCAAGGACCAGATACCCTACATCGAAACCCTGGTCTTTCTCTCCGCCCCAGGAGTCAAGAACGGGCTTGCGGGTCCCGCCCGCATCAACGTCTACACCCGCGAGCACATCATGCAGGCGCTGATGGACCTGGAGACTGGGGGTCCCCGCCGCATCGACCGTCCCCTGGCCAGGATGCTCTCCCAGGCCATGGAAGAAGCCGGCATCAAGGAGTCGGCCCGCCTGCGCAAGGTCGGTCTCTATCGCCTAGGGCGTCTGCTGGACGAGGGAGACTACTTCCAGGAGTGGCTGGGTGAGCATCTGGAACTGTCCGGCGTGCGGCGGCGGATCCGGATTTACCTCGCCCAGGGGAAGCCGGAGGAAGAGGCCAAACGCCTGCGACGGGCCGCCGCCCTGGAGCTGCGGTTGCTGGAGGGAATCGAGCACCCGGGCATCCTGCGCGCATTGGAATACCAGCAGCACGACCAGGGTCCGGCCTTGGTCTACGACTACGACCCCGCCGCAGAGCGCCTGGACCACTACCTGCTGCGCAAAACCGCCGGCCATCCCTTATCCCTGGACCTCGCCCTGACTTTGCTGCGCGACATCACCGAAGTCGTCCGTTATGCCCACAATCGGCGCCTCTATCACCGCGCCTTGAGCCCCCAAAGCATCTATGTTCGGGAAGATTCCCAGGGCAAGCTCACCGTCAAGATCGGCAACTGGAGCACGGCGGAGCGTCAGGTCGAGTCCGAGTCCTCGCGCCTCTCCGCCCTCAGCCATCTGTCCCAGCTCGTCCAAGAAGAAGCCGGCCCCTACGTGGCTCTGGAGGCTCACTCCAATCCCCAGGCCGATGGCGCCTACCTGGACGTCTTCAGCCTTGGCGCCATTGCCTACCTCCTGTTCACCGGCAAACGCCCGGCGGAGTCCGATCTGGAGCTGCAAGACAAGCTGCGCCAAAACAAGGGCCTGCTGATCACCGACGCCTTGAACGGGGCCAGCCCCGCCCTTCAGGAGCTCATCCGTTACGCCACCCACCCGGACGTGACCGCCCGCCTCGAGTCGGCCGAGTCGTTCCTTGAATACCTGGCCCTAGCGGAAGAAGAACTGACCCGACCTGACAACCAGCGGGTCGACAACCCGGCGGAGGCTCGTTCAGGGGATTGTCTGGAGGGGGGGTATCTAGTCCAGAAGCGGCTGGGCCGCGGCGCCTGCGCGGTCACCTTCCTGGTGGAGAAGGACCACCGGCCCCTGGTGCTCAAGCTGGCTGCGGACCCCGGCCAGAACCGGCGTATCGAGGACGAGGGCCAGATCCTACAACAGCTGCGCCATCAGGCCATCATCGCCTGCCACAGCAGCCTACACCTGGGAGGCCACAGCGGGATCCTCATCGACTACGCCGCCGAGGGCACCCTTGCCCACCGACTGCGCGCCGACGGCCCGATGCAACTGGAACTGCTGGAACGCTTTGGCGACGACCTGCTCACCGCCCTCTGTCATTTAGAAGAGAAGGGTGTGGCCCATCGCGACATCAAGCCGGAGAACATCGGCTTGATGATGCAGGGCAGCCAGTTGCACCTGGTCCTGTTCGATTTTTCGTTGTCCCGGCTCCCGGCCGAGACCTTCACCGCCGGCACCGCCGCCTATCTGGACCCCTTCATCCGGGACCCCGGCCGTCGCCGCTGGGACGACTATGCCGAGCGCTTCGCCTGCGGCCTCACCCTCTACGAAATGACCACCGGCAACCTGCCGGCCTGGTCCACCGGGGAGGGTATGCCGGCCCTGATCGAAGGCGAGTTGGAGATCGACACCGGCAAGTTCGACCCGGCCCTGCGGGAGCCCATGGGGGCCTTTTTCCGCCAGGCCCTGGCCCGCGACGTCAAGCAGCGCTTCGACAACGCCGATGACATGCGCCGCGCCTGGCGCCGTTTGTTCCCCGTCGCCGGCCTCCGCACCGACCATGGGATAACCGAGACCCAGGCGCAGCGATATCCCCTGGACCAGGTGGGGCTGGACACCCAGGTGGGGTTGCTGGAGCTTTCAGCCCAGGCCCTGGACACCTTGAGTCGGCGGGGTATCAACCGCGTTGACGAGCTGCTGCATCTGCCCCTCAACGAGCTGGTGCGCATGACCGGCGTGGGTACCAACACCCGGCGCGAGTTGTCCGCCCTGGTGCGGGCGCTGCGGGTCCGGTTTCCCCAGCCGCCGGAGACGGAGCTGGCCGTCGGCCCTCAGTCAGAACGGGGCGGCCGTGACAGCATCGACCAGTTGTTCCGCCAAATCTTTCCCGTCCGCACCCCGGACCCCCAGCGCAAACGCTTATTGGACGAGTGGCTCGGCCGCCTGGACCAGCCCCAGGCGCCCCTGGGTTTAGGCGCTGTCCACTGGCCCAGCCTGTCAGCCCTGTGCGGAGTGCTTGGCATGACCCGGGATGGGGCCCAGGACCTGCTGGACCGACTCATCGCCCAGTGGAGCAAGCTCCCGGCGGTCACCGCCCTGCGCAACGACCTGCTGGAGGTGCTGACGGACCAGGGTGGCGTCATGACCGCTGTGGAGCTGGCGGAGGCACTGTTGCTGCGCCGGGGCTCCACCCAGGAATCCCCCTGGCGCGAGCGCTGGGCCCAGGCGGTGTTACGGGCCGCGGTGGAGACAGAGTTAGCCCGCCAGGAGCCCCGCTGGGTCCTGCGCCGCAGCGGCAAGCGGGTATTGATCGCCGACAACCGGACCGGACTCGGCGAGGAATGGACAGACTATGCGGACGCCCTGGGCCGCGTCGCCGACGAGTGCGCCCTCGAAGACCCCCTGTTGGCGCCCAACCGCGCCCTGGAAAAGGTGCGCGCCATCGTCCCGCCGGAGTCCTTCCACGAGTTGGGCAACCATCGTCTGCTGCGCTTGGCGGCAGCGGCCTCCCAGGAGGCGGCCTTGTCCAGCCGGGCCGAACTCTATCCCCGGCGCATGACGGCCCGGCGGGCCCTGCAACTGGGCCAGGGGGCCCTGCTGGGGGCCAGGGCCCTCACAGTGGGGGAGGTCCAGGACCGCATCCAGGGCCGCTATCCGGAGGCCGAGCCCCTACCCGGGCGCCCGGAGTTGGATGGCTGGATGCGGGAGTTGGACATTGGCTTCGAATGGGACCCCGGCTTCAGCCTCAACGGCGACCGGGGGGCCTACCGGCTCCCGCTCCACGGCCATGACACCCTGGTAGGGGCCAGCAGCCACCTCCCCACCAACGGCATCCAGGGGCCGGAGGATGACCCCGGCACCCGCAGCGACGAGCAGACCCTACGCCGGGCGGTGACGACGGCGGTGGCGGAACGGCGGTTCCTCGTCTTGGCCGTCCAGCCCCGGCGCATGATCGCCGCCGCCCAGCGTCTAGCGGAGGACTTCGGCCTCACCCCGGTCAGCTTCGATGCCCTGCTGCTGAGTCATCTGCACCGGGTCTGCGACGCCATGGCCAACCCCCCCGTGTGGGAAGTGGTGCTGCGTGCGGACGCCGCCGCTTTCGGCAGCCGGGACTGGCAGAACCTGCAACGCCTGGTGGCCCGGGCCTTGCCGGCCATGACCGAGGAACTGCTGGCCAGCGCCACCCCGGTGCTGCTGATGGACACCGGGCTGTTGGGCCGTTACCGGCTGGTCACGACCTGGCTCCAGCAATTACGCGACCGGCTGGCCGCCGGACCGGGGATGCAGGCCCTGTTGCTCCTGATCGCCGCCGACGGCCAGCAGGCTGGCGCCATGATCGACGGCATCCCGGTACCGGCGGGGGCTGGAGCCAAGGAATTTGCGAGAGTACCGCGGGGGTGGGTGTGATGACACACAGTTGTCTCGAACCTGGTTTCATGCCCGCGCCACCGGAAACCAGCGCGGTCAGGCCCTGTTGCCGTTGGTTTTCGGTCTCACCTGTCCAGCCACATCATTCCACCGGCCGCACCCCGCCGCGGCGACCGAGGCCAAAGCCGACGCGATAGACGTCAGGGATGTTGATGCGCCCAGATGGCATGGGTTGAAAGACCCCCAGGTCCGTCAGGTCATCCTTTACGCCATCTGCCCCCAGGGTCAGGCGACGCGGCGGTAAACGTACACGCGCTTGGTCAAGGCTGGCGGAGATGGCTCGGATGGTGGAGGCGTCCGCCCAACGTGATTTGATGTCGCCGAAATTCGTGGGTACGGAAAGGCCCTTGAGCGGATGCAGGAGGTGGGCGACCCAGGGATAGTCTTCGCTGATTTCCTCCACACGGATGGTGGAGGCGCGCTGTACGCCGCGTTTGATGGCTTCGTAATGCAGGGCAAAGGCATAGTCGGGATACCTGCGATGATAATCTTCGGAGACGTCGGCGGCCATCCGCACCGCAGCCACGAGACTGCGCGGACTGGTTTGTTGATTGGCATCGCCCAGGTGGTTGGGCAGCCAAGTGTAAGGAAACCCGCGACGGGCGTCGGTGCCCATCCAGGGGCCGGCAATGGCGTCGAATACCCGCCGCTGCAGCTCTTCGTCCAGGCGCATGGCGGTCGGCATCATCCAAACGCCATCGTTACGCTGTTCCCAGGCCTGACCAAAGCCGGTACGGCAGCCATCTCGGAACAGGGCACCGGAATCCGCATTGCCCAGGGATTGCCACAGCAATCCATATAGCTCGCGGCGGGGCCAGGTCAGGCTCACAGCGCTGTCGATCACCTTCGAGGCATCGGGAAAGCTCTTGACCGCAGGATCTTCCAGCATGTCCGGACGGACGAATACCTTCGGACGCACGGCCTGATAAGATCGAAATTCTAGTAGTACCTGGAGCAGGCCGCGTAACAGATCGCGCAGCCGATCCCAATCGGAGGCGGTACGGTCGAGGGCGTCGAACAACACAAGATGCCGCACGCGCTGTTTGGCGAGGCGCTGATCCGCCCCGTACAAAGCCAGAGCGGTACGCTCGCTGTCGGCGACCAGCCAGTCGACCCGTTCCGACCAGCGGGAGAGTTCTGCGAAATCTGGCGCCTCTTTAGCAATTAAGACCTGTTTCGCGATAATGGCGCGCCAGATCTGCCGCGGTTCGATGCCACGATCCATCAGCGCGGCGAAGGTATCCGGGTCCGGATAACCATGAGGGTTGGGGGCTTCGCCGAATCCCGCGGTACACCGCGTTGCCTGATTGATGCCGATCCGTGGGGCCACCGCCTCGACCAGCGTTCTATGACGGTCATCCAGCAGCGCTTCCCACCAGAGGGTCTTGCCGGCCCCGCGGATCCCTTTTACCAAGACATTGTCCGGGTGCAGGGCCTTCACGTGGGCCAGTGGTACGTGGAGTTGTCCCAGTTCCGGCGGCAACACCCCGCGCCGCCGCGTATCCTCCGGCAGGGCCTCCATCAAGAGTTCGCGGGTCGTTTCCCGCGGAAAGATCGACTGGCTCACCATCGCAACGGCGCTCCGAGAATCAGTTCACCGGCGCGGTGGACAAAATCGCCGAAGCCGCCCTGTAACAATCCATCGTCCACTGCCTCGGGATGGCGCACCGGATCAAAGGCGAAAAAAGACCGATTCCAGTTAACGTGTAATAAGTCGTGCGGTGCGTCGGCAGCGTTGAGGTCGAACGAAAAGGGCTCTGCCTCGTCGGCCCCGGGTTCATCGCCACCGGCAGGGTCGTAGATGTGGCTGGTGAACAAGTCATAGGCATGCTGACGGAAGTTGGCGAAATATTCGGGACGCCCGGTGTCCGGCACCAGTCCGGCCACCATCCGCAGGTTGCCGCGAAAACGTTCCAGCAGTCGCCGGTCCCGGCGCCAATGCTGGAACAGCAGCCGGAAGGCATCCCAGGTATAGGCCCCGTCCACTGCGAACAAAAACGCCAGGGCATCCAACCGGGTCACGGCCACTGCGGCGATGTCGTGCATGCCGGCGCGGCTATCGAGGAACACGACATCGGGTTTGAAGCGCGCCTCCAATGTATGCAGCATTTGGTAGACGCGCTCGCCAAAATGCAGCACCCCTCCGGCCGCCCGTAACTCGAGGTAGGCACGGGAGAGCTTGGCTAGGTAATCGCCCTCATCCCGTCCTGCCGCGGCCGCGACGAGAATTTCTCCGGCCTCGGCATCACCGGTGAGGGGGCTGGAGGCCACCATCCCTGCCGCCAGGGGTTCGTCTGCCTGACCGACGGCGCTTTCCACAAACCAGTCCGCCACGCCGAAGTCGGGGAGGCGCTCCTGGGGCAACAGCAAGCTGCCGATCCCGGGAGACTCCAGATCGAGGTCCACCACCAGCACCCGTTTGCCGATACGGGCGAGCCGCCACGCCAGAACCGCCAATGCCGTGGAGCGTCCGACGCCGCCCTTGAGACCGAAGAAGGTCACCCTTTGCGTCTGTCCATTGCCCGTCCCGGGGTCGATGGGAGCACGACTCCATTCCTGACCCATGACTTGCCGGTCCAGAAGAAAGATGTTCAGCCCGTTGGCGGCATGCAGATGCTGGCGATCCCGAGACTCGAACACCGCTTCGGGGGCAAACATCCTGTCGCCGAAGAGGAAGACGTTATCCTTTCCAGGGCCATATGCCGCTAAAGCATCATTGAAATCTCGAGCAAAGCTCCTGGGCAGTGACTCCGGTCTCGCGGCGACGGCGATCCGGATCCGGCCGTAGAGATCGCGGACCAGGGTCACCTCGTTGCCGAAGTGCTCGCCGGCTTCCGCGACCAGTTGGGTCGCTCGGGGCAGGACATCCGAAAATCGCATGGGATCTCACCTGTCGGCTGCAACGATTCCATCCAGTATCGCTTCTTGCAGGCATCGGAGCATGGCATTTAGCTCTGCTTGGCGACCTAATGACCGGAACCTCCGCTCACTGAAGTGCCGCTGCGGGGTATAACGCTGGTTGATGCTCCAATCCTGGAACGGACGCTGGTTTGGCGGGAAAGGCACATAGGAGGCGCCTCCTGCTCCGCCGACGAATGCGCAATATTCATCCCAGATGGCATCGATATGGGCGCGATGCGCCGCCTCCATGAGGTCGCCCCGCCTCGATACCGGCGCCCCAAGGCCCAGCATGATACTTTTTAGAATACACTCCGCCGTAATGCCGTACAGATGATCGGCGTTGGCATGGCGTTCGTGCTGCAACAGGAGCCGGGCGTCCGCCAGATGACGGCCCACAGCATCAAGGAAATTCACGTCCATCGGTCATTGACTCACGGGTTGGCGCCTGCTGGCGTCGCTTGGCCAACAGACAACGAGGATACCACCGCGGGACCGAAAGTTACTCGCGTGTTTTGCCTGAAGCGTCCGCAGTGGGTGGGGCAACCGCCTGGGCCGGCCCGGTGGTTCGGAAAATGATGGTGATATACCTTGCGCGACCAGAGACCCGCCGCCGCGCCGCGGGACTACCGGGGCGACGCTCCAGCGTCGCACCCCCGCTCGGCGCGGGAGCGTCGGATACCCATTTCCGTGCTGGAGAGCGGGAGCCATAGGCCCGTGCCGCCATGATCCACCGCCCCCAACTGCTCACCGACCTGCAACGCCTGCTGCCCCTCCTGGAGCGGGACATCCTGGATTATGGCGCTGGCCAGCCCGGTCTGGAGGCCCAGCTCCAGGCGGAATACCAGGCCGCCCAGGCGGCGAGCCGCACCGCCCTGCACTTCATCGAGTGGCGCGCCGACCTGGTCACCCAGGCGGCGGCGGCTTGGGTGTTGACCTGCGTGTTCGTGCGCTTTCTGGAAGACAACGGGCTGTTGCCGGAGCCTTGGCTGGCGGGGCCGGGGGCGCGTCTGCAACACGCCAAGGACCGGGCCACGGTCTATTTCCACGAGCACCCCACCCACGCCGAGCGGGATTACCTGCTGGCGGTGTTCGCGGCCCTGGAGGGGTTGCCGGCCATGGGCGAGTTGCTGGACCGCCGCCACAACCCCCTGTGGCGGCTGCCCCTGTCAGCGGACGGGGCCAAGCGGCTGCTGGATTTCTTCCAGCGCATCGACCCGGCCAGCGGGGTGCTGGTGCACGACTTCAGCGACCCGGACTGGGACACCCGCTTCCTCGGCGACCTGTACCAGGACCTGTCCGAGGCGGTGCGCAAGCGTTACGCCCTGTTGCAAACCCCGGAATTCGTGGAGTCCTTCATCCTCGACCACAGCCTGACCCCGGCCCTGGATGCCTTCGGCCTGGCCCAGATGCGGCTCATCGACCCCACTTGTGGCTCCGGCCACTTCCTGCTCGGGGCCTTTGGGCGCCTGTTCGGGGCCTGGCAGCGGCGCGAACCCGCCACCAACGCCCGGGAGCTGGCCCAGCGCGCCCTGGGGGCGATCTACGGCGTGGACATCAACCCCTACGCGGTGGCCATCGCCCGCTTCCGGCTGCTGATCGCCGCCATGGCCGCGGCGGGCTCCACCCGTCTGGCCCAGGCCCCGGATTTCCACTTCAACCTGGCGGTGGGGGATTCTTTGCTGCATGGCCGGCGCTTCGAGTGGTGGTGGGGCAATCAGGGCGACCTGCTGGACGACCCCATCCGCCATGTGTTGGAGGTGGAGGACAAGGCCCTGTTGGCCCGCATCTTCGGCCGCCAGTACCCCGTGGTGGTGGGTAACCCGCCCTATATCACGGTGAAGGACAAGGCCCTGAACCAGGCCTACCGGGACAAGTACTCGACCTGCCACATGAAATATTCCCTGGGCGTGCCCTTCACGGAGCGCTTTTTCGACCTGGCCTTGCCTGGGGAAGCTAACCACCCGGCGGGCTTCGTGGGCCTGATTACCGCCAACAGCTTCATGAAGCGGGAATTCGGCAAAAAGCTGATCGAGGCCTACCTGCCCCGCAAGGACCTGACCCACGTCATCGACACTTCCGGGGCCTACATCCCCGGCCACGGCACCCCCACGGTGATCCTGTTCGCCCGAAACCGGCCGCCGGTGGCCGAGTGCCTCCGCGCCGTGTTGGGCATTCGCGGCGAGCCCAGCACCCCGGACGACCCGGCCCAGGGACTGGTGTGGCGGTCCATCCTGGATCTGCTGGAGCGGCCGGGCAGCGGCAATGAGTTTGTCAGCGTGGCGGATCAGCCCAGGGCGCTGTATGGGAGCCATCCTTGGAGTTTGGGCGGGGGTGGGGCGGCTGATCTAAAGCAAAAAATTGAATTGGGGCGCAAGATTCTACGGTCGGTAGCGGATGCCATTGGTGTAATGGCTGTCACTGGAGAGGACGAGATATTCGCCCGTACCGGGCAGGGCGATTTGACACGGATCGGCATACCTGATGAGACTCAATTCCCGTTAGTCGTTGGGGAGCTGGTGAGGGATTGGGGCATCGATAAACTGGGGCCAGTGATTTATGAGTATTCACTCGCAGGAGCTTTTCTTCATCACAATCAGTTGAATCAGTATTTCTGGCCCTATCGGACGGTAATGAAGCCAACGATATATTTTGGCAAAACAAAAGAACAACGCGGTATGCACTGGAGGGAGTATGGCGTTGTCGTCAAGGACAAACTCCGCACCCCCCTCTCCATCACCTTTCCCTTCGTCGCCACCCATAACCACTTCGTCCTGGACCGGGGCGGCAAGGTATTCAACCGTACCGCGCCGGTCATCAAGCTCCCGGCGGGGGCCGGCGAGGCGGAGCACCTGGCCCT
>CAZIHO010000043.1:10677-12252 GCA_964538875.1 uncultured Chromatiaceae bacterium
ATCCCTAAGTTCCACGCCTGGCGGGAGACCTGGGATCTCCAGCGCCGGGAGGACGCCCTCGACGCCCGCGCCGCCCTGGACCCGTCCGACCCCGCCTATCTGCCGGCGGCGGAGGCCCAGGCCCGCAAGGCCCAGGAGGTGGGCACCATTCCCGTGCCGCCCAAATACGCCAGCACGGACTTTCTCAAGCCTAGTTATTGGTCCCTGCGCGGCAAGCTGGACGTGCCCAAGGAACGCTTCTTCAGCCTGCCCCAGGTTGAGCGGGACGGCGACGCCACCCAGGTCATCGGCTGGGCGGGCTTGGATCACCTCCAGCGCGCCCAGGCCATCGCCGCCTGGTATCTGGCCCGCAAGGAGCAAGACGGCTGGGACGGCGCCCGCCTCATGCCGCTGCTGGTGGCCCTGGACGAGCTGATCCCCTGGCTCAAGCAGTGGCACAACGACCTGGACCCGGAATACGGCGAACGCATGGGCGACTACTACGGGAGCTTTCTGCTGGAGGAACTGCGCCAGCTCGGCGTCCCCCGGGACAGCCTGCCCGGCTGGCGCCCCACCGCCACCACCCGGGGCCGCCGCCGGGGCCATTAGGATGAGCAGCAAAGGCGCGGGGCCGGTAAGGCGCGCCAATCTCGACTGAGGTTGCACAGAGGGCGTGGTGATATCAACCGCTGTGCTATGCTATCACCACAACCCATTCCCCATGGAGTACCCTCCTATGCCTGCCGTCACTGTCCGCAATCTGTCCCCTGAGACCCATCGCGCCCTCAAACAGCGGGCGGCGGCCCATGGACGCAGCACCGAGGCGGAGATCCGGGCCATCTTGGAGGAGGCGGTCGCCCCGGCGACGCGGGTCCGGATCGGGTCGGCCCTGGCCGCGTTCGGCCAACGCTACGGCGGGATCGACCTGGATATCACCCGCGACCAGACAGCGCCAGAGCCCGCGGATTTCGCATGATCCTGTTGGATACCAACGTCGTCTCGGAGCCGATGCGGCCCCTGGGCCATCCGGCGGTACAGGCTTGGCTGGACCGGCAGGCCGCCGAGACCTTGTTCATCACCACCACCAGCCTTGCGGAACTGCTGCTGGGCGTGGAATTGCTCCCGGACGGCAAGCGCAAGGAAGGGTTGGCCGCCGCCTTGCGCGAACTCCTGGCCGAGCTGTTCGGCGCCCGCATATTGCCCTTCGACCGGGCGGCGGCGGAGGAGTACGCCCGCCTCCTGGGCCGTGCCCGAAGCGCCGGTCACGCCATCTCGATGGCCGATGGACAGATCGCCGCCATTGCGGCGACCCAGGGGTTCACGGTGGCGACGCGCGACACCGCACCCTTCGTTGCGGTGGGCGTGCCGGTGATCGACCCTTGGGCCGAGTGACCTGGCGGCCGTTGCCGAGCCGGTAACGGTGTAGTAACGTGCCTACTTAGACTTAGGAGCGCCCCCCATGACCATCACCACCATGACCAGCCGGGAATTCAACCAGCACGCCAGCGAAGCCAAGAAGGCGGCCCGCGAGGGGCCTGTGTTCATCACCGACCGGGGCCGGCCCGCCCATGTGCTGCTGAGCATCGAGGAATACCG
>CAZIHO010000043.1:12352-13425 GCA_964538875.1 uncultured Chromatiaceae bacterium
GTAGTGACTCGCAACGTCGCGGACTTTGCCCCCACCGGCGTGCCCCTGTTCAACCCCTGGGGGGCCTGACCCGTCCCCGGTTTCTCGCATCTTCCAAGGATTAGGCCCATGACCCTGATAAAAGATCTCATCCCCATCCCGGAGCAGGTGCAGCGCGGCGATTTCGTGCTGAACCTGGCCAGCGGCGTGGAGCAGGCGGAGCAGACCCTGCGGGATTATGTGGTGACGCCCCAGTTGGCCCGCTGCTTCGACGACGCCCTGCGCTTGATCAAGAGCGCGGTAACCGCGACTCAGGTCCGCAACAAGGGGGCCTACCTGGACGGCAGCTTCGGTAGCGGCAAGTCCCATTTCATGGCGGTGCTGCACCTGCTGTTGCAGGGCAACAGGGCCGCCCGGGCGATAACGGAACTGGGTGGCGCCGTCCGGAAACACGACGACTGGATGCAGAGCAAGAATTGCCTGCTGGTGCCCTATCACATGATCGGTGCCGAGTCGGTGGAGGCCGGGGTGTTGGGGGGCTATGCCCGGCATATCCGTAAGCTCCATCCGGAGGCACCGGTGCCGGGCTTCTATCTCAGCGGCCGGTTGTTCGATAACGCCCGCCAGTTGCGGGCCCAGATGGGGGACGAGGCCTTCTTCGCCGGATTGAGGCGCTCCGTCTCGGGCGGTGCCGACGGTTGGGGCGATGTGGAATCGGGGTGGGATGCGGCCGACTTCGACGCTGTGGTTGCAGGACGGGTGGCCAAGGAGGACCGGGATCACCTGGTGGGGGACCTGGTCGCCAGCTACTTCAGCTCGTTCCAGGACCTGGCCAACACCACCCAGGGGGGGTACCTGGAGTTCGACGAGGGCCTGGCCGTCCTCTGCCGGCATGCCAAGGATCTGGGCTACGACGCGGTGATCCTGTTTCTCGACGAGCTGATCCTCTGGTTGGCCAGTCGTCTGTCGGACCCGGATTTCATCCATAAGGCGATCGAGAAGGTGGTCAAGCTGGTGGAGACCGGCATCCCCCGTAGCCTGCCGATGGTCAGCTTCATTGCCCGTCAGCGGGACCTGCGGGAATTCGTGGGGGA
>CAZIHO010000043.1:13525-25205 GCA_964538875.1 uncultured Chromatiaceae bacterium
ACAGCCTCAAGTATTGGGAGGGACGGTTCCACACCATCACCCTGGAGGACCGCAACCTCCCGGTGATCGCGCAAAAGCGCTTGCTGCAACCCCGGGACGCCGCCGCCCGTCAGGCCCTGGACGATGCCTTTTCCCAGACCGAGCGGATGCGGGAGGAGGCTTTCGCCGTGCTGCTCACCAGCCAGGGCGACCGGGAGATGTTCCTGCAGGTCTACCCCTTCAGCCCGGCCCTGATGCAGGCCCTGGTGGCCTTGTCCTCGGCCCTGCAACGGGAGCGCACCGCCCTTAAGGTGATGTTGATGCTGCTGGTGAGCCAGCGGGACCGCTTGACCCTGGGACAACTGATCCCGGTGGGGGATCTGTACGACGTCATCGCCTCCGAGGCAGAGCCCTTCTCGGAGCAGATGCGCACCCACTTCGACAATGCCCGCAACCTGCTGGAGCGCAAGCTGGTCCCGGTGTTGGAGCGCGAGCATGGGGTGATCGCCAGGGAGCTGGAGACCTTAGGCGAGTCGGACCCGGCCAAGCGCAACTTTCTCAATGACCTGCGGCTGCTGAAGACCCTGCTGCTGGCAGCCTTGGCGCCGGAAGTGGAGGCCCTGAAGCAGCTCACCGCCGGTAAGCTGGCGGCCCTCAACCACGGCACCATCCGCGCCCCCATCCCGGGCCGGGAGGCCCAGACGGTACTGACCAAATGCCGCAAATGGGCCGGACAGGTGGGGGAGATCAAGATCAGTGACGATCAGAATCCGGTGATTGGGGTGCAGCTCAGCGGGGTGGACACCGAGAGCATCATCGAGCAGGCCCGCATCGTCGATAACCCAGGCAACCGGCGGCGCATGATCCGGGAGTTGGTATTCGACGCTTTCGGCATCGAGGATTCCAACCAGTTGTTCGTGGATCACGAGCTGCTGTGGCGGGGTACCCGGCGGCGCGTGGAGGTGCTGTTCCAGAATATCCGCGAGATCACGGACATGACCACCTTCGAGGCCCGGGGCGACGACTGGAAGCTGATCGTCGACTTCCCCTTCGACGAGGGTAATCACTCGCCCAGCGACGACCGGGCCCGGATTCAGGACTTCGAGGACGAGGGCCGGCAAAGCCGCACCCTGTGCTGGCTGCCCTATTTCTTCAGCCGGGAGGCCCAGGCCAGCCTGGCGAAGCTGGTGATCTTGGAGGACATCCTTAAGAGCGATGAGCGCTACAACGGTTACAGCCGTCACCTCACCGCGGTGGACAAACAGGCGGCCCGGACCCTGCTCGAAAATCAGCGCAGTCAACTACGCCAACAGATCCGCAATTACCTGGAAGGGGCCTACGGGGTCAGCGCCGGTATACCCGGGTCCCTGGACGACAGCGTGGAGTTGGAGAGCCAGGTAAGGTCCTTGGACCCCAGCTTCACCCCCCGTCTGCCGGTGGGGGCCAGCATGAAGCACGCCTTCCATCAGTTGGTCGGCCAGGCCCTGGCCCATCAGTTCCCCGAGCACCCGGAATTCGAGACCGAGGTGCGCCTCGGCGAACTGGGCAAGGTATTCGAGGTGCTGCGCCGGGCGGTTCACACCGAGCATGGACGGGTGGATGTGGATCAACCCCTGCGCCAGTCCCTGCGCCAGATTGCCCAGCCCCTGGGGCTAGGGACCATGCACGAGCGCCACTTTCTCTACAGCGATGATTGGTTCCGGCACTTCCAGCGGGAGTTGGCCACTGGTACCGGGTCCGTTACGGTGCAGCGGCTGCGGGAGATCACGGACCGGCCCCAGCCCAGGGGTCTGCCGGATCACATCCAGAATCTGCTCATCATGGTCTTTGCCGAGCACGGCCAATACGCTTTCACCCTACACGGCGGTTTGGTGGATCCGACCCTCAAGGACATCAACGATGACCTGGTGCTGGTGCGCCAGGAAATGGCCGACCCCCAGGATTGGCAGCAGGCCCTGCGCCACGCCGCCGAGTTGTTTGGGGATAGCTTGCCCAATCAGATGCGGACCGCCAATAACCAGAAGCTATTGCAGGATCGAGTCACGAAGGCAGTGGCGGATAGCCGGGAGCCGAGCCGTGACTTGCGCCAGGCACTCCATGACCGGCTGGGCCAATTGCGGTTATCCACCTCTTGTCAGCGGATGGCGAATGCGGACCTGGCGGTCCAGGTTCTCGACGGGTTGCAAGGCAAGGAGGGGGCAGAGCTGGTCAAGGCCCTGGCGGCGGTGACGGCCCACAGCAGCATGGCGGCCTTGGGCAGCAGCATCGCCGGGGCGGTAGCCGTGGCCCGAGCCCTGGGGGAGGATACCAATTGGCGATTGCTGGAAAGCGCCTGGGGTGGCGGCAGTGCGGAAGGGGCGGCGATCCGTAACCGGGTGTGCGAGGCACTCCAGGCAGACAACCTGGTGACGTCCCTGCCGGAGGCCCTGAAACGGGCGGAACGGGAGGCGACCGACGTCGTTACCGGGCCCAAGAAAACCCCGGTGCCCCCGCCGCCCGAACCCCCTCAGCCGCCTCCACCACCTCCGGGCAAAGTGGTGGTAAAGAGCGGCGCGAGGCACGGGGTGTCAGCCGCAGAGGCCAAGACCCTGTTGACCGAGATCCAGACCGCCCTGGGGGATGGGGCCGGCAAGACCCTCAACCTGACCTATGAAATCTTGTCTGAGGCAACAGGACCATGACCCAGCCGGGGAAACTGGCCACCCAGTTGCGTGCAGTCCTAAAAAAGGACCCTGCGGCAGATCGCATCGCTCTGTTCTGGCCCCAGGTGCCGGCGGGGCTTCCGGGGGAGTACCAAAGTGAGGGGGTACGCTTCCGGGTGGTGTATTGCCCTTCGGAGTTGGCCCTGCGGGAACAACTGGTAGGTCACCACCCGAACGGCAGCCGCCTGGTGCTGCTGACCCCCTTGGACGCCGCCGGCCTGGCCTGGGACGTCCTGGCCCGTCTCTGGCGCAATAATCCGGTGCGCGTCAGCCCCTGGCGGACCCTCCAAGATCTGTTGGGGGTGCGGGAGATCGATCCCCGCCTTTCCCGGCATGCTTGGCTGGCAGAGGCCCTGCTGGGCTGTTATGACCGGTTCCAAGACCGGATCGGTGCCGGTGAGGTCCTGGACGCCGAACAGGCCTGGGGAGCCTTGGCTTTGGCCTTGCTGGGTTTCGAGGCCCCCCAGAACGATATCCGCAGCCTGCTCCACTGGTCCCTGGGCTCAGGGGTCCAGGAGCGATTCGATGTCCTGCCGGAACCGGTGCGACAGCACCTGGGAGACTGGCTGGACCTGGGTGCGAGTCAATATTCCGCCCTGTTGCTGGCCCTGTTTCAGGAAGGTCATGGGGATGAGCTGGTGGCCTTAGGGTTGGCCGCTCAGGTGCTTTACCACCCCAAGGTCACCGATCACCCGGAGGTGTTCCTGGCCCGGGGCCGGTTTGCCGAGCGTTTTTTTGGTGGCCGTAAGCTCACACCGGAGACGCTCCAGTCCTTCGGCGAGGAGGCCGCGGCGCTGGTGGAGCGGCTGAGCGCAGATGGGGCGGGCAGCGCGACGGTCCCCCAAATCACCGCCGCCGAGCACACCCTGGCCGCTTTGGATACTCTGGATCTGGCCATCGTCAGTGATCTGCTGCCGGCGGGGTTCCGGCAACGACTGGAACGGCTGGCCCAGACGATGCAGCACGCCCTGAAATCCCGGGACGACGGGCAGCTTAGGCAGGGTCTGGCGGAGGTACGGCGGCATCGCCAGGCCCTGACCCAGCCCGAACGGGTGGAACGGGCCGCCATGGCGGTACGGCTGGTGCAGTGGCTGGCGGAGGATCACCCCTTGGAGGCTGGCGACATCGTCCGGACGGTCGATTGGTTTGCGGCCGAGGGGGGCTTCGTGGACTGGGCCTTAGGGCGCATCTGGGCTGGGGACGAGAACGAGGCCTTGGATCGGGCCTACCAGTTGGTGAGCGGACGGGTGTCGAAGCGTCGGGAGGCCGCCAACGAGTCCTTCGGCCGGCACCTGACGCTGGTGGCCCGGGGGGAAGCCCTGAACCCGGCCCTGCTGCCGGTGGAGGGGTTTTTGGAGCGGGTGCTGGCGCCCTTGGCCAAGAATAAGCGGGTCCTACTGGTGGTCATGGACGGCATGAGCCTCGCGGTATTCGAGGAACTGACGGACGACCTGCTCCGCAAGCACTGGATCGAGTACCGGGAAGCGATGGTCGAGGGGCCGCGCAGCCTGCTGGCGGTGCTGCCCACCATCACCCGGCTCAGCCGGACATCCTTGCTGGCGGGGGCCCTGGTCAGCGGCGGGGCCGCCGACGAGAAACGCCTGTTCTCCCAGCACACCGGCTTGAAGGCCATCGCCTCATCCAGGTTTCCCCCCCAACTGTTCCACAAGGCCGACTTGAGCCAGCCGGGGGGCGGTGGGCTGGCCGGCGCTGTAAGGGAACTGGTAGCCGGGCACGAGCACCGGGTCTTGGCGGTGGTGATCAACGCGGTGGACGACTGGTTGGACGGGAGCAACCAGGTGACGGTGAACTGGAACCTGGAACAGCTGAGCCTGTTGCGGCAGTTGCTGGAGGCAGCCCGGGAATCGGGCCGCGCCCTGATCATGACCAGCGATCATGGCCACGTCATCGACCACGGCATGCAATATCGCGCCTCGGACGAGTCCGGGGAACGCTTCCGGGAGCAGGGACCGCCGCCCAGTGCGGGGGAGTGCGAGGTGGCAGGGCCCCGGGTGTTGACCAGCGGCGGCAGGGCGGTCTTGCCCTGGAGCGGGAAGATCCGCTACGGCGGCAATAAGCTGGGCTACCATGGCGGGGGCAGTTTGCAGGAGGTGGTGATTCCCTTGGGCGTATTCCTGGCCGCCGTGGACTCGGAAATCCCCGCTGGCTGGCGGGAAGTGGCCCAGGAGCACCCGCATTGGTGGCAACTTACCCCGGACTCCATGGGGGTGTGCCAGGCGTTGCCCCCCCTGTTCCGCACCGGGCCGACCCCAAAGAAGCCGAAACCGGACCCACGGCTACGAGACCTGTTCGACCCGCCTGCCGGTGGAGCATCGTCCCCGGATTGGGTGGACAATCTGCTGGGGTCCCCGCTCTTCGCACAGCAACAGGCCCGTTGCGGGCGGGTCCCAATCAGCCCTGAGCAACTCGCCACCTTGTTGCGGACCCTGGTCCGGCACGGCGGGCAACTGGCCTCGGCCCAACTGGCCCAGGAGCTAAAACTGCCCCGAGTCCGGCTCGGCGGTTTTCTCGCCGGGGTGAAGCGACTGCTCAATCTGGACGGGTATCCGGTGTTGTCCGAAGACCGGGACGGCGGCAGGGTGCAGTTGAACCAAGAACTTCTGCAGACCCAGTTCGAGCTATGAGCGTTAGCGCCCAACGCCGCCACGATATCGTCGATGCCCTGCGCCGGGGTACCGTGCCCCAGTACGGGCTGGACGCCCTGGCAGTGGGGCTGGACTCCTTCGAGCCTACCGTCGCCGACGAGATTGCCAAGGTCGCTCGTGGGGGGGCGGTATTCAAGGCCTTGCGGGGGGATTACGGCAGCGGCAAAACCTTCACCGTGCGCTGGCTCCAGGAACAGGCCCGTCGCCAGGGGTTCGCCTGTTCCGAGGTGCAGATATCGGAGACCGAAACCCCTCTGCATCGGCTGGAGACCCTGTATCGGCGCCTGATGGAACGCCTGACCACTCCAGACTCGCCAGTCGGGGCGTTTCGGAGCCTGATCGAGGCCTGGTTCTACACCCTGGAAGAAGAGGCGCTGGCCGGAGGGGGTCTGGACCCGGACGATGTCGAGGCCCTGGTCACCCGCACCGATGAACTGATGGAGCGCCGCCTGGGGGAGGTGGTGAAACATGCACCGGCCTTCGGCTTGACACTGCGGGCCTATCGCCGCGCGGTGGCGAATGGCGACGATGATCTCGCCGACGGTCTGCTGGCCTGGATGGCGGGTCAACCCAACATCTCGGCGTCGGTGAAGCGGGCAGCACGGATCAAGGGGGACATCGATCATTTCGGGGCCTTGAGCTTCCTTCAGGGGGTACTGACCATCCTCAAGGATTCCGGGCATCCGGGCTTGGTGCTGGTGTTGGATGAGGTGGAAACCCTCCAGCGCATGCGTGGCGACACCCGGGACAAGAGCCTCAACGCCCTGCGCCAACTGATGGACGAAATCGACAGCGGGCGCTTTCCGGGGCTGTATCTGGTAATCACCGGGACCCCGGCCTTTTTTGACGGCCCCATGGGGGTGCAGCGGCTCCCGCCCCTGGCCCAACGGCTGGCGGTGGACTTTGCCACCGATCCGCGCTTCGACAACCCCCGGGCACCTCAGATCCGGCTCCGGGGCTTCGATATCGAGCGGCTGTGCGAGGTGGGCCGCAAGGTCCGCGACTTATTCGTGGAGGGACGCACCAACGCCGGACGAATCCGGGAGCGGGCAAATGACGGTTACATCCGGCTGTTGGCACAGGCGGTGACCGGGGAACTGGGGGGGCGAGTCGGCATCGCCCCGCGCTTGTTCCTGAAAAAACTGGTTTGTGAGGTTTTGGACCGCATCGATCAATTTGAAGACTTCGATCCAACCCGGCACTATCGCCCCACGCTGCAAGAGTCGGAACTGACGGTGACGGAACGGGCGGCCAGACAGCCAGGCTCGGTGGATGACATCGAACTGGATCTTTGATGGACCCGTTCGAGCGTCTGCACCCGGCGGTGCAGTACCACATCGTCAACAGCCTGGGCTGGCGTAACCTGCGCCCGCTTCAGCAGCGGAGCATCGGGCCTATCCTGGACGGCCGCAATTTGATCTGCCTGGCCCCCACCGCCGGGGGCAAGACCGAAGCGGCGGTGTTTCCCCTGCTGTCACAACTGCTGGAAACCGATCGGCAGGGCTTGGGTATCATCTACGTCTGCCCCATCAAGGCCCTGTTGAATAACCTGTTCCACCGGTTGAGCCTCTATGCCGGCTACCTGGGCCGGCGGGTGGCCCTGTGGCACGGTGACATCGGGGCGGGGGAAAAGCGGCGTCTTCTGGCTGATCCGCCGCACATCCTGCTCACCACGCCGGAGTCCATCGAGCTGCTGTTGATCTCGGTGCGAACCCAGCCGCAACGTCTGTTCGCTGGATTGACAGCGGTGGTCATCGATGAATTGCACGCCTTTGCCGGGTTCGACCGCGGTTGGCAACTGTTGCTCTTGGTCGAGCGGCTGGCGCGGGTGGCGGGAACGGACCTGCAACGCATCGGCCTGTCCGCCACTGTCGGCAACCCGCAGGCGCTGCTCGCCTGGCTCTCTGGCTCCTCTCAGCGGGGCCAGGAGGTGGTCGAGGTCTCTGCCGAGGGTCTGCCATCGCCCGAGGTGCAGCTCGACTACGTCGGCACTCTGGGCAACGCGGCCCAGGTGATTTCCCGCCTGCACCGGGGAGAAAAGCGGCTGGTGTTTTGCGACAGCCGTCGCCAGGTCGAGGAACTGGCCTATGAGCTGCGGGCCCTGGGGGTATCCACCTTTGTCTCTCACAGCTCCTTGAGTCTTGAGGCCCGCCAGCACGCGGAGCGGGCCTTCGCCGAAGGGGCCAACTGTGTGATCGTGGCCACCAGCACCCTGGAGCTGGGCATTGATGTGGGGGACCTGGACCGGGTGATCCAGATCGACGCCCCCTTCACCGTGGCGGCATTCCTCCAGCGCCTGGGGCGCACCGGACGGCGGGCCGGCACCCGCCGCAACTGCCTGTTCCTGGCCGTCACCGATGAAGGGTTTCTGCGCGCCGGGGCCCTGCTCGAACTATGGCACCGCGGTTATGTGGAACCCGTGGCTCCCCCGCCGTTCCCGGTCCAGGTCGTGGCACAGCAGATCCTCGCGCTGTGCCTTCAGTGCGGCCAGACCACCGCCGCGGATCTCCGGGACCGTTTCCGGGTTGTAGCGCCCCTCCAGGAGGCCCTGGGCGAGGAGATCCTGGGTGATCTGTTGGACCACCTGGTCGGAAAGGGCTATCTGGTGTCAGACCAAGGGGTGCTCTCCATTGGACCGGCGACCGAACAGGCCTACGGGCGCCGCCACTACCTCGCCTTGCTGTCCGTGTTCGAGGCCCAGTCGACTTATGCGGTGTGCTTCGGCAGGGCCGAGATCGGCCAACTCCAGTCCCTTTCGCTGCGCAGCAGTCTGGAAAAGTACCCGTTCATCACCTTGAGCGGCCGCGGTTGGCACGTGACCCATGTCGATGACCTCAGGCGGCTGGTATACGTGGAGCCCAGCGAGATCCGGGGAAAATCCCGTTGGTTCGGTGCCGGGCAAACCCTCAGCCACGCTTTTTGCCAATCGATGGCCGCATTTCTGGCCCGGGATTCCGAGCCGAGTTACCTCTCGTCCCGGGGCAGGACCCTGTTCGGCGCGCTTCAGGAGGAGTTCGACTGGGTGCGGCCAGATCAAACCATGCTGCTGGGACAGCCGCTCAAGGCGGTGTGGTGGAATTTCGCCGGCTATAAGGCGAACCTGCTCGCCGCAAAGCGCTTACAGCGGCACTTCGAACTAGGGAGGATCTCCGACTGCCAACTCGAGCTGATCACATCCGAGGCGCTCAACCCTCTGGCGGAGAGGATTCGATCCCTGCTCCGAGGACCCCAGGAAGCGTTCTCAATAGAGCCGGACCCAAGTAAATTCAATGAATTACTGCCGGTCAGTCTCTTGGCGAGACAGGCACTGGTGCGAGCAGTGGACCAGGAAGGTTTGAACAGGGTGTTAAAGAAAAAAATCCTTGGCGTAACATGATTATCCAAGCCGGCACCGCACCTGTTCACCCCGGCCTGAGAGACGAAACGTCAACCCCAGATTTCTGGAACCTGTAGTGCGGTCATGGGGACTCCAGGGCTGGCCTGTCCTATATCAAGGCAAGATCATCGTGATAACCACCGGCAACATCCGCTCCCCTAAGGCCCGCGCCAGTTGCCGGGCAAAGTGGGGGCCGATACCCTTGACCATCCCTGAGCCCAGGTACTTCTCGATGCCCTCCAGATTGCTGGGCGGCACCACCCACCATTGCTGGGCCTTGAACTGCAGCCCAGGCGCACGGGACCGCCAAGGCCCGCAGCCGGTACGGCCAGCAGTCAGGTTCATGGCGCATCCCTGGTTCAATGATGCCGGTCTCTGGGAACTTCGGCGATGCGGATGAGGGACTCGATTGAGGTACAGGATCAGATCCTGTGATTGTCTAGGGTGGATCGGGAGTCCTGCGATCGGCATGGAATTTACACCCTTGGCGGATGCGACAACCCCTGTCGAAACCGGCCATCGGACCCGGAGGGCCCCTGGACGGCGGGGTGCGCTGAGCCTAGTATTTGTCACCCGACGTTATCTTTCTGCGAACCGTTTCCTATCACCATGACCTAACCGCCTCGCGAATCAACATCCTTTGCTACGGCCCGCCAGTGGCTTGGCGCGTCCGTGTCTGGGGTGTTCTTTCATAACGCGAGGTGTCTATGAACAACGATGTGGCTCGTTGCCAACGGCTGTGGTTGTCCCAGCGGCTGGACCGTCTGGATCTGTCCCTCAGCATCCGCCGGCGCATCGCCGAGCGTCTGGCCGATACGTTATCGGCCGGCGAGGGCGGGTTGTCCGAGACGGACCGGTTGTGGCTGGCGCGGGTGCTGCTGCAGGAGCGGGTGTCGTCCCAGGAGGTCTGGCAGTTAGTGCAGGGAGGCCAGTCGTCCTCTGATTCCTGGGGCCGGGGAGCCGGGGACAGCCGGGGCCTGGCGTACGTCATGCTGGAGTCCCGGCTGGAACAGGGGGGCGTCGCCCCTGCCGCAGCCCGCACCATTGCCGCTCAGTGGATCCGGTTCGAGCCGGAACTGGCGAGAAGCGCGGGCTCCCGCTCCGGCGGACCCCTGGGGCATCTGGTGAAATCCCTGACCCTCGGGGGGGCGAACAGCGATTTCATCCAGCGCACGGTCGCCGCCCTAGTGCCGCCGGAGGCCCAGGATGGGAGTGCAAGGACGCGGTACCGGGAAGAAGTGGCCCGTCTGATCGGGCACTACCGGCTGCGGCGGCCGGCCTAGGGAGGGACCTGGGTGGGGAGGTCTGGATGGCCTCCCCATCCTCTGCTCAGCAACGCCCCTTATCGGGGGCGCTCAGGGAAAGCGGATCAGGATGAGCGAAAAATTGTCCGGGGCGCCGGCCGCCAAGATCGCTTGGCGATAGGCGCTCACCTGATCCGCGGGCGATGCCTCGGGTCGATAGCCAGCCTGCAAGCCGGGGTCGCCCAGGGTGTCGTGTACCCCATCGGTACAGACCAGCAGGGTGTCCCCGCCGCTCAAGGCACCTTGGTGCCAATGGATGGCGAATTCGTCCTCGCTGTCGTCGGCACTCAGCATGTGTTCCAGATCCCGGTAAAAGCTGCCAACGGATTGCTCCCGGGTGATCTCGCCGCGCTCGATCATGGACTCGCGAAAGGTGTGGTCACGGGAGCATGGGTGCCACTGCCCATCGGCGCCCATGCGGTACACCCGGGAATCGCCCACGTTGACGACGCTGAAGCGATCCTGACGCCACTGAAGCAATGCGAGGGTGGTCGATGCGCCCCGGCTGCGGCGGTGAACGGCCAATTGGCGACAGAGATAAGAATGCACATGGCGGCGGACCACCCGTGGCCCCATCCAGCCGTCTTGCCACAACGCCTGCTGGTCGGGACCCAGCCGCTCCAGCGCCTCCAGCACCGCGCGGCTGGCCTTATGCGGCACCGGACTGGTGGCAACGCCGTCCGCCACCGCGCACCAACCCTCCCCCGCGCTCAGGCGCAAGACGGTGACCGGCCAATCGTTGGACTGGTATTAACAGTGAGTGCCCTCGATGGGCGGCGCGCCAACCACGACTCAACAATCCACGCAGATTCACCGGAGACCCACAGGAGCATCCTTGAACTCAGCCCTACCTTGCCGGGTTCGTGATGCACTGCGAGATCACCGACGAGGCCGTCGGAACCTGAACGGAGGTCAGGCCATCCCTCTCCTAGGTCCTCTCTGGAACCCGGATGTGTCAGTCTGGAACCTTTGGGGCTATGATGGTCCAAAAAGGAGACATTCATGGCCATCAATGTCAAGCTGTCCGAAGCCCTGGTCAGTCAGGCGCGACACCATGCCTCGGTCCAGCACCGCTCGGTGCCCAAGCAGATCGAATACTGGTCCCAGATCGGCAAGATCGCCGAGGAGAACCCGGACCTGCCGTTCTCGGTGATTCGCGACATCCTGATCGCGGATCAGGAAGAGGCGGTCGCTGAGTACCGATTCGGCTGATGCGCCTGCTCGTCACTCCGACCTTCGCGCGCACGGTTAAGAAGCTCCATGCCCGGCAGAAGGCTGAGCTGGACGATGCGGTGCGGGCGATCGCCAACGATCCCGGTCTCGGCGAGGCCAAGGTTGGCGATTTGGCGGGTATCCAGGTCTACAAATTTCGCATGGCGAATCAGTTATGCCTGGTCGCCTACCGGGTGCTGGACGAGGAGACCATCAAGTTGCTGATGGTTGGGCCCCATGAAAACTTTTATCGCGACCTCAAGCTGCGCGAGCGCTGAACAAACCGTCGGAAGGCGCTCCGCTGCGCGTTGGCCGTTTCCTGACCTGCCAGCGAGGTATCAAATGGGATCCCATCCGCAGCCCAGGTGGCCTGTTTCCCCGTGAAGTGTCAATCCGCATCCAAAAATTACCAGGTGTCAGCGTCGAAAAGTTTCCAGGTGA
>CAZIHO010000044.1:0-25145 GCA_964538875.1 uncultured Chromatiaceae bacterium
AGCGGCGGGAGCCGGAGCCGCCATGGGCTCGGGCGCCGGGGCCGCAGCGGGAGCCGGCGCAGGAGCGGGTGCCGGGACCGGCGCCGGTGCGGGCGTTGCAGTCACTTTAGGGGGTACCGGCGCCAGGGGCGGTGCGGTTTCGGGTGCCGCCATCTGGGGCTTGGGTGCCGGGGGTGCGGCCGGAACGCTGGACTTGGCGCTGTCGGCGGCCCGGAATTTATCCACATCCACCGGAGCGGCGGTCGCCGGTTTGCTGGCGGCCGGCTTGGGCGCGGCGGCGGGGGCGATCTTGAATTGAGCCGTGAAGTCCTGGTTATGGGCGATGGAGCGGATATACAGGAATCCTGCCACCATCACGACCACCGCGATGACTGCGGTGGGCCAGAACTTATGTACGGGAGTCGATTGACTGGGGTCGTTGGCGACCGACATGGGCTTTTCTCCTTTCTTAGGGGGACCGGGCGGGTCCCGTGGTTCGGGTGGCTGGGGGTTTTCCCCTGGGCTGTCCTGGCTCGCTGGCTGGTTCGCGATCACCGGGGCGGCGCTGGGATCTGGGGTCAGGCCGGTAACCGCCGGTTCCGGCACCGGCTGGGCGGGTTCCGTCACCGCGACCGGGGCGGGTGCGGCCGGCGTGGTCGCTTCATCCTGGAGTTTGGCCGCCGTGGCGGTCTTGCGGGAAGCCCGCTTGACTGGCTCCTTCCGCTCCCCGTCGGCGGTCGCGGCCCGCTTGCGGACCGCCTTCTTGGCTGGCTCGGCGGTGCTGGGCGCGGTTTCCAGCTGCTGGTCGCCGGAGTCTTGATCGGCCATGCGTTAACCTCTCAATTGCTGCTACAACTCGAATCGACAAGGGATGAATGGGGGGATCGGCGCGGGTTGCCGGACCACAACCCACCAGCAGAGCATGGTAGCACAGCCTGCCAATGATTTAATTTCTGCCTCGATGCAATCAAATTTTGCTTGACGCAAAGCAACCACTGATCGCGGTAGCCGGCTATGGCGAGAATTGGATGACGAATTGGCCCAGCAACCGGCGCACCTTGTCCATGCCTAGGTTCAAGTTGGCCTCGATGTCCTCAAGGCTGATGACGCCGGCGCTCTTGCCCGCCGCCCAGTTGACTACCAGGGCGCAGCAGGCGTAGCAAAGATCCAGTTCCCGGGCCAGGGCCGCTTCTGGCATGCCGGTCATGCCGACCAGATCGCAGCCATCCCGCTCCATACGACGGATTTCGGCGGCGGTTTCCAGGCGCGGACCTTGGGTGGCACCGTAGGTACAGCCGGCCACCATCGGCTCCCCCAGGTTGTGGGCGGCGCCCAATAGGCCTTGGCGCAGCTCCTCGCAATAGGGATGGGTGAAGTCGATGTGCACCACCGGACTTTGTATCTGATCGAAAAAGCTGTGCTGGCGCTCATGGGTGTAGTCGATGATCTGGTCCGGCACCGCCAGGGTCAGGGGTCCCAGGTCAGCGCGAATACCCCCCACCGCCGCGACGCCGATGATCTTGCGGGCACCCACTTGGCGCAGCGCCCACAGGTTGGCCCGGTAGTTGACCCGGTGAGGCGGAATGCCGTGGTCGGGTCCGTGGCGGGGCAAAAACCAGATGTTCCGGTCGCCCAGGACCCCCAGGGTCAGGGGCGCCGAGGGCTCGCCGTAGGGGGTGCGCACCACCTCGCGGCCGACGATGTGCAGATTGGGCATCCGGGACAGCCCGGAGCCCCCGATGATGGCCAGTTCATGCATGGGACTGATTCCCGGGTCCAGTGTTAAAGATCCGCATCATCCACGGCGGCGATGCCGGGAAAGTTGCGCAGATAGTCCTGGTAATCCATGCCGCAACCGAACAGATAGCGGTCCACCACCCGGAGGCCGACGAAATCCGGCCGATAGGCACAGTCCCGGTCGCGCAGTTTTTCCACCAGCACTAGGCTGGCGACGGATGCGGCGCCCTGGCTTTCGCAATCCTGGACGATGGCTTCCAGGGTCAGGCCCGCGTCGAACACGTCGTCGATCACCAGTACCCGCTGGCCGCGCAGGGATTGGTCCGGCCGGCGCAGCCAATGCAGTTCGCCGCCGGAGGTGGCACCCCGGTAGCGGGTCGCGTGCAGGTAATCCAGACGCAGGGGGAAGTCCAGGCGGGTCAATAGATGACCGGCCGGAATGACGCCGCCGTTCATGACGCACAGCACCAGGGGATCTTGACCGGCGAAACGGGCGCTGACGGCGGCGGCCAGCCGATTCAGGGCCTGTTGCACTTGGGCCGGGGAAACCAGGGTTTCCGAGCGGGCGACGATGCCCGCCAAGGTGGACAAATCCAGGGGCATGGCGGATGGGTTCCTTCTGGTTGGGCTGCCCCTTCCGGGGTGCCGACGGCGTCCAGTATAGCCGGGGCCTAGCCATCTCCCTGCGCGGCGGGCGCTGGGCGGAACTTGATCTAGATCAGGGACTGGCCCAGCAAGCCCAATATATTGGTAATACAATATTAAAAAACACCTATATATAGATTTTCTAGGTCCCTGCGAGGTTTCCCATGGCGACGCCGCTCCCGCTGTCCAGCCTGATTCCGCCCGCCCAAGTGCAAAAACGGGATGGCACCCAGGTTGCGTTCAATCCAGAAAAAATCCGCTTCGCCATTGAGCGGGCGGGGGCCGCCACCGGCGCCTTCGACGCCCAGGAAGCGAACCGCCTGGCCCAGCGGGTGGTGCGGGTGCTGACCCAGCGCCAGGAGCGGGAACCCATCCCCGATATCGAACGCATCCAGGACACGGTGGAACAGGTGCTGCTGGACGCGGATCAGGTCGCCACCGCCCGCGCCTACATTGCCTACCGGGCCCAGCATCTGCGTCTGCGTGGCGACCACCGCACCCGGGTGGACGTGGCCCAATCCATCAATGAATATCTGGAGCGGGCCGATTGGCGGGTCAACGCCAACGCCAATCAGGGCTATTCCCTGGGTGGGCTGATCCTCAACAGTTCCGGGAAAATGATCGCCAATTACTGGCTTAGCCACGTCTATCCGCCGGAGGTGGGCGCCGCTCACCGGGCCGGGGATTTGCACATCCACGATCTGGATATGCTGTCCGGTTACTGCGCCGGCTGGTCCCTGCGCACCCTGCTGCAAGAGGGGCTGAACGGGGTGCCCGGCCAGGTGGAGGCGGGACCGCCCCGGCATCTCTCGTCCGCCGTGGGCCAGATCGTGAATTTCCTGGGTACCCTGCAAAATGAATGGGCCGGCGCCCAGGCGTTCAGTTCCTTCGATACCTATCTGGCGCCCTACCTGCGTCTGGACCGGCTGGATTATCCCCAGGTGCGCCAGTGCATCCAGGAGTTGATCTATAACCTGAATGTGCCGTCCCGCTGGGGTACCCAGACGCCCTTCACCAATCTGACCTTCGACTGGGTCTGTCCGGAGGATCTGCGGGACCAGGTTCCGATCATTGACGGTCGGGAAATGCCCTTCTGCTACGGCGACTTGCAGGCGGAGATGGATCTCATCAACCGGGCCTACATCGAGGTCATGAGCGCCGGGGACGCCAAGGGGCGGGTGTTTACCTTCCCGATCCCCACTTACAACATCACCCCGGAATTCCCCTGGCACAGCGATAACGCGGAACGCCTGTTCAGCATGACCGCCAAGTATGGGCTGCCCTATTTCCAGAATTTCATCAATTCGGAACTCAAGCCCAACCAGGTGCGTTCCATGTGCTGCCGGCTGCAACTGGACTTGCGGGAACTGCTCAAGCGGGGCAACGGGCTGTTTGGCTCGGCGGAGCAGACCGGCTCCCTGGGCGTGGTGACCCTCAACTGCGCGCGCCTGGGCTATGTGCGCCGGGGCGACTGGCCGGCCTTGCTGAAGGACCTGGATCGCTTGCTGGGGGTGGCCAGGGACAGCCTGGAACTCAAGCGTAAACAGATTCAGCGCCACCTGGACGCGGGCCTGTTCCCCTATACCCGGCGCTATCTGGGAACCCTGCGCAACCACTTTTCCACCATCGGCGTCAACGGCATCAACGAGATGATCCGCAACTTCAGTGCCGACCGGGACTCCATCGTCACCCCGGCTGGCCGGGATATGGCGCTGGAATTGCTCGACCACATCCGGGGCCGTATCACCGAATTTCAGGAGCGAACCGGACACCTCTACAACCTGGAGGCGACGCCGGCCGAGGGGGCAACCTACCGCTTCGCCCGCGAGGACCGCAAGCGCTGGCCCGGAATCTTGCAGGCGGGAACGGCGGAGCGTCCCTACTACACCAATTCATCCCAATTGCCGGTGGGCCATACCGATGACCCTTTCCTGGCCCTGGAACTCCAGGAACCCCTCCAGGCCAAGTACACCGGGGGCACCGTGTTACACCTCTACCTGGGGGAGCCCATCGCCAGCGCCGACGCCTGCCGGCGCTTGGTCAGACGCGCCCTGGAACGCTTCCGGGTGCCCTATCTCACGGTCACGCCCACCTTCTCGATTTGTCCCCGGCACGGCTATCTGGCCGGTGTCCATGAATTTTGTCCCCGCTGTGACGCGGAGATTCTCGCTAACCAACCTCTGGAGCACCCAACCCATGCCGACCAAAGTCATTGACAGCCCCGCCAATTCCTCCTCCGGCCCGGCGCTCCGGGACCAGGAGCGTACCCGCTGCGAGGTGTGGAGCCGGGTGATGGGCTATCACCGGCCGGTGTCCTCCTGGAACCTGGGCAAGCAGGGGGAGTTTCATGAGCGCCGCTATTTTCGGGCGGACCATGGCCGCGCCTGACATCCGCATCGGTGGACTGACGCCCCTGACCAGCATCGACTTTCCTGGCGAGCTGGCGGCGGTAATCTTTTGCCAGGGCTGCCCCTGGCGCTGCTCCTATTGCCACAACCCGGAGTTGCGGTCGGCTGAGGGCGGCGAAGCCTGGTGTTGGGACCGGGTGTGGCGCTTTTTCCAGGGGCGCCAGGGCTTACTGGATGGGGTGGTGTTCAGTGGCGGCGAGCCCACCTTGCAGCAGGGTTTGGCGGAAGCGGCCCAGCGGTTGAAAAACCTGGGATTCCTGATCGGCCTGCACAGCGCTGGCTGCTACCCGTCCCGCTTGCGGCGCCTGCTGCCCCTGTTGGACTGGGTCGGATTGGATCTAAAGGCTCCTGCTGGGGACTATGACCGGGTCACCCAGGTGCCAGGTAGTGGTGCCCGCGCCTGGGAAAGTGCCCGCCTGCTGCTGGCCAGCGGAGTGAAGCATGAGATTCGGGTGACGGTGCACCCCCATCTGCTGACCAGGGCGCAGGTGCGGGATACCCTGGATCAGGCCAGGCGCTTGGGCGCCAAGCACCTGGTGGTGCAGGCTTGTCACCCAGAACACAACCCGGACACCGCCGGACTGCCGCCGGTGGATTTGGCGAGTTTGCGCTCCTTGGCCAAGGATTTTCCTGGCCTGGCGGTACGGGAATAGGTATTGAATGAGTGTGCAGGGGCGCCCTTAGCACGACCTTGAGACGCTATTTCGGTGTTAACCACGCAATTTCCCCAAACCGGATACCCGCTTGGCAATTGAGGTGTTTTTCCGTAACATCGCTTCACCCAGGAGAGATCGGCGCACCTTTTTTAGAATAATTCATGGCATCCGCGCCCCTGGCCGCTGTAACGCGGCTGGCGACCTAGTTGGTGAACTCGATTCGAACAATCCCACAAACCGCCCCTTCGGGCACAGGCTTTGGCTTGAGGACGACCACAGATGCGGAATCAGAGTAGCGGCGGCACGCCCCGGAAGCGTTCTCTTTTCGTTCTTGCGCTGGTGTTCATGGCGGGCGCGCTATTTACTGGCTTGATGAACGTCGGCATTGCCTTCACTAATCAGGAGGCGTTTTGCACCAATTGCCACTCCATGAAGATCAACTTGGAGGAGCTCAAGGAAACCGTCCATTACTCGAACCGGACCGGCGTCCGCGCCACCTGCTCCGATTGCCACGTGCCAAAGGAATTTGGTCCCAAGATGTGGGCCAAGATCATGGCGGCCAAGGATGTGTATCACGAGTTGATGGGGACCGTGGATACTAAGGAAAAATACGAGGAGCGCCGTTGGCATATGGCCAACCTGGTGTGGGACAAGATGAAGGCGAATAATTCGCGGGAGTGCCGCAGTTGCCACGATTACAGCCAAATGAACCTGTCGGTGCAGACCCGTTCCGCGCGTAATCGACATTCACGGGCGGTGGATGAGGGCCAAACCTGCATTGATTGCCATAAGGGCATAGCCCATACGGAACCGGACGAGCCGGACACCTCGGACAAAGCCAAGAAGGGTGCCGCCAAGGCAGCACCAGACAAGGATCCGGCTCCGAAGAGCGAAACCGGGTCCGAGCCGGCCAAGTAGGGGATAATAGGGACCCGAGGCCATTGCGGGTTCGTGACTATGCCGGAGGTTCGGTTGCCATGAAATTTAAGTCCCTGATTGCCGTGCTCCTTGGCGGTTGCCTGGCCCTGTCTGCCCAGGCGGGGGAAAGTGAAAAGGAAAAGGAATTTCGGATCGCCGCCGCCATCGGCGACAACGACACCCTCGTCCGCCTGCTGGGGCAAGGGATCGAGGTGGATACTCCCAACAGTCTCGGTAAGACGGCGCTCATGATCGCGGTCGAGACCGGCAACATGGAAACCGTCGCGCTACTGTTGTCCCGGGGCGCCAAGGTGAATTTGCGTACCCAGGGTGGTTGCTCCGCCCTGACCTTCGCCGCCGAAAACGGCCACATCGGCGTCTCCGCCCTGTTGTTGGAAACCGGCGCCCACCTGCACGATCGTACCCGCAGCGGCTGGGATGCCCTGATGATCGCCGCCCGTTACGGCATCACTGACATGGTGGACCAACTCATCTTCAAGGGCGCGGACGTCAAAGCCTCCGATAAGGATGGCCGTACCGCCATGATGCAGGCGGCGGAAAAGGGCCATGCGGCCACCGTGGCGATGCTGCTCAAAGCAGGCGCGGAAATCGAATCCAGGGATAAGCAGGGGGACACGGCCCTCATCATTGCCGCGGACCGGGGCCACCTCCAGGCCGTCAAGACGCTGTTGGACCAGGGTGCGCAGGTCAACGCCGTGGACGCGGATGGTGCTGGCGCCTTGACCTGGGCGGTGGGTCAGGGGCGCGACGATATCGTCAATCTGCTGTTGGATAAGGGAGCCAACGTCAATCTCCAAGATAAGGACGGGGTGACGCCCCTGATGGAGGCGGTGTCTACGGGTCATGAGGGCCTGGTCAAGACGCTCATGGACCATGGGGCGCAGCCTGGCCTCAAGGATAAGCAGGGGCGCTCGGCCCTGGACATCGCGCAGAAGAAAGGCAACGCCAAAGCCCTGGCAATTCTCCAGGGCAAAAAATAGCGATTGACGGACTGGCCCGCAGGGCAGGAGCGGGTTGTGGCAGTATGGCCAGGGATGGGATGGCCAGGGAAAAATCCGGTCACCGCCGGTGAGATTGGGGCGCGGGCAGGGCGGACATCCCTAGCCGGTTTTTTGCGTCGAAGCGGCCGCCAACCAGGATGGTTGGAAGGACGGTTGATCTTGATGTTTGAACAAAATTTTTGCAAACCATCCGAGGAGGAAACATGGCGCGTAACACCTTTACCACAGCCCTGCTGGCGGGTGCGGTGGCGCTGGCTGTATTGCCCAGCGTGAATGCCGACATGGCCAGTGCCAAAATGCTGGCCGATACCTGCGCGGGCTGCCACGGGACCGACGGGGCGAGTAAGGGACCCGCCAGTCCCTCCATCGCCGGAATTTCTGCGGCCTATTTTGAGGAGATCATGAAGGGATTCGCCGCCGGGTCGGTTCCCTCGACCATCATGGGACGGATCGCCAAGGGTTATTCAGAGGACGAAATCAAGGCCATGGCGAAGCATTTTTCTGGATTGAAGTTCGCCGCCGCCAGCCAGAAGGTCAACGCGGAGCAAGCCCAGGAAGGCGCCAAACTACATGATAAATACTGCGAAAAGTGCCATGCCAACGGCGGAACCTCCGCCGAGGATGATGCCGGCATTCTGCGCGGCCAGTGGGCGCCCTACGTCAAGTGGAGTCTGGCGGACTATACGAGCGGCAAGCGGGAACCCACCAAGAAAATGAAGGCCCAACTGGAAAAGTTGATGGAAAAGGAAGGCGACAAGGGTATTGAGGCCCTGTTGCAGTTCTACGCCAGCAGCGGCAAGTAATCCGGAGAAAGCAGAATGAAATTTACCCGCAGAGACTTTATCAAGGCCGCTGGCGCGGTCAGTGCCGTTGGCATGGTGGGTGTGCCCTACGTCGCCCTAGCTGCCGGCAAGAAGGTGGTGGTGGTGGGTGGTGGAGTTGGTGGCGCCACGGCGGCCAAGTATCTCAAGCGCGCCGATGCCAGCCTAGAAGTGACCCTCATCGAGGCGAACGACTCCTATCACACCTGCTTCATGTCCAATGAAGTGCTGTCCGGCGACCGCACCATCGAGTCGATCAAGGTCAGCTACGAGGGCCTGAAAAAACTTGGCATCAATCTGGTCCATGACACCGTGACCGCCATCGATGCCGAAAAGAAAACTGTCACCACCCAGGGTGGCAAGAGCTTCCCCTATGATCGCTGCGTGGTATCGCCGGGCATCGACTTTAAGTGGGATGACATCAAGGGTTACACCCAAGAGGTGGCGGAGAAAATTCCCCACGCCTGGAAGGCCGGACCCCAAACGGTGCTGCTGCGCAAGCAGTTGGAAGCCATGGCGGATGGTGGCACGGTACTGATCTGCGCCCCCGCAGATCCTTTCCGTTGTCCGCCTGGGCCCTACGAGCGGGCCAGCCAAATCGCCCATTACTTCAAGCAACATAAGCCTAAGTCCAAAATCATCATCCTGGACGCCAAGGACAAGTTCTCCAAGCAGGGTCTGTTCACCGGTGCCTGGAAGAAACTGTATGGCTATGGCACCGAAAACAGCATGATTAAATGGGTGAGCGGTGCCGAAGGCGGCAAGGTCGAGAGCATCGATCCCGCCGCCATGGAAGTACAGGGAACCATCGAGAAGTTCAAGGGCGACGTCATCAACGTGATCCCGGCCCAGAAGGCCGGCAAGATCGCCGAGGTGGCGGGCCTGGCCAACGACAAGGGTTGGTGCCCGGTGGATGTTAAGACGTTTGAGTCCAGCTTGAAGCCTGGGATTCATGTGATTGGCGACGCGGCGATTGCCACTAAGATGCCCAAGTCCGCCTATTCCGCCAACAGCCAGGCCAAGGTGTGCGCCGCCGCCGTGGTCGCCCTGCTGAATGGCAAGGAAGCGGGTGTGCCCACCTATGTCAATACCTGCTATTCGATCGCCGGCAAGGACTATGGTTTTTCAGTGGCGGCGGTCTATAAGCTGGCGGCGGACGGCAAGTCCATCGATGAAATCGGCGGCACCCTGCTGACGCCTGGGGATGCTTCAGAGGAAATGCTGAAAAGGGAAGTGGCTTATGCGCATAGCTGGTTCACCAACATCATTGGCGACAGCTTTAACTAGGCGCGGGGCAACCGACCTGGGCTAAAAAAAGGGGCCGCGAGGCCCCTTTTTTTACGTCTGGATGGCTAAAAAGTCGCTGGTAAGTCCATGGGTTGGGGTGGCCGTGCGTAATTGGGGAAGTCCGGGTTCTGCCAGTTTGGGTTTGGCGCCCGCCGTTCCGCCGCCGGCGCCAACCGGGACACATAGTCCAATACCGCACGGATTTCGTGACCACTGAAGTACTGGATCTGCTTTTGCATTTCCGGGTCCGCATTGCGCCGTTTACCGATCTTGATCCACTCAAACTGGCGCGCCAGATACTGGTAGTGTTGTCCCCAAATGGCCGGGATATGTTCCTTGGCGTTCCCCTCCCCCTGTTTGCCGTGGCAATCTGCGCATTTTTCCGCGTAGACCCGTTCTCCCAATGCCAGATCCCGGCCTAAGCCCGTGCCATTGACCGGGCTCATGGGCAACGATGAAATGTAGGCCGCCACGTCCGCCATGTCCTGGGTTCCGCCTAGGATGCTGGGAATCGCAAACGGGAACATGATGGGGTTATCCCGGTTGCGTGCGCGGATGTCAGCCAACTGCTTGATGATGACGGTCGGTAATTGCCCGGCGATCTGGGGGTAGGTGCCATCCGGCGTGCCCCAGCCCTCGGGACGGTGGCAAACCGCGCAGGTCAGATAAACTCGCCGGCCGTTTTCCACGTTGGGAGTTAATTGAATCGCCGCATCGTATTCTTTGCCGGCGTCTTCCGTGCTGGTAGCGCCTAGGCTGGGGGGCAATCCCCAGGCTAGGCCAACCGCGATCCATAGGGCAAAGCTCTTGTTCATTCCCCCTCTCCCGGAATTTGGCGCTCAGTTTCCGGCCCGGTCTATCATAGGTTTGACCAATAGCCATCCATTTCCGGATTGAGCAACCAAGTTTTTATTGGTTAATCGCTAGTTGGCAGACAGGGTGTTGGCGATATTGGCGTGGAAAATGGCCTTATGGACATCCCCAAGGCTCACCATGCCCACCACCTGGTCGCCTTCTGCGACCGGAATGCGGCGGAATTTATTGCGGACCATGATGGTGGCAGCCCGCAGTACATGCATATCCGGAGAAACAGACAGGACCTTTTGGGTCATGACATCCGCCACCTTGAGTCTCAACACGTCCTTGTATTGGCTCAACATGCGGTCCAGGTCGATGGCGCCCAGGCCGTCCATCAGTTCTTCCAAACTCGGGAACAGTCGATGGAGAACGTCCTTCTCGGCGATGAAGCCAACCAGCTTGCCTCCCTCCACCACCGGCAAGCCGCTCAGCCGGTACAGGCACATGATGGAAGTCACTTCGACCAGGTTGGTCTCGGGGCTGACGGTTTTCACCGGAAACGACATGATCTCTTTGACTAACATGGAAATATCCTCTTCCGAAGGGGTTGAACCGGACACCAAACCGATGGGGCGATTATAGCCAGGCCGATCATCGAACCCTATGCTAATTTCGACACCGGATTGCGCTAAATTCCGATTCCGCACCCTTCCAGGTCGTAAATCGTCGACCCAATGGTCTAAAACGCTAGCTAAGGGGTCCCGTCAGTCCCGGTGAAAGAAATAGCGCCAGGCAACTCCCGAGGCTCGTTCTAGGGTCCGTAACAGGCTGGGAACCGGCACTGCCTCACCCGGAAATATATCCTCGACACAAACAAAGAAACTGCCCCAGCCGGCGCCCTGGCGCCAGGCCAAATCCAGGGGCCGTTGGGTTGTGCCGCAGGTTGGACAGGTAAACACCGGCAGCAAGGGGGTTTGGCACCAGGATCCTAGGCTATTGCGCCAATCAGGCACCCGGATCCCGCAGTTTCCGCACCCCGGGGCCCGGCTGTCGGGACCCTGGAGCAACTGAGGTTCGGCATGGGGGCCTAGCAACCGCAGGTGACAAAAGCTGCCTCCGTTGGCGGGCGGAGTCAATTCGATGTGGGGCGAACAACCCATAAAGCTAATCAATTGGAGAAAATCGGCGCCGACCAAATAGCCAGCGGCACCGCTGCCGTCCAGTGGTTCCCCGAGCAGGCCAATCTCCTTCAGCAGGGCGCCAATTTCCCGGATGGGGGGCCGCGATTCTGGATTTTCCGGAGTGAGGACCAGTCGCCCGGTGCGCCGCTCAGCCATCCCGGTTAAGGCCGCATCCGCCAAACCCGGCACTATTTCCAGGACCTTTGCACCTTGGCCGTTGACCTGTCCCCCTAATCACGGCTAATCCAAGCGGAATTCACTCCTGGAATGCGGCCCAATTGCTCTTTATAGGATTTGGCGCTTTGATAGTCATCAAAGCCCCGCACGCTGACCCGGTACCAGGACTTCTTTCCCTTGCTGACCGAACGGATCTCGCTCTTGATCCCGTAGGCTTCCAGTCGTGCCGCTTCCTTTTGGGCGCTATCCGCACCTGGGAAGGACGCCAAATGGAGGGACCAGCCCGGTTTGCGGGGCTCCGCGCCTGGTTGCTCCCCGGTGATCTGTTCCGCCGCCGATGACGCTGCGGGGGCGCCGGTGGGTTCCGTGCCTGGTACGCTGGCTGGCTCGGCGGCGGCCACCGGTATGGGCGTCCCTTCCTGGGAAGCGATCGTCTTGGGTGGTTCCGCCTTTGGCGGCTCGGCAACGCTGTTGGGTTCAGGGACGGCTTTGTTGCTGACTGGGGCTGGCTTGGGAGGCGCTTTCTGGGCAGTCACTTTGGCTTTGATGTCCGCTTCAGTTTGCGCCAGTTGCCGGGATGCCGCCTCCAGCCGTTCCTGGGCGGTCTTGAGTTGCCCCTGGGTCGCATCGAGTTGGGCGCTGAGTTGGCCAATTTGGCTGCTCAATTTCTTGAGTTCTTCGCGGCTTCCTTGTTCCTGGGCGGCTAGGCGTTGCTCCAAGCCGGTTTGGGCATTCGTGGCGGCGGCCTTGGCGTCGAGCGTGGACTGATTGAGCGCCGGCAACTGTCCGTCCAAGCGCGCCACTTCTTGATCCAGCCGGTCCACCCGCCGCGCCAATTCGCCGGAATTGTCTTGGGGGGCTGGCGCCGGGCTGGGCGCTGGGTTCGCGACTGGACGAGCTGCCAGGGTGGCGTCGATCCCGGCGATGCGTTGCTCCAATCCGTTCAGGCTGAACAGGCTGCCCCCGCCCAGGCCCAGGCTGACCAAGGCCGCTAGCCCTACCCCAACCAGACCCAAGCGTTGGCTCGCGCTGGGTGCTGACGCGGCCGCCTGGACCGGGGCCGGTACTGCGGGCATCGCCACCGATTCGCGGCTGGCCGGCGGGGTCTCGCCGGGATCCTCGTCCGCCCGGTCGTCGTCCGGCGGGGGCGGCAATGAGCGCGCCGAGTCCTCCGCTACGGGGACGCTGGCCGCTAGGGCGGTGGCGGCGGGGGAAATGCTGACCAGGACCGTATCGTCGGCGTCGTCCCAGATTGATTTGTGGCCCCCATCCTCCGGTGGTTCCGAAATGGGCCCGGCATGGTCTTGGGGCGCGTCCAGATTCCAATCCTCTTTGGGAGGAGCATCCCAATCCAACTCCTGGGGCGGGGCCAGATGGATGTCCAGTTCGTCGATGGCGTCATCCTCTCCCAGGTTCAGGGGTGGCAACTCCTGGCGGGCCGGCGGGGCTTGGTATTCAGGTTGAGAGTCCAATTCCGCCGGAATGGGTGCTGTACGGGTCAGGCCCGGAGCCGGGGGCGGGGAAGGGGGCTCCGCCAATGGCGGCATATCGGCAGCCAGTACCCGATCCAGTTCCGCCAAGAAATCCCGGTCGGATTCCGTCAGGAAATCCTTGTCAAACAACTCATCCTGTTGCTGGTCGGTTTTTCCCGCCGGGGTTTCTGGGTTGGGTCTGCCGGAACTACGGTCGCTCATGCTTTAGCCCCTCGTTGTGTCTAGCCAATGCCCCTGGGCCTTGGGCGGATCAGTCCAGCCAAGGATCGAGATGACAGCTGATTTCACCACCGGCGGCTCCGCTAGGCCGGGACGGATCCTGGGATTATTGACAATTCTCCTGGACCTGTCATCTCAGCCTTTTAAAGGTAGCCGAGAAGAGGCGAATGTGGGAATCTGTAAAAAACTCGGCTAGTTGCATGGTACAGCTAGGTATGAAATCCACAAAATGCCCTATTTCATTGATAATAGACAAGAACATCGGGTTCTTGGTTGCGGCCGGATGACAAATTCGAGGGCCTGGGGTTGAACTTGGCTCGCCCCGTCTACTCCGGAGCCTGCCGCGCTGGCATTGAGGGTCAACAGGAGGTGGGTCCGCAGGCGCCCGTGCGGTCGCGGGGAGTTGCGACTCCTATGAAGCGATTCTGCGGCTCAGGTTAGGTTTTTGCAGGGCTTGGATGCTTCGACACCGAGGTCGCCAAGTCCGTTCGAAGGTTGCTGCCGATGAGGACCTGCTCCAGTTCCAACAAGAATTTCCGGTCCGATTCGCTCAAGTCATCGCCAGGAATAGAAGGCTCGCTTTCCGGGATTTCCTTCCGGGCTTGGGGTTCCATAGGGGTTTCCGCTAACGTTGGGTCGATCATTCACCTAAATCCTCTGGTTGTGGCGCTCGCTGATCCAGTACCCGGTACCTTTCCTGGCAGGGCGACTCCATATAAGACCAAAAAAAACACTAAACCCCCTAATTTTTTACGTAAATACAAAGTATGCCCCGCTTTTTTTCGCCTTAACGCCTTGTAGTCGCGGGCTTCAGCGTCAATCGGCCGCTACAGGGGGCCGGGACTCCAACCTTTTCGGGTCAATGGGCTGCTAGCGTGGTTGAGGATGGCCTGACAATCAATTATTGTCGAACCTTTCAACCCTTCCATCCTAAATTTTTGGCCGGAAAGATTGCGGGCGCGGGGATGGATCATCTTCTATGATTTGCGTTTGGCGGCTTGTTTCTGGACTTGGATCCGAACCCGGTATATGAGCCTGGAGACCCTCGATGAATCCTCCTTGCCCGAGGAGCTGACTTGCCCAGTCGGGGTTCCTGATTGCAGCGTCCTCGCGCAATTGCGGCTGATGCAAGCCGAGCGGGAAGGATTGCTGGCCCAGGTCCGCACCGATGGCTTGACCGGGGTGTTCAACTATCGGCATTTCGCCGATTTGCTGGAGCAGGAGGTGGAGCGCAGCCGCCGGTCCGGCTTGCCCCTGGTTCTGGCGATGGTGGACTTGGATCATTTCAAGCAAGTGAACGACCGCTGGGGCCACGAGGTGGGTAACCGGGTGTTGATCCACCTGGCGGGGATTTTGCGTGATGGGGTGCGCCGGATTGATTCCGTGTGCCGGTACGGGGGCGAGGAATTCGCCCTGGTGTTGCCAGGCACTCCGTTACCCAAGGCGCTGCCGGTGGCGGAACGCATCCGGGAGCAGATCGAAGCGAGCCCCTTGTGGGTGGGCCGCGACCAAGTGCGGGTGACGGCAAGCGTTGGATTGGCCGCGTTTCCGGCCAGGGACGTCCAATCTGGCCAGCAACTGCTAGAGCGGGCCGATGCCTTGCTCTACCAAGCCAAGGCGGAAGGCCGCAATCGGGTTTGCCATGTCACGCCGGCCCCCCAAGTGCCGATCGCGCAGGTCACGCCCGAGGAAAAGAGCGCGCTTTGGGATTCATAGGCTATCGCGATTTCCCCAGTGGGGCGCGCGTCGATAAAAAAGGGGAGATGGACATGAATGCTGAAGTCGTACCGGCTGGGACGCTGGACAGATTCCTAGCCGTCACCGGGTCCGGGGGCAGTGGCGCCCTCACCACCGGCCAAATTCTGATGGACGCGGTGGCGGCGGCGGGTTTTTACGGGCTGTTGACCCGTTCCGTGGGGCCCCAGATCCGCGGTGGCGAGTCCGCCGCCCTGCTGCGCTTTGGCCCAGAGCCCATTCAGTGTCCCGGAGACCGGTTGGACCTCTTGGTGGGTTTGGACTGGCTGAACGTAGAGCGCTTTGCCGAGGAACTGCCGCTGGATGCCAATAGCCTGATCCTGGCGGACCCGGCGGCTGGGGCGGTGCCCGCGATCCTGCTGGCCAGCGGCGCCCAAGTGCGGGAGGTGCCCTTCAAGGAACTGGTGGCCAAGGTCGCCGGCGGCCGGGTCAACATGGTGGCGTTGGGCGTGTTAGGCGGATTGGTCGGGTTACCCCTGTCCGCGTTGCAGGCGGGCGTGCGCAGGGCCCTGGCGGGCAAGGGCGAGAGCACCACCCAGTCCGCCTTGGAGTGCGTCGGTCTCGGCTATGAGCAAATGGCACCGGCGACGACGGTCGCTGGGTCCGGGTCCACAACGTCCCGGTGGATGCTGAGCGGTAACGAGGCGGCCGGCTTGGGCGCGCTGCGGGGTGGGGTGCGCTTCGTGGCCGCCTATCCCATCACCCCGGCCAGCGAGATCCTGGAATGGCTGGCGCCGCGCTTGCCCAAGGTTGGCGGGCAACTGCTCCAGGCCGAGGACGAATTGGCGTCTATCAATATGATCATCGGTGCTTCCTTCGGCGGCGTCCCCTCCCTCACCGCCACCTCTGGGCCCGGACTGAGCCTGATGTTGGAAAGCCTGGGACTGGCGGTGGCCAGTGAGACCCCCCTGGTGGTGGTGAACGTCATGCGCGGCGGTCCCTCCACCGGGATTCCCACCAAGACCGAGCAGGGGGATTTGAACGTGGCCCTGCACGGGATGCACGGGGACGCGCCCCATTTGGTGCTGGCGCCCCTCAGCGTGGTGGATTGCGCCTTCACCACCCAGTGGGCGGTGGGTCTGGCGGAACATCTGCAAGCGCCGGTAATTTTGTTATCCGACCAATTTCTGGGTCAATCCCGGGTCATCACCGATGCTCCGGAACAGGCAGCCCCCCTGCCGCAGCGGCGGGTGGCGCTGGAGCCGGGTCCCGGTTATCAGCGTTACGCCCTGACCCCGGATGGTATTTCCCCCATGACCCTGCCCGGCACGCCCGGCGGCATGTACACCGCCGACGGTCTAGAGCATGGGACCCTGGGTCATCCATCCAGCCGCTCCCTGGACCATCGGGCCCAAATGGACAAGCGGCGTGACAAGTTGTTAGGCGTTGATTGGGGGGACGCCTGGGGCCAGGTGGAAGGGGATGGTCCCCTGGTGCTGGTGACCTGGGGTTCCAGCGCCGGCGCCCTGTTCGAGGCCGCCAGCCGCCTGCGGCGGCTGGGCATTCCGACTCGGGCGGTGGCGCTGCGCTTATTAGCGCCCCTGCCCAGCGAAGCCCTGGCGCCGCTACTGGCCGACGCCGAGCGGTTGTGGGTGGTGGAACTCAACCAGGGCGCGCAACTATTCCATTGGCTGCGCGCCCACGCCCTGCTGCCGGCCTTGGCCCGCTCCCATGCGCGGCCCGGACCCCTCGCGCTACGCGCCGGGGAAATCGTCGATCTGATCCGTGGGGAGGCCCAACATGAACGCTCCTAATGCCGTGCCGCTGCTCAAGGCCAAGGACTATAAGTCTCTGTTATCGCCGGTGTGGTGCCCTGGTTGTGGGGACTTCGCCATTCTGTCCGCCCTCACCAAGGCCTTGGCCTACCTTCAGGTGCCCCAGGAAGAGGTGGCGCTGGTGTCCGGGATCGGCTGTTCATCCCGCTTGCCGGCCTATTTGTCCACCTACGGTTTCCACGGCGTCCATGGTCGTGCCCTGGCGCTGGCGGGGGGTCTCAAGGCGGCCCGCCCGGATCTCAAGGTGCTGGTGGCGGGTGGCGACGGCGATGGCTTTTCCATTGGCGGCAATCACTTCCTGCACGCCTGCCGGCGTAACATGGACCTGACCTACATCGTCATGGATAACGAGGTCTATGGTATGACCAAGGGCCAGGCGTCACCCACCACGGCGCCGGACTGGGGCCAGAGCAAGATGACGCCCGGCGGACCTGGCGTGCGGCGCTTCCTGCCGGCGGCAGTGGCCCTGGCGGCGGGGGCCACCTTCATCGCACGTGGATTTTCCGGGGATCCCAGCGGCTTGACCTATCTGTTGGTGGAAGCCATGAACCACCCAGGTTTTTCCTTTGTGCAAGTCTTGAGTCCCTGCCAAACCTTCTGCCCGGAGCAGAAATATTGGAAGGAGCAGGTGCATCCTGGTTCCCCCACCACCAACGATCCGGTGGAGGCGGCGCGCCTCATCCAGGCGGATGACGGCATGGCGGTGGGCATTCTGTACGCGGATGCCTTCCCACCCTGGCAACCACCGCAAGCGCCCCAAGTGGATCTGGCTGACATCGAGCGGGAGTTTTGGTTATGAATCAACCTGAAGTCACCCCGATAACCAGCGTGGAAACCTTTCTCGCCCACGCTCTGGAGTTAGAACTGGAGGCGGTCGAGCGCTACCAGGAACTGGCGGACAGCATGGCAACCCATAACAATCCGGCGGTAGCGGACCTGTTCCGGGAGCAGATCGGCTGTTGCGCCGCCCATGTGGAGAAGGTGCGGAGCTGGGCGGAAGGATTGCAATTGCCCCAGTTGGCGCCCTGGAGTTTCCAATGGAATTGCCCGGAAAACCCGGAATGCCTACGCATGGAACTGGCCAATTACCTGATGGAGCCCAGGGTGGTGTTGACCCTGGCGTTGCACAATGAGATTCGGGGGCGGGATTTCTATGGAAGGGTCGCCGCCAGTTCCCCCAACCCGGAAGTCCGGCGGCTGGCCGGGCTGTTGGAGCAGGAAGAAAGCGAGCACTTAGCTGCCCTGGAAGCGGCTCTAGCAGCGACCGGACCCGCCCCGGAGCCGGTGGAGGATTTCGACCCGCCCAATAGCCCGTTCTGACTTTGGGTCAGGGCGGCGGGCTAGGACCGGTGGTGGCGGGACAGAGGCCCAAGGCGGGAGCGTCGGTATCAATCAGCCGTAACTCGAAGCTTCCCAAGGCCCCATGGCCCTGAAAGCGCAGCGGCCAGCGGGCCGCGTCGCGACCGATCCACACCCACAGGGGCCGCTCTTCCTTGCCGCCCTGGGTTTGGGGCTCCAGCCGCACCCGCCAAGTGGGCACCCCGGCGCCGTGCCATTCGAGTTGTTCCTCCGCCTCCACCTGGATGCGGTAGCCGGTCAGGTGGAGGCCATTGAGCACTGGCGGTGCCAGGGCTAAGCCAGCCGCCAAGGGCTGCTCCCGCAGCCACAGCAGCATCCCCAGGCGATCCAGGGCCGGCTCCTGGGCTGGGTTGGCCGCCTGGCCCCGGTCTTCGTCCAGGGTTTCCCCCGGCGCGGGCGTCAGGTCCGCCAGCCGCCCATGAAAGGGCGGGCTACCCCTGGCAATTTTGCGTTCCCGTTGGACCCGGACCGCTAGGCGATGGTCCCGGTCGAATTGGATCCAGCCTTGGGTCTGACGCCCGCCGGCCAGGCTCCACCAGTTGACCGCCGCCGTCCCGCCCCCGTTAGGCGCCGCGAAGCTTCGGTAGCAGAGACGCAGCGGGTACAACCAGTCCCCCTTGGCATGGGGTGCGGTGGTGATTTCCAATTCAGCCCGTCCGCCAGGTCCGGGGTCCAAGCCCAAGCTAACCTGGGCCACGTCCACCGGTATGGCGCCGGACAGGACGCCCTGATAGGACAGGGTGAAGTCAAGACGGGCCGCGCCGGCCGTGCTACTCAGTATGGGAAGCAGGGCCAGCAGCAGCCCGCCGGTTCTGGTTGGCCAGCGCATGGGGAAAATTAGTTATGGCGCCCAAATCCGAGGAACCCTCATGGTAACCGGAGGGGCGCCCCGGCACCGCCTGGGCCGGGGCATCCGCGTGGGTTGCGGGTCTGGCCTAGATCCCGGCAATGGCGCCAAAGGCCAGCGGGCGATAGCTTAGGCTGGTTCCCGGCGGCGGCGTCACCGCGTAATAGAAAGAACTGGTGGTCTTACTGGTGTTCCAAGCCCAGGCGACCGGAAGGCCGCTGGCGGCGTCTTCATAGAGGGCGATATAGCCGGCGCCCAGTCCTTGATCCGCCACCCAGGTGGTGCCATTCCATTGCTTCTTGTAGCGGGAATCCGGGGTCGAGGAAACATAGTCGCCGTGGATGCTCTTGGTGGCGTCGTACACCAGAATCTGGTAGCGATTCACGGAACTGACGCCAGGTATGGGAAATGGGGGGGTCGTGCCCGTGGTCAAGCGTTGGATCTCCCCCACCACCAGGGCATGGCCGGTGTCGCCGGTAGCTTCATAGGCGGACGCCATGATGTCCCCCGGCTGGATGTCGGCCACCCGAGCGCGGTGCCGGAAGGCGAGCCCTGATACGGGATCCTCCACTTCGTCCGCGATGGCGGCAAACCATTCGTCGGCATAGGGTGAACTGCTGCCGGTGAGGGCGATCAGCACATTGTTGGTGATGTCTTGCGGATAGCTATTCTTTAGCAGCAGGGCCACGAAGGAACCGCACTTGCTGCGATTGAACAGGGTACCAGCCGGATCTTGGCTCAATAGGGCGGGGGAGCCGTAGCTGTTGTTGTCTGGTTGAATCTGGGCCACATAACGGCTGGCCTGATACAGATGGTCCGGCCAGCTAGCGGCCTGGCCTCCCTGCATGGTCCCCAGCAGACAGAGGGCGATTAGGAGGTGGCGGGGACGTTGAGCTTCCATGGGTGCTATCTGTTCCTCGGTGATCCCTGACGGCTGGCCGGCGCAAATGCTGATTTGGCCAAAAGACTGGATTCAATCATGGCTATTTTTTGGGGAGGTACAAATCCGCTGGGGAGTTATTGGCGATCCTTGTGAACTCCGTGGCAAAGTTTGCACGGACTTTCTGGCCAGTGCCCGCCATGACCGGGCCGACAGGACCGGTTCCACTCCCGGTCAATGGAAGCCAGCTCCCTTGGCTTCCAGGCCATTGCCCCAACCTTGTCTGGCAAAAGGTTGGATAGGAACCCAGTATGAAATTCAAGGATTACTATCAGATCCTCGGGCTATCCAGAAACGCAACTCCCGAAGATATCAAACGCGCCTACCGGCGCTTGGCGCGGCGTTATCACCCGGACGTCAGCAAGGAACCAAACGCGGAGGCCCGCTTTAAGGAGATCAACGAGGCCAATGCGGTGTTGAGCGACCCGGAGCGGCGCCGTACCTTCGACGCCCTTGGGACCCAGTGGCAGGCGGGACAGGACTTCCGGGCCCCACCGGGCGGGATGGGCGGCGCCGGCGGGCCCCGCCCAGGGTTCCGCTTTAACGCCGGCGACGACCTGGGCCAATTCAGCGAATTCTTCTCGTCGATTTTCGGCAACTTCAACCGGCAATTTCAGGAGCCACAGGTGCGCAAGGGGGAGGACCGGGCGACCCGGATTTCCATCAGTTTGGAGGAAGCCTTTCGGGGCACCAGCCGCCAACTGCGTCTGGATCCAACCCCCGCCGACGGCGCCAGTGGCCTGGGCCGCACCCTGAACGTGCGTATCCCGGCCGGAGTGACCCAGGGTCAGCGCATCCGTTTGGGGGGGCAGGGGCAGCCGGGCTCGGGCGGCGCACCGGGGGGCGATCTGTATCTGGAGGTGGACATCCAGCCCCATGCCCTGTTCCAGCTCCAGGGCCGGGACCTCAGCTTGCGGTTGCCGGTGGCGCCCTGGGAGGCGGCCTTGGGGGCGACCATTCCGGTACCGACCCTGAACGGCTCGGTCAAACTCAAGATCCCGGCCGGCGCCCAGGCGGGCCTCAAATTGCGTCTGAAGGGGCGCGGCCTGCCCGGCGATCCACCGGGGGACGAGTATCTGCTGCTGGAGATACGGCTACCGCCGGCGGACAGCGAGCGGGCCCGGGAGTTCTACCGGCGCATGGCTCAGGAGTTCCCGTTCAATCCCCGGGAGGGCATGGGCTAGGCCGGTCCCCAGGGGTTTTCCTGTACAATTCTCGTCCTTTGGGGACGAGTGGCGCCCATGTCCGATCAGCAAAAAACCACCCATTTCGGCTACGAAAAGGTGGCCGTCGACGAGAAGGCCAACCGGGTGCGGGCGGTGTTCGACTCAGTGGCCACCCGCTACGACCTCATGAACGACCTCATGTCCCTGGGCATTCATCGCCTGTGGAAACGTCAGGCGGTGGCCTTGGCCGGCGTCCGTCCAGGCCAGCGGCTGTTGGACTTGGCGTCTGGCACCGGCGATCTGGCGGCCCGGTTCGCCGAGCAGGTGGGGGAGCGGGGCCGGGTGGTGGTGTCCGACATCAACGCCGCCATGTTGGGACAGGGCCGGTCGCGGCTGGTGGATGACGGTTTTCTAGGCCGCTTAGATTTCGTGCAGGCCAACGCGGAAGCCCTGCCGTTCGACTCCAACCAATTCGATTGCGTCACTATCGGCTTCGGGTTGCGCAACGTGACCGACAAGCAGCGCGCCTTGAATGAGATGTGCCGGGTGCTGCGTCCCGGTGGCCGCGCCCTGGTGCTGGAATTCTCCCGGCCGGTCCATGCGCCCTTGCGGGCGATCTATGACGTTTATTCTTTCAATCTGCTACCGCTGCTGGGCCGTTTCGTGGCCAACGACGAGGCCAGCTACCGCTATCTTGCCGAGTCGATCCGTATGCACCCGGATCAGGAAACCCTCAAGGGCATGTTGGGTTTGGCCGGGTTGGAGCGCTGCGAATACTTCAACCTGACCGGCGGTATCGTCGCCATTCACCGGGGTTTCAAGGTCTAGCCCGGCCATGGACCCGCCAAGCCCGCCGATTGTCTGGCTGGAAGCCCTGGTCAATTCCCTGTTGCGGGCGGACCCCGCCAGCCTGGAGCGGCTCGCCGCCATGGATGGGCAGTTGATCTTGCTGGAAGTGCTGGGCCCGGGGCTCAAGTTGTATTGCGCGCCGGGGCCGGACGGTCTGTCCATGAGCCTGGACGCTGGCCGGGAACCGGACTGCGCCCTGCGCGGAACACCCCTGGGGTTTGCCCGCCTCGGGCTGGGCGAACGGCCCGCCGAGGGGCTGTTCCAGGGCGCCGTGGAAATGCGCGGCGACCCGGAGGTGGGTGAGCGCTTCCGGGCGGTGCTGGCGGATTTGGACCTTGACTGGGAAGAACAACTGTCCAAGGTGGCGGGCGACCCGCTGGCGCACCAGATCGGGCAGGGGGTACGGGCCTGGTCCGCCTGGGGTAGCCGCGCCCATCAAACCCTCGCCGAAAACCTCAAGGAATATTTGCAGGAAGAAGCCCGGTTGCTACCCACTCCCTGGGAAGTGGAGGAGTTCGCCGCGGCGGTGGATGTCCTGCGGGACGACGCCGAGCGGCTGGCCGCCCGGATCGAGCGCCTGGTCAAGCGCCGGAACGCCCCATGATCTTCAGCCCCGCCCAAACCCTGCGCCTGTTCTATATCAACCGGGTGCTGCTGCGGCATGGGTTGGACGAGGTCATTCTGTCCATCCATTTATTCCGGCCGCTGCGCTTTTTGCTCTTCTTATCCCCCTGGCATTGGCTACGCGGGGATTTACCCCCCTGGCCGGTGCGGGTGCGCCGGGTGCTGGAGGACCTGGGACCTATTTTCGTCAAGTTCGGCCAAATCCTCTCCACGCGGCGGGATTTGCTACCGCCGGAACTGGCTGGGGAATTGGCCAAGCTACAGGATCGGGTGCCGCCTTTTCCGGGTGCCCAGGCCAGGGTCATCATCGAGCGCGCCTATGGCCATTCCATCGAACAGGTTTTAGATGAGTTCGCCGAAGTGCCCTTGGCGTCCGCGTCCATCGCCCAGGTGCATACCGCCCGGCTCAAGGATGGGCGGCAGGTGGTCATCAAGGTGCTGCGGCCAGGGATCGAAAAGACCATCCGGCGCGATATCGCCCTCATGTACACCATCGCCGGGCTGGCGGAACGCTATTGGCGGGAGGGGCGGCGCCTGCGTCCGGTGGACGTGGTGCGGGAATACGAAAAGACCATCTTCGACGAGCTGGATTTGCTGCGGGAAGCCGCCAACGCTTCTCACTTGCGCCGTAATTTTTTGGATAGCCCCCTGCTTTACGTACCGGAAGTGCACTGGGATTTGAGCCGGCGCGAGGTGCTGGTGTTGGAGCGCATCCAGGGCACTCCGGTGGGGGACTTGGCGGCCCTCAAGGCCCAGGGCATCAGTATGCGGCTGCTGGGGGAACGGGGCGTGGAGATTTTCTTCACCCAGTTGTTCCGGGATAACTTTTTCCACGCCGACATGCATCCGGGCAACATATTCGTGGAGCCGGGCGGCCGTTACATTGCCGTGGACTTCGGCATCATGGGCAGCCTCACCGCCGAGGATCAGCGCTATCTGGCGGAAAACCTGCTGGCCTTCTTCAACCGGGATTACCGGCGGGTGGCGGCGTTACACATCAAGTCCGGCTGGGTCCCGGAGGGCACCCGGGTGGATGAATTCGAGGCGGCCATCCGCACCGTCTGCGAACCCATTTTCAACCGGCCGTTGCGGGAAATTTCCTTTGGCCATTTCCTGGTCAATCTGTTCCAGACCGCCCGCCGCTTCAACATGGAAGTCCAGCCCCAGTTGGTACTGCTGGAAAAGACCCTGCTGAATATTGAGGGCCTGGGGCGGCAGCTCTATCCGGAGTTAGACCTGTGGGCCACCGCCAAGCCCTTCATGGAACGCTGGATGGCCAAGCAATTCGGCCCCCGGGCGTTTCTGGGCCGCATCAAGGCCAGCCTGCCGGCCTGGTCCGAACAACTCCCGGAACTGCCGAATCTGGTCCACAAACTGTTGCAGGACGCGGAGCAGGGCCGGTTAGCGGTGGAGTGGCGCTCCAGCGAGTTGAAGCGCCTGCGCCGGGATTTGCGCCAGGGACAAGCGCGTCTGATCGGCGCCTTGGCCGCCGGTACCGCCATCTTGGGGGGGCTGCTGTTGTTGTTGTTGGGTCCGGGGCAATTTCTGTCGCCGTCCGTCAGCCTGCTGGTGGCGAGCCTGTTGGAAGGCGCCGGAGCGCTGGGATTCCTACGCCTCTGGTGGTCCGGACAAGCAAGCCGGGAATCCTGGCATTAACGAAGCAGTAGAAAAACCCATTCCGCAGGCGCAGGCCAACAGCGGGCAGACCAGGGTTTTTTTGCTTTGTTGTAGTTGGTTAGAAAAACCTGGTCTGTTCCCTAGTTTCCTTCTAGGAAGCAAAGCAGGGAGGGTGGACGTCATTTTGCAAGACCTGACCCGGGTGGCTCCAGGAACGAGGGCTTTTCTACAGTGTCAATGCTCCAGTTCAGCGGCGGCGCGGTAACGCCGTCCGCTGCAACCGGTTGTTAGGCGGTGGGTGAATTACTTGTTCGCTTGAGCAGCTTCTAGGCGTTCCAGTTTGGTTTCCCGTCCGATCTTCTGCACGCTCTGCGCCTTGTCGTAACTTTCCATGAGGGCCCGGTAGGGCGGAACGATGTGATCGACCATGACCTGTGCGAAGTCCATCGCGTCGGGACGGTTCCAAGTGCTCATCAGCTCGGCGAGGACGGCATAGGTGTCGATCGGTACGGCGCCGGCCTGTGCTATCCGCGCAACGGTAATGTCGGTTGCCATCTGTGACCAGTTGCCCGAGGCGTCGATAATGCAAAAGACCTTGTACCCGGCGATGAGGGCACTGAGCGTGGGAAACGCCATGCAAACGCTGGTGAGTGTGCCGGCGATGAGCAGTGTCTTGCGCTTGGTCTTTTCAATGGCCTCGACCCACTTGGGGTTGTCCCAGGCGTTGATCTGGCCGGTCCGTGCAATGTAAACGGCCTCGGGGTTGTACTGGTGGATCTCAGGGATGAGCGGGCCGTTCGGCCCATCCGGGACCGAGGCGGTGGTGAAGGTCGGGATCTTAGCCAAGCGGGCAACCTTCGCCAGCGCACACA
>CAZIHO010000045.1:0-1463 GCA_964538875.1 uncultured Chromatiaceae bacterium
TAACAGTCTGTATTAATATTGTGCCACGATGTCATCCGCCTGCGGATCTTGGTGGGATTTTTAGGTTATGAATACCGATGAGCATGTCGCAGATTGGCTGGTCCCGGCCTGACGGTCCGGCTCAGCCACCGTGCGCCCTGAAATCAGCCAGTGCGGACAAACTTTGAGCGCGGGCGATGGGGCCGGACCATTCGGCACCGGGAATCACCCTGGGGCTGGGGTGCCCAGCAGGAAGGCCGTGATTCCCCTGCGGGGCGGGTAACGATTGCCCGCATTGAAAGGATTTGGCGGATGGACGCCATCCGGAGGATCAGTCTCGTGAAAATCTACCAGCGTGGGTTGTTATTGGGGTGGTGCCTAGTGGCGGCTGGCACGCCGGTCATGGCCCAGTCGATCTACAAATCCGTGGATGCCAACGGCAAGGTCACCTACTCGACGGAGCCCCTGGCCAATGCCGCCAGTGCGGCAGTCATCACGCCCAGTCGCGGGCCAACCGAGGCGGATCGCCAAGCCGCGGAGGCGCGGGCGGCGGAGCTTGAGCGGGCCATGGGGGAAGTGGATCAACAACGGGAACAGCGCCTGGAAGCCAGCCGCAAGAAGCCGGACCCATCCGGACCAGCCACCGACGGCGGCAAAGTACCTGGGGGCTCCACCCAGGAAGGAAACCGGGGCGGGCCAGCCGCGTCCAGCGGCGGCCGGGCATCCAAGGACGGCGCCCAGAAGTCCGGGCAACCGGCCGGCCAGGTGCCCTAGATGGTTGCATCAAGCCGTCCAGCGCCCCAGGGTGCACTGAGCCGCCGGGCACTAGGGTCCGGCCGGGCCAAGTTTCTGCTAGCATCCCGTGCGCGCCCCGCCTCCGGTTGGGGCCGCGCCTAAGTCAAAACGGAGAGGTGGCCGAGCGGTTTAAGGCGCCGGTCTTGAAAACCGTTGAAGGGCAACCTTCCGTGGGTTCGAATCCCACCCTCTCCGCCATCTTATTGATTGTTATATAAAAATCAATATGTTGCCCCTACGGAAAAGCAGTCGAACCCACAAGTGACCGCACACCCGTGACCGGGTTCACCGGTTTAGCTAAGGCTAATCGGGTTGGCGACGCATCCCGCTGTGCACGGACCCATTGCTACAACAGCTCGTTGCGCGGGCAATCAAATTCCTTGGGGATGAGCATCGGTAGAAAACTAACTACTTAGTTCTTGGCCGTGGACTGGGGCCGTGGTCTGGTCTTGGATACCGACACCGGCGCGACCACACTTTTTGCTATCAGGCGTGGCTAAGGGTGCTTGTCCAGGAATTTTTCCGTTCCTTGGCTGATTGGGTGGAGCATGGAATGGCGCCGCCGCCGATGAGCGTCACCTGGCTCGTCCCGGTTGGGGCATGCAGCTTACCGGCTACCCCGGAACCTGGCGGTCATCGAGCCCTGAAATCTTTCATAAGAGAGTGCATAATCTCACGGGACTTGACAC
>CAZIHO010000045.1:1563-24849 GCA_964538875.1 uncultured Chromatiaceae bacterium
GTCCAGGTTCATTTGTATCGGGGTCAGCCAGCCTCCCAGGCCGTTGGATTCCGGTATTCCATGCCAGAGTGCCTGGAGTTGAGGTGGTGGCGGGCCAGGTACTAGCAATAAGTTGGCCCATCAGGCGCAACAAGACCTGCTGTCCCCCAGGTGGCGCTTTGGGTCACGGCTCCCGGTTCGGCAACCGGCGGTTTGGGCTCAATAGGTGATTTTTGATCTTGCCGCTGGCGGGGTTGCTGCGGCCAGAGCCAGCCGGAAGCGCCGACTTGACCTTTGTCCCCCAGCGCCTACCCTCTGCCTAAAGCCTTCTTTCAATTGCCGCGCCGGTGATCCCATGCACAAAACCGTTCGTCACCTGCCAATCCTGCTGCTAGCCGCGTTGCCAATGGCAAGCGCCGATGCCTCCCTGGCCCGGAATCTGGTGGAATCCTGCGCGTTCGGCGCCGGGGTGCTAGCGACCACTACCTATGCCGGTCTGACGCCAGCGCTGTCGAGTGGCCTGTTCACCGTGCCGGCCGGCGAGGTCATTGCCGCCAATGCGCTGATCGGCTGCGGCGTGGGGATGGCGGGCACCACGGCGGCCACCTTCACCGGCTGGGTCTATGATCTTTTATTCTGAATTCGAGGCATCAAGATGAAGCTATCCCGACTTTGCGTCGCGCTCCCCTTGTTGCTGGCCACGATCCCCAGCCACGCCGACGATATATGGCACGACTCGGTGTACGGCTGCGTCATCGGCGGTGGCGTGACCGGCACCTCGTCCGCGTTCGTGATGTACACGGCCATGGCGTCCGGGGCCGGGACCGTCCCGGCGACGGCGGTCATCCTGGGCAACACCATTTTTGGCTGCGGGCTGGGCACCATCGGCGTCATGCTGTACCACGGCCTGGATTCCGCCTATACGACCCTGGTTGGGCCAGCCCCCGCCCGGTAGTAACGGGGGCCGCCGGGTATGGGGCTGGTTGCCCCTCACTTGGCCGTCAATTCAACAGTGCCTTGCATTCCCTGGGCACCTTGGCCAGCTTCTGCTGCAAACGCTTGGCCGCCGAAGACTGCTTAGAGTCATATTCCAATTGCCGGGATTGCTCCATGGCCTCGTCGCTCAGCCACCAGTCTAAGTCTGACCCACAGCCGTTGTCGGCGGGCAGGGGGTCCTGGCTGTGACACTGGGGCTGGTCGGCGGGGCAGCGCAGACGCACGTGGAAGTGATAATGATGTCCCCACCAGGGGCGAATCTTGCCAACCCAATCGGCGGCATGGGACCGTTGGCACAGGGCCTCTTTAATGAGGGGATGGACGAACACCCGGTCCACTTCCGGCCGCCCAGCCACATATTTGAGTACCTGCACCTGGGCCTCGCCGAAGCGCTGGGGGTCGATGCGGGACATGCCGCCGGTCAGCATGGAGACGGCGCTCAGATTTTCTTCCTCGCCCTTGGTGAGGCGCCGTTGGGCGGCTGGGGAATCAAACCAAAACCAGAAATCCCCATCCAGCCCGATCTGGTGGCTGGCGTGGCCGTTGGTGGTGGGGCCACCCCGGGCCTGGCCGGTGTCGCCGACCACCAACCGGCCGTATTGGCGGCGTTCTACTTCCGCTGCCAGGTGTTTGATGAACTCTCGCAGATCCGGATGGGCGAAGTAATGGCGCCGGGATTTGCGGACCAACTGGAACTCGCCCTCGTCCGGGAGCAGGGACACGGCACCGCCCAGACAGCCGGCCGAGTAACTGCCGATGATCAGGGGCTTGCCGGGCGTCGGCGCCCGCACCTCGGCCCAGGGATTATGCAGACTCTCGTTGGCGCCCATGACGGCGCCGGCCAAGCCCAGGCCTAGGGCCAGGGCAGCGACAATGGATTGTTTCATCTGATTGACAGCCATCCCAATAACATGGGGGCGAGGTTGTCCGCCGCCCCGACCCTCCCCCCGGCGGGGAGAGGGGATTTGTTCATGATCCGCAGATCATCCCACCCAAGCCCGGGCATTGCGGAACATGCGCAGCCAGGGCCCGTCCTCGCCCCAGGCGTCCGGGTGCCAGGAGTTTTGCACCGATCGAAAGGCCCGCTCCGGATGGGGCATGAGGATATTCACCCGGCCATCGACGTTGGTCAAGCCGGTGATGCCATCCGGGGAGCCATTCGGGTTGGCCGGATAGCGCACGGCCAGGCCGCCGCCATTCTCCTGGTAGCGCACCGTGACATAGGGCTGGGCGGCGGCCCGTTGGGCCGGGTCCCGGAACTCGGCCCGGCCCTCGCCATGGGCCACCGGAATCGGCAGGCGGGAACCGGCCATGCCCCGCAACAGAATGGACGGCGATTCCTGGACTTCCACCAGGCAGACCCGGGCCTCGAACTGTTCCGACCGATTGCGGACGAAGCGGGGCCAGTGGCTGGTGCCAGGAATCAACTCGTGCAGCAGGGACAGCATCTGGCAGCCATTGCACACGCCCAGGGTGAAGGTATCCGGGCGGGCGAAAAAGGTGTGGAACTGATCCCGGGCGAGGGGATGAAATAGGATCGAATTGGCCCAACCGGCGCCGGCGCCCAGCACGTCCCCATAGCTGAATCCGCCACAGGCGACCAGTCCCTTGAAGTTGGCCAGATCCACCCGGCCCTCCAGCAGGTCGGACATGTGGACGTCCTGACAGGCGAAACCAGCCCGGTGAAAGGCGGCGGCCATTTCGATTTGACCGTTGACGCCCTGTTCCCGCAGCACCGCCAGCGGCGGCCGGGCGCCGACCGCGATATAGGGCGCCGCCAGGTCCTGGGCCGGGTCGAAAGTGAGACGGGCGGATAGGCCCGGATCCGGCGCGGCGATGCGCTCGAATTCCTCCTGGGCGCAGTCCGGGTGGTCCCGCAGGGACTGGAGGCGCAGCGTGGTTTCTGACCAGGCCTGCTGTAGCTCGATCCGGGACCGGGCCAACAGGTCCTGGCCACCGTGCCGCACCCGCACCCAATCGTCGTCGGCCAGGGTGCCGATGACACTGCTGTGGTGGCCCAAGCCGGCGTCCGCCAGGGCCTTGAGGCAATCGTCGGTATCCGCGTGGCGCACCTGGAGCACCGCCCCCAGTTCCTCGTTGAACAGCAGCGCCAGGGGGTCCCCGTCCAGGCCGTCCAGGTCCACCCGTAATCCGGTGCGGCCGGCGAACGCCATCTCGCACAGGGTCACCAGCAGGCCGCCGTCGGAGCGGTCATGGTAGGCCAACAGCAACCGCTCCCGGTTCAGGTCCTGGATCAGGCCGAAAAAGCGCTTGAGCATGTCCGGATCGTCCAGATCCGGCCCCCGCTGGCCGACCTGACCGTACACCTGGGCCAGACAGGAGGCGCCCAGGCGGTTTTGACCCTTGCCCAGGTCGATCAGAATCAGATCCGTATCACCCAGATCAGTGCGCAGGGCCGGCGTCAGGGTGCGGCGGGCGTCCCGGGCTGGCGCGAAGGCGGTCACGATCAGGGACAGGGGCGCGGTCATTTCCCGGCGCCCATCCGGGCCGTCCCAGACCGTCTTCATGGACAGGGAATCCTTGCCCACTGGCACCGCGATGCCGAGCCGGGGACAGAGTTCCATACCCACCGCGCGCACGGTGTCGAATAGGCGGGCATCCTCGCCGGGGTGTCCGGCGGCGGCCATCCAGTTGGCGGACAGCTTGACGTCCCCGAGCCGGGCGATACTGGCCGCCGCCAGGTTGGTGATGGCTTCCCCCACCGCCATTCGCCCGGATGCCGGCGCGTCCAGTAGCGCTAGGGGCGTACGTTCTCCCATGGCCATGGCCTCGCCGCTGTAGCCCTGGTAATCGGTGAGGGTGACGGCGCAGTCCGCCACCGGCACCTGCCAGGGGCCCACCATCTGATCCCGGGCTACCTGGCCGGTGATGCTGCGGTCGCCGATGCTGATGAGAAAGGTCTTGTTGCCCACCGTGGGCAGGCGCAGCACCCGCAGCGCCGCCTCGCCCAGGTCCAGGCCATGCAGGTCCAGGGCCGGCTTGTGGAACGACGCATGGCTCGCGTCCCGCAACATGCGCGGCGGCTTGCCAAACAGCAGGGGCATGGGCATGTCGATGGGCGTGACGCCGAATTGGGCGTCTCCCAACACCAGGGTTTCGTCGGCGCTGGCCTCGCCCACCACCGCGTGGGGACAGCGTTCCCGCTCGCAAATGGCCTTGAAGGTGTCCAAACGCTCCGCCGCCACCGCCAGCACATAGCGTTCCTGGGACTCGTTGCACCAGATTTCCATGGGGCTCATGCCCGTGTCGGCGCTGGGTACCGCCCGCAGTTCAAAGCGCCCGCCCCGGTTGGCATCATGCACCAATTCGGGCAGCGCATTGGATAGGCCGCCGGCGCCCACGTCATGGATGGACAGGATGGGATTATCCGCCCCCCGCGCCCAACAGCGGTCGATGACTTCCTGGGCGCGGCGCTGCATCTCCGGGTTGGCCCGCTGCACCGAGGCGAAATCCAGGGCCTCCGCCGAGCTGCCGGACGCCATGCTGGAGGCGGCGCCACCGCCCAAACCGATCAGCATGGCGGGACCGCCCAATACGATGATGGGCGTACCCGGCGGAATCGGCAGTTTGCGAATCTGATCCATGCGGATGCTGCCCATGCCGCCGGCCAGCATGATGGGCTTGTGATAGCCCCGCAACTCCGGTCCTTTGGGGCCGGGCGCCTCCATCTCGAAGGCGCGGAAATAGCCGGCCAGGTTGGGCCGGCCGAATTCATTATTAAATGCGGCGGCACCGATGGGGCCTTCCAGCATGATGTCCAGGGCCGACACGATGCGCCCCGGCCGGCCGAAGTCCTGCTCCCAGGGTTGCTCAGCGCCGGGAATGCGCAGATTAGACACCGAAAAGCCGGTGAGCCCCGCCTTGGTCTTGGAACCCCGGCCGGTGGCCGCCTCGTCCCGGATCTCGCCGCCGGAGCCGGTGGCGGCGCCTGGGTCCGGCGAAATGGCGGTGGGATGGTTATGGGTCTCCACCTTCATGAGGATATGAATATCCTCGGCGTGATCCCCATACAGGTGGCTGTCCGGGTCCGGCAGGAAGCGGCTGCCGGCGTGGCCCCGCATCACCGCCGCGTTGTCCCGGTAGGCGGACAACACATGGGTGGGGGAAGCCTCGGTGGTGTTGCGGATCATGCGAAACAGGGAACGGTCCTGGGGCACCCCGTCCAGCACCCAGTCGGCGTTAAAGACCTTATGCCGGCAATGCTCGGAATTGGCCTGGGCGAACATCATGAGTTCCACGTCGGTGGGATTGCGCCCCAGGGCCTGAAAACTCTCCACCAGATACTCGATCTCGTCGTCCGCTAAGGCCAGCCCCAGTTCGCCGTTGGCCCGCTCCAGGGCTTGCCGGCCCCCGCTCAGCAGGTCCACCTGGGTCAGGGGCCGCGGCTCCGCGTGGGAGAACAGGCAAGCGCCGTCGTCCAGGTCGAACAGCACCACCTGGGTCATGCGGTCGTATAGCAGGTCCGATGCTTGCCGGAGTTCGTGGTCGGACAGGGGGCGGTCGGCAGCGCTTAAGTAATAGGCCAAGCCCCGCTCCAGGCGCCGGATGCCGGTCAGGCCGCAGTTGCGGGCGATATCGGTAGCCTTGGACGACCAAGGCGAAATGGTGCCCGGCCGGGGCACCACCAACACCAGGGCACCGGCCGGTGGCTCGGCCGTGCTGGGCGGGCCATAGGTCAATAGATAGTCCAGCACGCCCTGTTCCGAGGGGCTCAGGGACTGCTCCAATTCGGCGAAATGGACGAACTCGGCGGCCACGCGGGGCGTGAAGCCCAGGCAGGCGGACAAACGCTGAACCAATTTGTCCAGACGGAATTCAGACAGGGCCGGGGCCCCCCGCAGACAGAGCATGATTGGACCTCTCCCAGGGCTGCCCGATGAAGTTTAAGGATGATACTCGAATCCCTCGCCCCCCCGTGGGGGCGGCTTCAACGGCCGCAGTAGCCAAGGGTAGAGCCCCCTGCCACCGGGAGAGTGGTGGCAGGGCGACAAGGACACGGAGCACTCCGGCGGGGCGGACCCCGCCACTTGCTACTGGCTACTGGAGCAGGATCAGCAGGGCTAGGGTGCCCGGAATATGGTTCCAAGTAGCCAGGTTGGTGCTGTAGAGCACCTGTCCCACGCCGGTGGTTTTCTGCGGCCTTGGGTATCGACCCAGTGATGGCCATCCGAGGGCGGCGGTCAGCAAGTCCGGCCCCCAGGGGATGACCCGGCCGGTCAGCCCGGCCCAACGGCCAGGGGCACGGGGCACGGGGCAAGGATACACCGCGGCGCCCGGCCCAGCCGCCGGGCTTGCATTCGCCACCCCAGATCCGTCATGGGACTGGCTTCTGGTTCTCTACCAGCCATAATGGAGGGTTGAAATCAGTCGACGCCAGAAACCAACGGGAATGCCTCAAGCCCGGGCGCCATTGCGCCGATAAGGTAGAGTTCGTGTTCGGCCCGTCGCGGTACCGACGATCCTTTCCCCGTGAGCGCAGCATGACCCAGTCCACGCCCCTTTCCGATATCCGCCACCTGAAACTCGCCGACGTCATGACCGGCCGCCTGAGTGCCGTGGCGCCGGACACGCCGCTAGTGGAGGCCACCCAGCACATGGCGGCAACCCGGATGTCCTCGCTATTGGTGACGGACGCGGGCGTGCCGGTGGGGATTCTGACGGAACGGGACCTGGTGCGCCTGCTGCACGCCGGCACGGCGCCGGACACCCCGGTGGCGCAGGTGATGAGCGCGCCGGTGCTGGCCGCCCCCAGCGACCTGGACTTCCGGGGCGCCGTCGCCCTGATCCGCCAGTACCAGGTGCGCCATCTGGCGGTGGTGGACCAGCAGGGCTTAGCCATCGGCATGATCAGCGAGACCGACCTGCGGGCGCGCCTAGGGCATGATTTGTTCCGCCCCCTGGGCGACATCCATAACGTCATGGCTACCTTTCTGCCCACGCTGGCACCCGAGGACCCGGTGGATGCCGCCCTGAAGCTCATGGTGGAAGCGGGCACCAGCTACGTGCTAGCCACCCAGGAACGGCGCCCGGTGGGCATCCTCACCGAGCGGGATATCGCCGGCCTGTACCCTGGCGCCCCGTCCGCGCCGGCACGGACCCTAGCGGAAGTCATGCACACCCCGGTGCGCACCGTGAACCAGGACACCCCCCTGGCGGAGGCGGCCAGCCAGATGTTTGAAGCCCATCTGCGCCACCTGGCGGTGGTCGACGCCCAGGGCCGGGCGGTGGGTATGCTCACCCAGCACCGGCTCATGAGCCATCTGGGTTTCGAGGTCCTCGACGACTTGCTGGGACGCCATGAAAAGCTTCATAAGAAAATGGTACAGGGGGAACAACGCCTGGCCGCCATCCTGGACCTGGCCGGTCTGTCCCTGTGGGAATACGACTTCGCCCGTGATCGCACCACCTGGAGTCCCCAACTGGCGCGTATGCTGGACTACCCGGAAGACTACCAGCCCGGCGGCCGCCAGGAATGGGTCAATGGCATCCATCCGGAGGACCGGGCCGCCGTCCTAGCCCAGTTGGACCGCTTGCTGGCCGCAAAGGGGGCGAGTTACCAATTCGAATACCGGATCCAAACCGGGGGTGGCGGTTGGCGCTGGTGCGCGGAACATGGCCACCTCCTCTATGGCAGCGATGGCGAGCCGCGGGAGATCGTCGGTTCCCTGGCGGACATCAGCGGCCGCAAACGGGGCGAACTCCTGTTGGCCCTGGAGCGGGACCTCAGCCTGGCCGCCATGGAACAGGGTCGCGACGGGCTGGCCCGGATCCTGCTCGACGGCGCCATGCGTCTGGCGGAGCCGGAGGCCGGCGCCCTGTTCTGGGTCGGCGCTGACGGCCGATATCAACTGGCGGCCTGCCAGGGGTTTGGCCAGGGGTCCGGTCCCCGCCTGGAGGCCTTGCTGACCCGCATCGGCGTTGACCTCGCCCTATCTGCGGGACAGTTGGTCTGTAGTTGCGGCCAGGCCACCGCCTGGTGCACCCATCCAGACCTCATCCGCGATGCCGTTCTGCAAGAAGAAGGGATCAAAGCCACTAGCTTGTTGCCGGTGCGGGCGGGCGGGATCACCCGCGCCTGCCTGCTGCTGGCCAACCGGGTAACTCCCTGGCTGCCCGAATCCACGCTCCAAGCCATGGGGGACATGGCGGCCCATATTGGCCGTGCCCTGGAGCGGCTGCTGGACCGGGAAGCGGTGGAGCGCAAGGAACGGCAGTTGCAAGCCATCTTGCAAGCCACGGCAGAGGGCGTCCTGGCGGTGGGCGCGGACGGCCGGATCATCAACGCTAATCCCCGTTTCTCTCATCTGTTGCAGATCCCGGATGACCTCTTGTGGCAGGGCGACAGCGAACGCCTATTGAGCTTCGTGCGCGATCAACTGGTCAGCCCCGATGACTTTCTCCGCCGGGTTCGCGCTCTCTATGCCACCCGGGAGACCAGTTTCGATGTCCTGCATTTCAAGGATGGCCGGATCTATGAACAGAGTTCCCGGCCCCTGGAAATCGACGGAGAACTGGGCCGCCTGTGGACCTTCCGGGATGTCACGGAAAGCCATCGGACCCACCTCGCCCTAGAGCAGGAACGGGCCCAATTGGCCACTCTGGTGGCCACCCTGCCGGACCTGGTGTGGCTGAAGGACCCGGACGGCCTTTACCTGGATTGCAACCCCCGCTTCGAGCAGTTTTTCGGCGCCAAGAAGGCGGACATCCTCGGTCGGAACGACTACGCCTTTTTTGACCAGGAATTGGCAGAATTCTTCCGGGCCAATGACCGCAAGGCCATTGAGGCCGGAGGCCCCACCAGCAACGAGGAATGGTTGACCTTCGCCGTAGGCGGCTATCACGGCCTGTTCGAGACCATCAAGACCCCCATGCGGGCGCCGGACGGCCGCCTCATCGGCGTCCTGGGCATCGCCCGGGACATCACCCGCCAGCGCCAGGCCCAGGAGGCCCTGCGCGAGCGGGAAGAGCTGTATCACACCATCGTCAACCAGGCGGGCGAGGCCATCGACCTGGTGGATGCGGAGACCCTGCGCTTCGTCGAGGTCAGCGACGCCGCCTGCCACATGCTGGGCTACAGTCGCGAGGAATTGTTGGGCCTTGGCCTGGCGGATATCCAGGCCGAGTGGGACGAAACCACCATGCGCGCGACCACCGCCCAGCTTCTGGACCAGGGCTGGGCCAAGTTTGAAACCCGGCACCGGCGCAAAGATGGGGCCATTCTGGACGCCCAGGTCAGCGTGCGCACGCTGCGTTTGCAGGACAAGGACTACTTCGTCGGTATCTGGCGGGATATCACCGAGCAGCGCCGCATCAGCGCCGCCTTGCACGAGCGGGAAGAACTGTTCCGCGCCATCTTCAACCAGGCGGGCGAGGCCATCGAACTGGTGGACATGGAAGACCTGCGGTTCGTGGAAGTCAACGACGCCGCCTGCCGCATGTTGGGCTATACCCGGGAGGAACTGCTGGCCCTGTCCCTGGAGGCGACCCAGGAAGACAGGGACCCGGTCCGGATCCGGCAACACACGGAGCGGATTCGCGCTGCGGGCCATGCCAGCTTCGAGAATCGCCACCGCCGCAAGGACGGGGGGATTCTGGATGTCCAGCTAAGCGTGCAGGCCATCCAGTTGCGGGGCCGGGGCTATTTCGTGGCCGTCTGGCGGGACATTAGTGCTGAAAAAGCGGCCCAAATTGCCCAGGAAAATGACGCCGAACGGCGCCGGGTGCTCATCGAGAATTCCCGGGACGGCATTGCTATCTTCGACCAGGAGCACCGGGTCATCGAGGCCAATCCCCGGTTCGCGGAACTGCTGGGCTATTCCCTGGAAGAGGTCGTACGCCTTCAAACCTGGGACTTCGAGGCCTATCTGACCGAGGCCGAGATCCGGGCCGGCTTCGCCGATCTGACCCGGGTCAGCCGCACCTTCGAGACCCGCCACCGCCGCCGGGACGGCAGCCTGTACGACGCCGAGGTGAGCGCCAGCGGCGCCCGTATCGGCGGCCAGGACGTGATCATCGCCGTCACCCGCGACATCAGCGAGCGCAAGGCCCAGCAGCGCGCCCTGGAAGAACGGGAGGCCATGCTGGGGGCCATTTTCGACCAGGCCAGCGTCGGCATCGACCTGGTGGACCTGGACACCCAGCGTTTCCGCCAGTTCAATCCTGCCTCTTACACTCTGCTCGGCTACACGGCGGAAGAATTCCGGCAACTGCACCTGCCGGATATCCAGGCTATGCCGGCGGGGGAGTTCGAGCGGCTGTTCCGGGAGAACCTGGCGGAATTACGGGCTACCGGCGCCTTGACCCTGGAAATTCAGCATCGCCGCAAGGATGGCAGCCTCATCGATGTGCTCATCAGCCTGCGGATCATCGAGTTGCAGGGGCGGGAGCACATCCTGTCGGTCTGGAGCGACGTCAGCGAACAAAAGCGCGCCCGGGAGGCACTGCTGGCCCGGGAGGAGATCTACCGCAGCATCGTCAGCCAAGCCGGTGACGGCATCGTCCTCATCGACCCGGAAAGTCTGGAGTTCGTGGAATTCAACGACGCCGCCTGCCAGGGCTTGGGTTACAGCCGGGAGGAATTCGCCGGCCTGACCCTGGCGGATTTGCAGGCGGTGTTAGGGCGGGCGGAGGTGACCGACGCCATTCGCACCCTCGCCGAGGGTAGCGGAGGCGACTTCGAGATCCAACACCGCCATAAGGATGGCTCGGTCCGGCAAATCTGGGCCAGCAACCGGCCGGTGCAGGTAGCGGGCACCACCTACCTAGCGGCGGTCTGGCGGGATGTCACCGAGCGCAACGCCGCCGAGGCGGCGGCCCAGGAGGCCCGCGCGTTCCGGGAAACCCTGGTGGAATCCATTCCCGGCGTGTTCTACGCCCTGGATACCCAGGGCAACTTCCTTTTTTGGAACAAGAATATTGCCCTCGCCGCGCAACGGGACTACGGGGAGATGGCCCGGCTCAACGCCTTGGAGATGTTCGAGGGCAGCGACCGGGAGCATATTGCCCAACGCATCGGCGAGGTGTTCGAGCGGGGACAAAGCACCGCCGAGGCGGTGCTAGTGGGTAAGCGGGGGTTGCGCACGCCCACCTTCTTTACCGGCATCCGTATCCAGTTGGAGGGCCGCCCAGTCTTAGTGGGTGTGGGCACCAACATCTCCGAACTCAGACGCATGGAAGCGGCCCTGCGTATCAGCGAAGCCAATTTCCGCACCTTTTTCGACACCATCGACGACTTCCTGTTCGTCCTGGACGGCCAGGGGGCCATTCAGCAAGTCAACCGGGTGGTCTTGGAGCGCCTGGGGTATCTGGAAGCAGAGCTAGCCGGCCGCAACCTGTTGGAGGTTCATCCCAGCGCGCGGCGGGAGGAAGCCGGGCATATCGTCGCGGAGATGTTGGCGGGCCGGTTGGATTATTGCCCCATCCCGCTGCAAACTGCGGATGGACGGCTGATTCCAGTGGAGACCCGGGTGGTGGCCGGCCACTGGAACGGCGCCCCGGCCCTGTTCGGCGTCAGCCGGGATATCAGCGAGCGTCTGCGCAGCCAGAAGGCCCTAGCGGACGAGGCCGAACGCCGCCGCATTCTGTTCGAACAATCCCGGGATGGCATCGCCCTATTCCGTACCGATGGCAGCCTGGTGGAATTCAACCCGGCCTTCGCCGACATGCTGGGCTACCCGCCGGAGGAACTGGCCCGTTTGCATGTCTGGGACTGGGACGTGCAAATCAGCCGGGATGTCGTGCTGGCGCATTTCCAGTCCCTGGGGCTGGAACACATCAACGTGGAGACCCGGCACCGGCGCAAGGACAACACCCAATATGACGTGGAGATCAGCGTCAATGGCGTGCAGTGGGCGGGGGAGAGCTATCTATACTGTCTGCATCAGGATATAACCACCCGCAAGCTGGCGGAGGAAAAGCTGCGCGAGAGTGAATTCTTCCTGCGGGAAAGCCAGCACATCGGTCAGGTGGGGGGCTGGCGGGCCGACCTAGAGCGCAACCTCGTGCTCTGGACCGAAGGGGTGTACGACATCGTCGAGTTGCCCCTGGACTTTAAGCCGGATCTGGACACCGCCCTGGACGCCTACCTCCCGGACTCCCGGGTCCGGGTGGTGGAAAACCTCCAGCGGGGTATGGAGACCAACCAGCCCTTCAGCATCCAGGTGCAGGTGCGCGGCGCCCGCAGCGGCCAGATCAAATGGACCGAGGTGCGGGGCTTCCCCCACCAGGACCAAGATGGCCGGGTGGATTACATGATGGGGACCTTGCAGGACATCAGTGAACGCAAGCGGGTGGAGGCGGAATTGGAACGCCACCGCATGCACCTGGAAGATCTGGTCAAGGAACGCACCGAAAAGCTGGTGGCCGCCAACCGCCTGTTGTCCAAGAGCGATCAGCGGCTGAACGCCATGTTCGCCATGAGTCAACGGGCCAACGAACTGGAGGAGCGGGACCTGCTGCAACTGGGCATCGAGGAAGCGGTCCGGCTCACCGACAGCGACATCGGCTATTTGCACTTCGTCAACGAAGACCAGCAGACCATCGAGCTGGTGACCTGGACCCAGGGCACCCTCCAGTACTGCTCGGCCAGCTATGACAACCATTACCCGGTGTCGGCAGCGGGCATTTGGGCGGATACGGTGCGCCTGCGCCAGCCAGTGGTCCACAACGACTACCAGCACCAGGAAGGCCGTCGCGGCTATCCGGAAGGCCATGCTCATCTGGTGCGCCACATGGGCGTGCCGGTTATCGAGGACGGCCAGGTGCACATCCTCATGGGCGTGGGCAACAAGGGCACGGACTACGACGACGCGGACGTGCGGGAACTGCAACTCATCGGCAACGACCTGTGGCGCATCGTCATGCGCCGCCGGGCCGAGCTGGAACTGGCGGCGGCCAAGGAGGCGGCGGAAATCGCCAACCAGGCTAAGAGCCTGTTCCTGGCCAACATGAGCCACGAGATCCGCACCCCCATGAACGCCATCGTCGGCTTGACCCATCTGCTGCGCCGGAGCGCCGTGGATCCCCGTCAGCAGGACCAGTTGGCCAAGGTATCCAGCGCCGCCCAGCACCTCATGGGCATCATCAATGACATCCTGGACATCTCTAAGATCGAGGCCGGCAAGCTGGTCCTGGAACGGGGCGATTTTGAGCTGGAAAAGGTTTTCACCGGCGTCTGCGACCTGATCTGCGAAAAGGCCCAGGAAAAGGGCCTGGAGATGCTGGACGACATCGATCCTAAACTGCCCGGCATGTTGCAGGGCGACGAACTGCGGCTGGGGCAGATCCTGCTCAACTTCGCTAGCAACGCGGTGAAGTTCACGGAGTCGGGCATGATTAGCCTCGGCGCCCGCCTGATGGAGCGGGAGGGCAACCAGGTCTGGGTGCGGTTCGAGGTGCATGACACCGGCATCGGGCTCAGCCCGGAACAGACCGCCCGCCTGTTCCAAGCCTTCGAGCAGGCGGACAACACCACCACCCGCCGGTATGGCGGCACCGGCCTGGGACTGGTCATCAGCCGCCGGCTGGTGGAACTGATGCACGGCCGGCTGGGGGTGGAAAGCGAGCCGGGCCGGGGCAGCCGCTTTTGGTTCGAGATTCCATTCGAGATCAGCACCGCCCAACCCAAACCCCGCGCCCTGCGCGCCAACCTGGCTGGTCAGCGGGCCCTGGTGGTGGACGATCTGGAGGACGCCCGGGCGGTGTTCCGGGAACAACTGGCCGCCATGGGCCTGTTGGTGGATCTGGTGGAGTCCGGCGAGCGGGCCCTGGCGGTCATCGCCGAGGCCCAGGCGGCCGGCCAGCCCTATGCCCTGGTTATTATCGACTGGCAGATGCCCGGTATCGACGGGTTAGCCACCGCCCGGGGCATCCAGGCCATGCAACTCGCCACCCCCCCGGTCCGCATCCTGGTGTCCGCCTTCAGCCACGGCATCCGCCCCGAGGACAAGGCGGCGGCTGGCATCGCGGCCTTCCTTCCCAAGCCGGTGACCCGTTCCGCCCTATTTAATGTCCTGGCGGAGGTGTTCGATCACATCCCTGCCGACCTTCTGGCCCCCGGCCCGGACCAGGTGCCGGATACCGCCTTCCAGGATCTGGCCCGTTACCGTGGCGCCCGGGTTCTGCTGGCCGAGGACAATCTGGTGAATCAGGAGGTGGCCATGGAGTTGTTGCAAGACACCGGACTGGAGGTGGACTTGGCCGGCAACGGCCAGGTCGCCCTAGAGATGGCGAGGCAGAACTCCTACGACCTGGTGCTCATGGACGTGCAGATGCCGGTGATGGACGGGCTTCAGGCTACCCGCGCCATCCATGCCCTGCCGGGCCGCGCCCAACTGCCCATCCTGGCCATGACCGCCAACGCCTTTGAGGACGAACGGCAACGCTGTCTGGAGGCCGGCATGTGCGATCACGTCGCCAAGCCGGTGGATCCGGAGCGTTTCTATGGGGCGCTGCGGCGCTGGCTGCCAGTCAGGGAGCTGGCGCCGGACGGGGCCGGGGCTGCCGGCGACGAAATAGGCCGCCTCGACCGGCTGCGCGGCATCCCCGGCCTGGACGTGGACGCCGGATTGCGCACCCTGCGGAACCGGATGTCCAGTTATCTCCGCCTGCTCGGGCAGTTCGCCAACACCCACCACCAGGACATGGACCTGGCCCGTCAGTGCATCGCGGACGGCAACCTGGAAGAGGCGGGACGCATCGTCCATTCCCTGAAGGGCGCGGCGGGCAACCTAGGCGCGGTGACGATCCGTGAAAGGGCCCTGGCCCTGGAGATGGCCATTCGCGATGGTCGCCCGGAGGACGAACTTCTGCACCACCTGCTCCGGCTGGCGGACGTTTTGGAGGGTACCACCCGGCAACTGCGCGACCTGCTGGCGCCGCCGGAGGCGGCTGCGGCATCCGAGCCGAAACAAGTCTCGCCCCAGGTCAGGGAACTCATGCAACGCCTGGCGGCCCTGCTGGCCGAGTCCGACATCCAGGCCGGGGAGTTGTTTAGGGAGGGCCAATTCCAGATCGCCCCGGCGCTCGGCCAAAGGAGCCGGATTCTGGGCCGCTATATTCAGCAATTCGAATACGACTTGGCCTTGGAGCTATTGAACGAAGTCTTGGCGGATTTGCCCTGAGCCGGGCACGGCGGCCCTGACTGCCCCAGGGGCCGGGTGGGGTGTGCCCGGCCCCCCTACCCGCTCCTGCTGGGACCAGCCAGACGGCTAGGGCTTGTTGCCGCGCCTGGCACCGTTACAGCCGTGAGCGGGCCCGGCAGCGGAGTTGGGGCTAGATGCGTCCGGCGCGCTTGCGCTCGAATTCCTTCAGATGGCGCTTGCGCACCCGGATCGCGGCGGGGGTGACTTCCACCAGTTCGTCATCCTCAATGAATTCCAGGGCCTGTTCCAGAGTGAGGCGCAGGGCCGGGGTGAGGAGCACGTTCTCGTCCTTGGAGGCGGCGCGGATGTTGGTGAGTTGCTTGCCCTTGAGGGGGTTGACGGTGAGGTCATTGTCCCGGGTGTGAATGCCCACCACCTGGCCCTCGTACACTTCCTCGCCGGGTCCCACCATCATGCGGCCCCGTTCCTGGAGGTTGAACAGGGCGTAGCCCAGGGCCTTGCCGGTGCTGTTGGAAATCAGGGCGCCGTTGGGACGGGGCGCGATGCCGCCGGAATGGGCCGGACCATAGTGGTCAAACACGTGGTACATGAGGCCGGCGCCAGAGGTGAGGGTCAGGAACTCGGTCTGGACGCCGATCAGACCCCGGGAGGGGATCATGTAGTCCAGCCGGACCCGGCCCCGTCCATCCGGGATCATGTCCCGCAACTCGCCCCGGCGGGCGCCCAATAGTTCCATGATGGCGCCCTGGGCGCCTTCTTCCAGGTCCAGGGTGAGTTGTTCGTAGGGCTCGCAGATGATGCCGTCGATTTCCCGGAAGATGACCTCCGGGCGAGATACGGCCATTTCATAGCCTTCCCGGCGCATATTCTCCAACAGGATGGACAGATGCAGTTCGCCCCGCCCGGACACCCGGAATTTTTCCGGATCGTTGCCTTCCTCGACCCGCAGCGCCACGTTGTGGATCAGTTCCCGTTCCAGGCGGTCCTTGATCTGGCGGGAGGTGAGATAGCGGCCGCTGCGGCCGGCGAACGGAGAGGTATTGACCTGGAAGGTCATGGTCACCGTGGGTTCATCTACCCGCAGGGGCGGTAGCGCCTCGATCCGCTCGGGATCGCACAGGGTATCGGACACGTTGGGCGCCTCGATGCCGGTGATGGCCACGATGTCGCCCGCCTCGGCGGACTCCACCTCGAAGCGGCGCAGCCCCATGTAGCCATACACCAGGCCGATCTTGCCCCGGTGTTGCACGCCGTCGTCCTTGACCACCACCACTTGCTGGTTGGCCCGGACCCGGCCCCGGGCAATGCGGCCCACGGCGATGGCGCCCACGTAGCTGCTGTAGTCCAGGGTCGAAATCTGCATCTGGAACGGGCCTTCCGGGTCCACCGGCGGTGGCGGGCAATGCTCGACGATGGTCTGGAACAGGGGCGTCATGTCGCCGGAGCGCACCTCGTCGGTGAGTCCGGCGTAGCCCTGCAGGGCGGAGGCGTACACCACCGGAAAATCCAGTTGTTCCTCGGTGGCGCCCAGGCGGTCGAACAGGTCGAACACCTGGTCCACCACCCAATGGGGCCGGGCGCCGTCCCGGTCGATCTTGTTGACCACCAGGATGGGCCGCAATCCGTGATGGAAGGCCTTTTGGGTGACAAAGCGGGTCTGGGGCATGGGGCCATCCACCGCGTCCACCAGCAGCAGTACCGAGTCCACCATGGACAGCACCCGCTCCACCTCGCCGCCGAAGTCGGCGTGGCCGGGAGTGTCGACGATGTTGATCCGGTAATCGCCCCAGGTGATGGCGGTGTTCTTGGACAGGATGGTGATACCCCGTTCCCGCTCCAGGTCATTGGAGTCCATGACCCGTTCCACCTCGCCGTAGCGGTCGCCCAGGGTGCCGGACTGCTTCAGCAGTTCGTCCACAAGGGTGGTTTTGCCGTGGTCAACGTGGGCGATGATGGCGATGTTGCGCAGTGATTCGATCAATATAGGGTCCTCGGACGGGGGGCGCGATTATAACGGATGGAGCCCGCGCCGGGCGGAATTGGGGCCAGATTTGTGCGCCGGTAAAAAATAATCGTTAAAACAAGGGGTTGGTCAGGGGTCCTGGGTTTGGCTTGAAGTATGGCCGTTATTCCTATGGGCTGGTTGGGGTTTTGCAGTTACCCACAGACTCTGTGGATAAGTCTGTGGGAAAGTTCTGGGAATTCGCCGCCAGGCCGCGCCATTGCTGGCTTTCCCCGATCTTGGCAAGAATTTGCACAATATTTTTTTTGTTTAATAACAATAGGTTAACTGGATCGGCAGGAATCCGCGTTGGTCTCTTGACAACCCAGGGGTGCTGGGTTAGCCCCCCCTAGGCTGTGTATAACAAGCAACAGCGGGCGACGGGAGCCAGGTTTTCCGGTGGAACGCCGTCTTGGGTCTGACCCTGGCCCCGCCGGCGGGCGGGACGTTGCCGGGTTACCCACCGTACCTGTGGATAAGTGTGTGGGAAAGTCCTGGGCATCGGCCCCTAGGCCGCGCCATTGCTGGCTTTCCCCGATCTTGGCAAGAATTTGCACAATATTTTTTTCCCTTTACTAACAGTTGGTTATCTGGCGTGGCCGGAATCCGTGTTGGTCTCTTGACAACCCAGGGGCTGTTGGGTTAGCCGCCTGGGGCTGTGCATAACCGCCCAGGGGCGGCGGCCGGAGCCGGGATTTCCGGCCGACTGCCCCCTTGGGGCTGGGCGTTGTCCTGGTGCTGGCAGGCCAATGCCAGGTTACCCACAGAGTCTGTGGATAAGTGTGTGGGAAAGTCCTGGGTATCGGCCGCCAGGCCGCGCCATTGCTGGCTTTCCCCGACCTTGGCGAGAATTTGGCCAATATTTTTTCATGTCTTAAAACAATGAGTTGTGGATTCCGGTCAAATACGGCTGCCGCTACTTGACAAGCTTCCGGGACTTGGGGTAACGATTTTGGCCTGTGCATAAAGGCCACCGGCTGGGTGGAGTAAACCAGGCTTGCAACCGGGGAAAATTCCGGTCAGGATTAGACGCCAATAGCCTGCGTGGCTTGCCCCTTGGTCCCAGTCCCTCCACCAGAAGTAGTAGCTCAGTCATGACTCCGTCCGATCTTAATATCGTTCGCGACCACGTTGCCTCCCGCGTCATCGGCCAGAAGAAATTCATCGACAGCATGCTGATCTGTCTGTTGAGCAATGGCCATCTGTTGGTGGAGGGGATGCCCGGCCTGGCCAAGACCACCGCAGTCAAGACCTTGGCGGAGGCCCTGGAAGGGGATTTTCACCGCATCCAGTTCACACCGGACCTGCTGCCGTCGGACCTGATCGGCACCGACATCTATCGCCACGAAAAGGGCGAGTTCGAATTTCGGCCCGGCCCCCTGTTCCACAACATTCTGTTGGCGGACGAGGTCAACCGGGCGCCGGCCAAAGTGCAGTCGGCGCTGCTGGAAGCCATGGCCGAACATCAGATCACGGTGGGTCTGCGTACCTATCCCTTGCCGCGCCTGTTCATGGTGTTGGCGACCCAGAATCCGGTGGAGCAGGAAGGCACCTATCATTTGCCGGAAGCCCAGTTGGACCGCTTCCTGATGCAGGCGCGGGTCGAGTATCCCACCCGGGACGAGGAATTGCAGATACTGGAGCTGGACAGCAACCAGTTGCGGGAGGAGCCCAAGCCCCCGGCGCGGCGCCTCAGCCAGGGCCAACTGTTCCTGATTCGCCAGGACGTGGCCAAACTCTATCTGGACCCCAAGCTCAACTCCTACATCGTGGATTTGATTCAGGCGACCCGCAATCCCAAGGCTTACGACAAGGACCTGGCCCGCTGGTGCCGGTTCGGAGGGTCGCCCAGGGCCAGTATCGCCCTGGCCCGCTGCGCCCGTGCGCGCGCCTGGATGGATGGGGATAATTTCGTGGCGCCCCACCATATCCAGGCGGTGGCGCCGGAAATCCTGCGGCACCGGATTCTGCTCACCTTCGAGGCGGAGGCGGAGGGCGTCACCACTGACGACTTCGTGAGTCGCCTGTTGAATCTGGTCGCCATTCCTTAAGGCCCGCCTGGCGGCCCCCATGGCCCTCTATCCGCGCCTCGACGATCTGCTGGAACTCAGGCACGCCGCCCACACGCTGGGGCTGTCGTCCCGGCATCTGGTCAATTCCAGCTTCGGTGGTCTGTATGCGTCCGTGTTCCGGGGCGCCGGCGTCAACTTCGAGGAAGTGCGGGAATACCGGGAAGGGGACGATATCCGCAACATGGACTGGAAGGTCACCGCCCGCACTAACGCGCCCCATCTCAAGGTCTATCGGGAGGAGCGGGAACGTAGCGTGGTGCTGTGCGTGGACAAGGGTCCCCACATGGGCTTCGGTACCCGTACCACCTTCAAAAATATCCAGGCGGCCCGGGCCGCCGCCCTGATCGGCTGGGCCGCCAGCCGCCTGCACGACCGGGTGGGCGGGCTGGTGTACGGGGACGACCGGGCCGGCCTGCAACACTTTCGACCGGCCCGTACCCGCCAATCCCTGTGGCGGCTGCTCAAAACCCTGGCTGAGCCGGGTCCCGAGACGGCCCGCTCCGTGGATTGCCTGGCGGAGGCCCTGCGCCGGGCGTCCACCGGCTTGCCCACCGGCTCCCTGATTTTTGTCATTGGCGACCTCAACCGGGAGGCCGCCAGTCTGGAGCAAATCCTGGGCAACCTGATTCAGCGCCATACCCTGGTGCTGATTCCGGTGGACGATCCCGCCGATTGGGAAATTCCCAGCATGGGTTCCATCATCTTCACTGGCACCGACGGTGAGTTGATCGAAATCGACACCGACGACCCCAACGCCCGCCACCATTACCGGCAGTCCTGGGAGCAGCGCCGCGTCACCCTGCAAAGCATCGCCCACCGGCTAGGGGTCTTCATCCTGCCGGTTCGCACCGACGAGGACATTCACTTGACCCTGTTCCGGGGTCTGGAGGAGCGGGCCCGGTGGCGCACCCTATGACAACCTGGACGCCCCAGCCTGGGGCGCGGCGCGACGTCCGCCATTGACTGCCATGCAACCCCAAGCCCATCAACTGCGGGACATTCATGGTCTGGACGCCATTCCCTGGTGGCCGCCGGCCCCTGGTTGGTGGCTGGTGGCCGGCCTGCTATTGCTAGCTGCCTGGCTGGCGTGGCGCTTTCTGCCCAGGGTGAGCGTGCCGGTGCTGGCCGGGCTGCCTTGGCGCTGGGACGCGGCCCGGCGCCTGCGGGACCTGCGCCGCCGGGTGGGCCGTCAGGAACACCAGCAGACCGCCTCCGAGTTGTCTGAACTGTTACGCCGCATCGCCATGGCCCGCCACGGCCGGGACGCCTGCGCCGGACTTACCGGCACGGATTGGCTGGCCTGGCTCAAGGCCCAGGATCCCCAGGGTTTCGACTGGACCGCCCAGGCCCATCTGCTGCTGGATCTGCCCTATGCGCCGCCAGGTTATGCGCCGGCAGAACAGAGGCCCTGGCTGCTGATGATCGACGCGGCCCAGAACTGGATCACCCGGGACCAGCCCAAGACCGCGCCTCAACCCGGAGGGTCCCAAGCTGTTTAACTTCGCCTGGCCCTGGATGGTGGTGTTGCTGGCCCTGCCTTTGGCCGCATACCAATATTGGCCGCGCCGTCCGGAGGAGGATGATCCGGCGGTCGAAGGCCAGAAAATCACCCTTCTGCATCCCCATTTGGAGCAGTTGCGGCGCAGTTATCTGGTCCGTCAGCCGGGCCGCGCCCTCACCAGCCGCCTCTATCCCTGGCTGTTGGGCCTGTTGTGGCTGTCCCTGGTGGTGGCGCTGATGCGGCCCCAGTGGCTGGAACCCCATACCGAGGTAGAAAGTCCCGGCCGGGATCTGATGTTGACCCTGGACGCGTCCCACTCCATGGACGCCCTGGATTTCTCCTCGGAAAGCCGCCAGGTGACCCGGATGCAGGTGGTGAAGGGAGTCATGGACCGCTTCATCGACGGCCGCCAGGGGGACCGGGTGGGATTAATCATCTTCGGCAGCCAGGCGTTCGTGCTATCGCCCCTGTCCCTGGACCGGCAGGCGGTGCGCCAATTACTGGCCCAAATTCTGCCCAGTATGGCCGGTCAGGGCACCGCCCTGGGGGATGCCATCGGCCTCGGGGTACACAAGCTCAAGGAGCGGCCCGAGGGCTCCCGGGTCATGCTGCTGATGGCGGACGGCGATAGCAACGCGGGCATCTTCCCCCCCATCGAGGCGGCCAAGCTGGCGGCCCGCGCCGGCGTGCGGATTCACGTCATCGGCGTGGGCAGCAGCCAAGAGAGTATTCCGATTTATGAGGATGGCAAGGTCTCCTACCGTAATGACCTCGGCATGGATGAAGCGACCCTGAAGCGGATCGCCTCCATCACCCGGGGGGTGTACTTCCGGGCCACCGACACCCAGGCCCTGGAGGAAATCTATCGCCAGATCGACAGCCTGGAAAAGACCCAGGCCGAGACCCGCACCGCCTGGCTGCCCACGCCCCTGTATCGCTGGCCCCTGGCCTTGGCCCTATGCTGTCTGCTGCTGTTGGGTTTATATCCAGAGGGGCGGCGGCGCTTTAACACCCGGGTAGGCATCCGTGGCTGAGCAGGGATTCCATTTCGCCGAACCCCTCTGGTTCCTGGCCCTGCTGGTGCTACCCCTGGTGGCCTATTGGCTGTGGCGCAGCACCGAACGTGCCCACAAGGGGCCCCTGTACCGCTACGCGGACGCCCACCTATTGCCCCATTTGACCGGCAGCCGGGAATTTGGCGCCAAAGAGCGCTGGGGCCGGTTCGGCGCCTGGGCCCTGCTCTGGACCCTGGCGGCGCTGGCGCTGGCGGGACCGCGCTGGAATTACACTGACGTGCGCCTGTTCAACCCAGGCAACAACCTGTTGGTGTTGCTGGATATTTCCCGCTCCATGCAGGTGCCGGACAGTCCCCCGACCCGGCTGGCGCGGGCCAAGCAGGAAATTCAGGACCTCATCAACCTGAATCAGGGGGTGCGCATCGGCTTGATCGCCTTCGCATCCGTGCCCTTCGTGGCCACCCCCATCACCGAGGACCGGGACAGTATCCGCCGGGTGCTGCCGGCCCTGGAGACGGAGTTGGCCCAGTTGCAAGGCAGCCGGCTGTTGCTGGCCCTGGACCGGGCGGAAATGCTGCTGGACGGCCTGCCCCAGGATAGTGCCAAGACCCTTTTGCTCATTTCCGACGGGGATTTCGACGAGCCTGGGCTGGCGGACCGGGTTCGGGAACTGGCCAAGAAGGAGGTGCGGGTCCTGACCCTAGGGGTCGGCACCCGGGAAGGGGGCCAGGTGCCGTCGCCCAGGGGTGGGATGCTGACCGACATGAATCGCCGGCCCATTCAATCCCGGCTCAATGAGTCCCTGCTCAAGTCCCTGGCCGAGGCCGGCAATGGCCAATATTGGGACGCGGTCTATCAGGATTCGGACAGCCAAGCCATCCTGGCGGCGTCGAACCGGATCAAACCCGCCAAGGACGAGCGGGACGAGCGCACCCGGGTCTGGAACGAGCAATTCCATTGGCTGCTCCTGCCCCTGTTGGCGATTCTGGTGCCCGCCTTCCGCCGTCATCCGACGCGCCGGAAGGGGCTTTGAATCCGAGGAGCCCGGTATGCCATCCCTGACCCCTTGCCCTACCCCCGCGCCAACACCCAGGCGCTGGCCTCTGTGGGGCCTATTGATGGTCCTGGCCGGTCATGCCCAGGCCGGCTGGTTCCAAAATGACGAACAGGCGGCGGCCGAGGCGTTTCGCCATGGCCAATATGACCAGGCTGCCAAGGGCTTTGCCGATCCCTACCGGCGCGGCGTGGCTGAATATCGGGCCGGCGAGTACGAAGCCGCCTCCAAAAGTTTCGAGCAGGTGGAGCGGCCCGCCGTCAAGCAGGATGCCCGCTTCAACCTGGGCAACGCCCGTTTCCAACTGGGGGACCTGGTGGGCGCCATCAAGGCCTACGAGGAAGCCCTGCGGGCGGACCCCACCCACGAGGACGCCGCCCACAATCTAGCCCTGGCCCGCTCCATGCTGCCGCCGGAGCAGGCCAAACAGTTGGAAGAGGAAAAGCGCTCTGATAAGGGCGAACCAACGCCCAAGCCCAAGGATCAGCAGAAGCAGGATCAGCAGAAGCAGGATCAGCAGAAGCAGGACCAGCAGAAGCAGGA
>CAZIHO010000046.1:0-6738 GCA_964538875.1 uncultured Chromatiaceae bacterium
TTCAAATGCGGCATCGTGGGCCTGCCCAACGTGGGCAAGTCCACCCTCTTCAACGCCTTGACCAAGGCGGCCATCGCCGCCGAGAACTATCCGTTCTGCACCATCGACCCAAACGTGGGCATGGTGCCCCTGCCCGACCCCCGGCTCCAGGTTCTGGCGGCAATCGTCCGTCCGCAAAAGCTGATCCCCACCACCATGCAATTCGTGGACATCGCCGGACTGGTGGCGGGGGCGTCCCGGGGCGAGGGGCTGGGTAATAAGTTCTTGGCCAACATCCGGGAAACGGACGCCATCGCCCAGGTGGTGCGTTGCTTCGAGGACGATGACGTGATCCACGTGGCGGGCCGGGTGGACCCAGTGTCCGACATCGAGGTCATCAACACGGAACTGGCCCTGGCGGACCTGGAATCCGTGGAAAAGGCCCTGGACCGGACCTTGCGTCAAGCCAAGTCCGGGGATAAGAAAATCCTCGGCCGCAAGGACCTGCTGGAACGCATCCGGGACCATCTCAACCAGGCCCTGCCGGTGCGCTCCCTGGGGCTAAACGGGGAGCAACTGGCGGAGATCCGGGACCTGTTCCTGCTCACCGCCAAGCCCAACCTCTATATCGCCAACGTGGCCGAAACTGGCTTCGCCCACAACCCGCACCTGGAAGCGGTGCGTGCCCTGGCCGCCACCGAAGGCTCCGAGGTAGTGCCCATTTGCGCGGCCATCGAGGCGGAAATCGCGGAATTGGAAGAAGACGAAAAGGTCGAATTTCTGGCAGAAATGGGCCTGGAGGAACCGGGTCTCAACCGGGTGGTACGGGCCGGCTACCGTCTGCTCGGACTGGAAACCTATTTCACCGCCGGTCCCAAGGAAGTGCGCGCCTGGACGATTCCGCAGGGCGCCACCGCGCCCCAGGCCGCCGGCGTCATTCATACCGACTTCGAGCGGGGCTTCATCCGTGCCGAGGTCATCGCCTATGGGGATTTTGTGGCCGGCAAGGGCGAACAGGGCGCCAAGGAAGCCGGCAAGCTCCGCTCCGAGGGCAAGGAATACCTGGTCCAGGACGGCGACGTGATTCATTTCCGCTTCAACGTCTGAGGCACCCCCATGGCTCCGGCGCGGGCTGGTTCCGGCCAGCCTGCGTTGGGAACCGTGCCCGCGCCACCCATTAGGCGGCGTGCCTGCTGATCCAAGCCTGGGACGGCGGTTGTTCCAACAGCTCCATCGCCTTTATCACCCGCGCACTAGCCTGAAAATCCGTCCGACGGCGATTGCACGAGTATGCTTGTAGGGTATCCCTTGACCAGGCAATTTCTCGGTTAGATGGGAGCCCAGATCATGGGCCTGCTCAACCTAACGGCATCTCTGCCGCTTCCCTTGCATGAGCAACATCCCCACTGCCGTGGCGCTGGCCGATCGACATCGCCGTTACGCCCCAACCGATGGATTCGGACCGCGCTAGCGAAGACATAGCATGATCCAACCGCCGCCAACCCCCACGCCGGACCCGCCTAAGGTTTCTCTAGCGACCATCCTGATCTTGGATGACCAGCCCCAGAACCTGGTGATTCTGGCGTCGACCCTGCGGCCCTTCTACCAGGTTAGGGCCGCCACCTCGGGACTCCAGTGTCTGGCAGTAGCCAGCAGCGAACCCAGGCCGGACCTCATCCTGCTCGACATCGACATGCCGGACATGGACGGTTACCAAGTGCTCCAGTCGTTGCGGGACAACCCGGTCACCCAGGGCATCCCGGTGATTTTTGTGACGGCCCTAGACACGGAAGATTCCGAACAGCGGGGACTGGATCTGGGCGCGGTGGATTACATCACTAAACCCGTGAAACCGGCGATCCTGCTGGCCCGGGTGCGGATCCATTTGGAACTCCGGGAAGCCCGCGAACGGCTTGCCCATCAGAATACCTGGCTGGAAGCCCAGGTCGCGGAACGCACCCAAGCCCTCAAACACCAGTACATCGAGACGATCAAGGTCTTTTCCGATGTGGTCGAGTCCGCCCCCGGTATTCCCCGCAACGGCCGCAACAAGGCGGATCTGGCCCGGCGGGTGGCCAAAGTCATGGACCTGGATAGCAAGTCCCTGCAGGACCTGATCTTCGCGGCCCTGCTGCTACAGATCGGTAAGGTTGGCCTGCCCAGTTCCCTATTGAGCCGCCCCTTTGAGCTACTTTCCCAACCGGAGCGGGCCGATTACCTCAAACATGCGGTTGCTGGCGCCCAATTGCTGTCGAGCTTTAGCCAGCTCAACGAAGTAGCACGCATCGTGCGCCATCAATACGAACACCTGGACGGTAGCGGGGTGCCGGACCATCTGACTGGAGCCGAGATTCCCCTGGGATCCCGCATCTTGGCAGTGATCCAAGAATATCTGGATACCTTGGAAGGCCAGATCACCGGCAAACGGGAAACGGTCGGGGTCACCCAACAACGCATCCTGCGCAAGCGCGGCACCCATTTCGACCTCAAGGTGGTGAACGCCTTGATCGAGGTGGTGGGCTGGGTGGGCGGCGCATCCTATCGCCCCATCCTGTCGCTGACCGTCGATGAACTCTATCCCGGCATGAACCTGCTGGTCGCCAAAAGCAAACAAGTCGTGTATCTCAATAGCACCATCTTGACAGAAGATAACATCCGGGCTTTGCAGCTAGCACGGGACCAGGGCGTGCAACTGGAGATTCTGGTCCGGGCCCGGACCGACAAACTCGGTCAGGGCTAGCGCCGAACCCCATCCGCAACCCTTCCGCCAGGGTCGAATGAAGCAGGGTTCCGGGGTCGCGAGGCAGGCGTCCGTCCCGCCGGAATCAAGGCCCCCGGTGTCCAGACTCAGGATCCCGGTCCCAATCCGGACCCGCGCACCGTAACCAAGGCCGCCTCGAAATCGAACGCTTCGATCTGCCGGGCCAGCCGTTGGCCCTGGTCCCCGAGGGCGGCCAGCAACAACCCCCGGGACCGCTCGAACACTTCCGCCGCCTCAGTGTCGCTGATCTCCAGCAGGGGCTCCAACTCGGCCAGCACCGACCGTACCTGGGCGGGGTCTGGAGCCGCCGGTTCCGGATGGCCAGCGGCGGCGGCTTCCAAGTGGGCGTCCAGCTCCCGTATCACCCGGTCCAACTGGTCCGCCAATCCCAGGGCCAGGGAGATCGCCTCCGGCCGTCCCGCCCGGGCCACCTCCTCCAGGTGCAGGGCGCAGGATTTCAACCCTTGGGCGAGTACACCGCCGGCGGTCCCTTTGACGCTGTGGGCGATGCGGGCGACCTGGCCGCAATCGCCAGCGCGGACCGCATCCCGCAATTGCGCCGCCTGCCCTGCGCTGCCGTGGGCCGCCGTGGTCAGCAACCGGGGCAGTAAGTCCCCGAAGTCCCGATAGCGGGCATTCAAGGCCGCCCAATCGATCAAGCCCTGGGCCGGTTCGGCCGCCGGCGCGCTCGGCTCCACGACCACCGGCCGGGCGGTTGCCCCGGACCCTCCCCGGTCCCGGGCATGGGCGAGGATGAGGGTTACCAAGTCCTCCAACTCCACCGGCTTGGCCAGGTGGTCTCGCATGCCCGCCGCCAGGCAGCGCTCCCGGTCCGCCGGCATGGCATGGGCGGTGAGACCCACCACCGGCAGCCAGGGATCGAGCGCGAGAATCTGGTGCGTCGCCTCGTAGCCATCCATCTCCGGCATCTGAACGTCCATGAGCACCAGGTCAAAGCTCGACCCACCGCGCCGGCGCACCTCCTCCACCGCTTCCCGGCCGCCGCTTGCCTGGACCAGCCGGCAGCCCTCCCGGTTCAGCATGGCCCCCAGTTCCAAGCGATTGACCTCATGGTCGTCCACCACCAGGATCGCCAAGCCGTGCAGCCGGCCCTCGCCCGACTGGGGCGGGGTATCCGCCAGGCCCCGCGGCTGGAAGCAGATGCGGCCGGCCGGCTCCTCCAGGGGCACCCGCACCTCGAAGACCGAGCCCTCGCCAGGCTGGCTGCGCAGAGTTAACTCGCCGCCCATCAGGTCCACCAGGCGTTTGCTGATGGTCAGCCCAAGGCCGGTGCCACCAAAGCGGCGGCTGATGGAGCCGTCGGCCTGCTCGAAGGGCTGAAACAGCCGCGCCACCTGGTCGCTGCTCATGCCGATGCCGGTGTCCGCCACCCTGACCACTAGCTGGTCCGCCTCCCGGGCGGCGGCCAGGGTCACCGCGCCCTGCCCGGTAAACTTGATGGCGTTGGACAGCAGATTGCCCAGCACCTGGGACAGGCGCAGGCCGTCCGCCCGGCAACTGGCCGGCAGGTCGGCGGCCGCCTCAATCCGAAAGTCGAGCCCTTTGTCCCGAGCGCGCTCCGCCACCTGCTCGGTGACCTGGGACAACAGCGCGCTGAGGTCTACGGGGCCAGGTTCCAGGGTCAGCTTGCCGGCCTCGATCTTGGAAAAGTCGAGGATGTCGTTGACGGCGCCGAGCAGTGCCTGACCGGCGCCGCTGATGCGCCGGAACAGGCCCTGGGCCTTGCTGCCCTTGCTGTCCCGTAGCCCGATCTGAGTAAGGCCGAGCACGGCGTTGAGCGGTGTGCGGATCTCATGGCTCATGTTGGCCAGGAATTCGGCCTTCAGCCGCGCCAGCCGCTCGGCCGCCTCCAGCGCTTCCTGCCGGGCCGCCTCGGCACGCTTCCGGGCGCTGATGTCGGTAAAGCTGACCACCGCCCCGGTGATGACCCCGTCCTGCCGGATGGGATGGGAAGAGTAAGCTACCGGGACCAGATGTCCGTCCGCATGCCGGAACCGCTCGTCGTCCTTGCGCAGCACCTGGCCGCCCCGCAGGGTCAGCCACATCGGGCACTCGCTGGCGGGGCAGGAGCGACCATCCGCCCAGCTATGCTGGATCAGGTCGTGCAACGGGCGGCCGAGCAGGTCCTGGGACTCGTAACCCAGCAGGGCGCAGGCGGCAGGGTTGATGAAGGTACAACGGCCCTCCAGGTCCAGGCCGTAAATACCGTCGCCGCTCGACTCCAGGATCAGGCGACTGCGCTCCTCGGCCAACGTAAGGGCCAGGGTGCGGGCCTCCACCAGTTCCTCCAGATGCAGCCGGTAATGCTCCAACTCCTGCTCGGCCTGCTTGCGCTGGGTGACATCTCGTACGATGCCCACCGCACACCAGCGGTCCTTCATCCGCACCGCCGATAGGGACAACTCGATGGGAAATTCCGTACCATCCCGGCGGCAGGCCACCAGTTCCAGGGTCTTGCCGATGGCGGCGCCCTGGCCGGTGGCCCGGAATCCGGCGAATCCCGCGGCCTGGGCCGCACGGTAGCGTTCGGGAGCGACCAGCGAGTGCAGGACCGCGCCCAGCGCCTGGGCTGCCGGGTAGCCGAACATCCGCTCGGCGGCCGGGTTCCACAGCCTGACCCGGCCGTCGTCGTCGATCATGATCACCGCGTCCTGGGCGGTGGCAATGACGATCCTAAGCCGCTCTTCACTGTCGCGCAGGGCCTGATCGGCCCGCAACCGTTCGGTGACGTCATGACCGACCGCCAGCAAGCCTAGCATCCCGCCCCACTCATCCTTGAGGGTCCGGAACAGCCACTCGATCTGCCGCTCCTCGCCGCCCCGGGTGCGGAGGGCGTTGACATTGCCGGGGGGGGGAGCACCGCAGAAGGCGTCCTGCAACAGCCGGCGGCTAGCCTCCCGGTCTTGGGCTGGGACAAAGGTATCGATCCAGTCCTGGCCCCGCACCTCGGCCAGAGCATAGCCACTGATGCCTTCCAGGTAGGGGTTGAAGCGCAGGATGCGGCCCTGGGCATCCAGCAGCAGGATGATGACTTGGGCCAGGTCGACCAGGCTTTCCGCCAAATCGCGCTCCCGGCGCAGTGCCTCAGCGGCGGCCTTGCGCTCAGTGATGTCCCGCACGCTAGCCTGCAAATACAGGCCTTCCTCTCCCTCGATACAGGTCAGCAGCACGTCGCAGGGAAAGCGGTGCCCGTCAAGCCGCTGGTGTTCCCATTCGAAGAAGGCCGAACCGTCGCGCAGCGCGGTGGCGATCATTTCGCCTGCCTTGTCGCTGGAGCGGCTGCCGTCCGGCTGGCGCTCCGGTGAAACGTCAGCGGGCGTGAGCCGGGTGAACTCGGCCAGGCTGGCTGCGCCGAACAAGCTGAGAGTCGCCGGGTTTGCCTCGATAAAGCGCCAGGATGGGGGGGCCGTCAGCATCAGGGCATCCCGGGACCGGTCGAACAGGAGCCGGTTGCGTTCCTCGCTAAGGCGCAGCCGCTCAATGTCCCGCTTGCGGTCCGTGACGTCCAGGTTGATCCCGGAAAGGAGCACCACCTGTCCATCGGGACCATATTGGGCCCGGCCTTTGGTCACCAGCCAGCGTGTCGCCCCCGGTGTCGGTTCCACCCGGTACTCCACCTCGAAATCCTCGCGGCGGGCAATGTTGCCGCCCCACTGGGCGTCAATGCGGGCCAAATCGTCCGGGTGGACCAGCGCCCGCCAGTCGTCGTTGGACCTCAGGGTGCCAGGGGCCAGGCCCAGCAGGCGCTCGGTTTCGGGGGACCAGTAACTCTGACCGGTCTGGACGTTCCATTCCCAGATCCCAACGCTTGCCCCGGCCTGCGCCAACAACAGGCGCTGCTCGCTCCGGTACAGCGCCTCTTGCGCCAACTTGTAATCGGTGATGTCCCGATAGCTGCCGCACCGGCCGAGTAAGGTGCCTTGCTCATCATAAATCGGGCGACATTGGTATCCGATCCAGCGGGTTTCCCCATCACG
>CAZIHO010000046.1:6838-8817 GCA_964538875.1 uncultured Chromatiaceae bacterium
GACTGATAACAGGTCAGATCCTCCGGATGGAGGAGGCGCGCCATCAAACCAGGATCGTCCAGAAATTCCTCGGGGCCATAGCCAGTTAGAGCCAGGATGGCCGGCGAGACATAGTGGAAGTGTCCATCGGGAGCGATCCAGACGATAGGGTCGACGGCGTTTTCCGCCAGCAAGCGAAAGGTCTGTTCCGACTCCTGGAGGTCCTGGTTGTCGTGACCGAGGGGGGAAACGCCGGTCAGTGCCAAGTGCAGTGTCACTTTCCCGCCGGGGGACACGTGGCGCCAACAGTCGGCATGGACGAGGGACCGTGAGCCGTCGCCATGCTCCAGTTCCAGGTCCAGTGCCTGTCTGCCATCAGCGGCCAAGGAGCTAGCGCACAAGCGCCGCCAGTGCTGGCGGTAGGGCGCGCTGACCCACTGGTCAAAGGGGCGGTTGACGAGTTGCCCCCGCTCGACGTGGAGCAGGTTGGCGGCGGCGAGGTTGGCTTCCAGGAGCAGTCCGGTGCCGGTGAGCCTGAGCAAGCCGAGCGTGGCTAACTCATAAAGATCAAAATACTGACTGCGTAACTGCTCCAGTTCCCTCTGGCGTAGCTGAAGTTCCTGCAACAACTCGTCCCGGGACAGCGTCTGCCAGTCGGCTGGCGACGCGTTGGCGCGAGGCTCCGCGGCGCCGCCGCCAAGGATCGGCGGCACATCCTGCTCGGGACTCATGGGACCCTCTCCCCGGCCGTAACTGGGAGCCTCGGCGCGGCGTAGCTTGGCCCATCGGTCGGACCCCGGTCGGCAAACTCCCGCGCGATGCCGGCGATGCGGGACTGCTGCTCCCTGAACACGGCCACCAGGGACGGGTCGAACTGACCGCTCTCTTGGGAAATTATATAATCAGACGCCGCCTCCGCCGACAGGGCGGCCCGGTAGGTGCGGGGGGAGGTGAGCGCGTCGAATACGTCCGCCACCGCCATGATGCGGGCCGGCAGCGGGATCGCCTCCCCGGCCAAGCCGTCCGGGTAGCCAGTTCCATCCCAGCGTTCGTGGTGGTGGGTAGCGATCAGCGAGGCGACCTCCAGGAACGCCAGGGCCGAGGGTCGTTCGGGACCCCAGGCCGCGCCCTGATGGGCCAGACAGCGCTCGATGGCCCGGTCGATGGCCGTACCCCCGATTCGCGCATGGCCCTTCATCACCTCGAATTCTCCGGGGGTCAAGGGACCGGGCTTGAGGAGAATATGGTCGGGGATGCCAATTTTGCCCAGGTCATGCAGCGCGGCCGCCTTGATGATCTGATCGAGCCGCTCCCCATCCAGGGCCGCGGTCCAACGCGGGTCCTGGGCCAGGCCCCGGGCCAGGACCTCCAGATAGGCTTGGGTCCGGTAGATGTGGTTGCCAATATCGGTGTCCCGGGTCTCGGCCAGGCCGGCCAGGGCATTCAGACTGACCTCCTGAATCAGCAGGTTGTCCCGCAGGCGCCGCCGCACCTCCGCCTCCAGCCAGGCATTTTGAACCCGGAGCTGGTCCCGCGCCGCCTTGATTTCCAGTTGCGCCCGCACCCGGGCCATGACGATGGCGGGATTCACCGGCTTGGTCAGATAATCGACCGCTCCCAGACTCAGCCCATGGGCCTCGTCAACGGCGTCGCTGAGCGCCGTGATGAAAATGACCGGAATATCGCGGGTGGCCGGCTGGGTCCGCAACTGAGCGAGAACGCCGTAGCCGTCCAACACCGGCATCATCACATCCAGCAGGATCAGATCCGGCACCGGCGGACCGGCGGCGGCGCGCAGCGCCCTTTCCCCCGAGGTCACCGCGAGGACCCGCCCCAGGGAAGCGAGCACCCCCGACAACACCGCAAGATTCGCCGGTTCATCGTCGACCACCAGGATTACCGGCATCGGGCTGGACGTACCCAAGTCGAACCTCCTTCATCAGCAGCCGCACCGCCTGAGATTAGGCTAGCGGCCGGGTGCGCCGTTGCTGAAGACCCGC
>CAZIHO010000046.1:8917-24739 GCA_964538875.1 uncultured Chromatiaceae bacterium
GCCGCACCGCCTGAGATTAGGCTAGCGGCCGGGTGCGCCGTTGCTGAAGACCCGCACCAGGTCGCCGGTGGTTTGCTTCGCCTACGGCCTGATCCACTCCGGCGTGTGGGGCCAACCCAGCGGATCCCAGGAGGGCTGGCGCACCATTCCGCGCCGCCCCCATGACCAGCCGGTCCGGCGTTCGATGGGCGCGGCAACCGCAAGGAATCAGCTCTGGGTTGCTGAAGGATATCCTGCCGCAAGCGGCTTAGGTGGCGGATTTGGCTGACAAATGGGCGCAGAAACCCCAAGGCGCCTAGTTTGACAGGGATGCCGCAGGCAGCCTGAGTGACGACGATAGATTCGGGATGCCGGTGGCATCCCGAGCCAGCGCGCCTAGGCCCGCACCAGATCCCGATAGGCATGCCAGGTGGCATGTCCCACCAGGGGCATGGCGACGAGCAGCCCCAGGTAAAAAGTCGACAAACCCACGCCGACGAACATCAAAATCAAGGCGGCCCAGAGGATCATGGGTTGCCAGTTCAGGCGCACTACCGCCAAGCTGGTTTTCACGGCGGTCATCAGGTCCACCTGGCGATCCATGAGCAGGGGCACGGTGATGACGCTGATGCTGAAGGTGAAGGCGGCGATGATGCCGCCGACCAGGGTCCCGACCACTAAAAAGAGCGTGCTATCGCCGGACAAAAACACCACGGGAATAAAATTTTCCCAGGTGGGAACCGGCTTGGTGAACAGCAGGGCGAACACCAGATTGGCGGCCAGCATCCAGGCTAGCATGACCAGCAATAACAGGACGCCCATGGCGGCGAGGTGGACTTCGTTTTTCTTCCAGGCTTGCCAAGCCTGGCAAAAACGCACTGGCTGCCCCTGTTCCAGGGTGGCGCTTATTTGATAGAGGCCGATGCCCAGCAGGGGCGCCACCAGGAAAAAGCTAGCGATCAGGGGCGGAATGATGAAAAACAGATGTTCCGCCACCAGGCCCAGGGTCAACAACAGACTCAGCCCCACGAACACGGCACCATAGCTGAGGCTATATCCCAGGGCCTTGCGCAGGTCGATCCAGCCCCGGGCCAACCATTGCCAGGGGTGATCCAGGGTGATCTGATTGACGACGGGCAGAGGTGGAGCGTCTGAATCGGAAAGCAGGCTGGGGGTCATAGAATGGTCCTCGATTGGAATATGCCTAGTAAAAAGTAAGTATTAGGGCTGCGTCAACAGGGCCAGGTCGCCGGCGATGGCTGGGGCATCGTGGGGAGCGCTGAACAGGGCGCTCAGCCGGGCTTGGGGGTCGATCAACAGCAGACCGGTGGAATGGTCCAGCAAATAGCCCAGCGCCGAGCCAGAATCCTCCACCCTGGCGTAGGCGATACCCAGTTGCCCGGTCAGGTCCCGCAGGGCCGCTTCCGGCCCCCGGCCACCCATAAAATCCGGGCCAAAATAGGCCAGATACTCCTTGAGACGAACGCTGCTGTCCCGCTCCGGGTCCAGGGTCACGAAAACGAACCGCACCCGATTCTTGAGCCCCCGCTGGTCCAACAACCGCCCCACCGCCGTCAGGGTGGCCAGGGTGGTGGGACAAACATCCGGGCATAAGGTGTAGCCGAAGGTGACCAGGGACCAATGGCCTTGAAAACTGGCCTGGGTCAGGGGTTGCTCGTTTTGATCCTGGAGGTGAAAGGGCGCTAGGGGCCGGGGCACCGGCAGCAGAGTAGCGGCCCGTAACCCGCTGACGGGCGGATTGAGGGAGAACATCCGGTTGCCGAACCAGACGCCGGCCAGCAAGAGGACCGCCGCCAGGACGATCCAGCCGATCCAGGACCAAGGGTTGGGACGCGGGGGCTGGGTGGCGGTCATGGACGGGCTCCGGCGGTTGGGGTCAAGACATGCAGCAGGGTCACCAGGGTCAGCAGCAACAGGGCCGCGCCGCCATTGTGGGCCACCGCCACCGGCAGCGGCAGGTGGGCCAGCACATTGGCAATGCCGAGACCGACTTGGAGCAACAACAGGCCGAGCAGGGCCAGGCCCAGGTGCCGGTGCAGGGTTTCCGTAGAGCGCCGTAGCCACTGCCAGGCAAATCCACCCAGGTATAGGAGCAACAGCAGCGCGCCCAGGCGATGGGTCAAGTGGATGGCGGCGCGGGCGTCGGCGTTGAGGACGCCGAATTCATAGCTGCGCCCCAAGCCCCGCCAGAGCACGAACGCCTCCCGGAAATCCGGTGCTGGCCACCAGAGACCACCGGCGCACTGGGGAAACTCAGTGCAGGCCAAGGCGGCGTAATTACTGCTGGTCCAGCCACCCAGCAGAATCTGCCCCACCAGCAGCGCCAGCCCGCCCCAAGCCCAGGGCCGCAACCGCGCTAAGGACGCGCCCGGAAGCGGAGGCCGGGCATAGCCCTGGCGCAGCGCCAGCCACCCCAGCAGCGCCAGGGTGGCCATGCCGCCCAGCAAATGGGCGGTCACGATCAGGGGTTTGACCAGCAAGGTGACAGTCCACATTCCCAGCAGTCCCTGGGCGATCACCAGGACCAGCAGCGCGGACACGGCGGCCACCGGCAAGCCCTGGTCCCGCCGATAGCGCCAAGCGATCAGGGTCAGGGCGCCGATCAGCAGCCCCAGACCGCTGGCCAGGTAGCGGTGCAGCATTTCTTTCCATGCCTTGCCGCTATCCAGGGCCCGCTGGGGAAAGGCTGCGTTGGCTTCGGCGATGGCCTGGCTATCGCTTGGCACCGCCAAGCGCCCATAACAGCCGGGCCAATCGGGACAACCCAGACCGGCGTCCGATAATCGCACATAGGCGCCCAGCAGAATCACCGTCAACGCCACTAGGGCGGCGGCGGCGGCCAGCGCGGCAAAACGGGTTGGTGTCATCTGGACGGCCTCACCTACAATGGCTCCCTTGGCGAATCCAGGGGAGATGGCGACGATGGTAGAGGAAGCGGAACTTGGCACCGGTATCGACCCCCAGGCCCGCCAGGCGGCCCTGGGTTGGTTGAAGGTCGGCATCGGCGCCCTGGCGTTGGCGGGTCTGTTCGCCATTCTGCTGGTGCTGGCCCGTATGCCAGGCATGGAAGGCCTGTTCCCCGGCCAGGATTTCTTCCGGGTCGCCCTGGTGGTGCATGTGGATCTGTCGGTGCTGGTCTGGTTCTTGGCCTTCGCTGGCGTCGTTTGGAGCCTGACCGCCCGGCCTGCCACCCGCTCTGGTGGGCGCGCCCTGGCCCTGAACACCGCTACCCTGGGCTGCATCCTGGCCGCCCTGGCGCCGTTTCTGGCCTCCGGCGAGCCCCTGCTCAGCAACTATGTGCCGGTGTTGCGCCAGCCCTGGTTTCTGGGCGGACTGGGCATCTTCGCCGCCGGCGTATTGATCCAGGTGGTCTGGTACCTGGCCCACGGGGGCCGGCCCCGTCTCGATCAACCCCTGGCCCTGGGCGCTCTGACCCTGGCCCTGGCGGCCCTGGTCAGCGCTGGCGCTCTGGTCTGGAGTTGGGCGCGGCTGGCAGAGGTCTGGCAGGGCCAGGCCTATTTTGAATACCTGTTCTGGGGTTCTGGCCATGCCCTGCAATTCCTTTACACCCAATTGTTGCTGATGGCCTGGCTGGCCATCGCCCAGGCCACCGGCGTACCCCTGGCGCTGGGTGCCCGGGGCCAGGGCGGCCTGATCCTGCTGGGCGCGGCGCCCCTGCTGTTGGTGCCCTTGATTCAGATCGGCTACGCCCCTGACTCGGCGGAAGCCCGCGTCGCCTTCACTGAGTTGATGCGTTACGGCGGCGGATTGGGGGTCGTGCCGCTGGGCTTGCTGCTGCTGTGGGGCTTGGCGCGCCGGCCGCCGCACCAGGACCCGGCCCTGCTGCCCGCCTACCGGGCCTTGCTGGTCTCCCTGGGCCTGTTCGGCGCCGGCGGCCTGTTGGCCTGGCTGATCGGTGGCGTCAATACCCTGATTCCGGCCCATTACCACGGCTCCATCGTGGGCGTCACCCTGGCGCTGATGGGTCTCAGTTATTTGCTGTTGCCGCGCTTGGGCTATCCCCTGCCGTCCGGATCCATGGCGCGTTGGCAACCCCTGGTCTATGGCGCGGGGCAATTGCTGCATATCAGCGGCTTGGCCCTGTCCGGCGCGCTGGGCATCCAGCGCAAAACCGCCGGACTGGCGCAGGGGCTGGATGGTTGGGCAGCCAAGGGCGCCATGGGCATCATGGGCCTGGGCGGGCTGCTGGCCGTGCTGGGCGGCCTCATGTTCGTGATCGTGGCGATTCGCGCCCTGTCCCGCCGCCCTTGATCTTGCCGCCCAAACGTCCTCGGCCATGGGACTCCCCTACAGGACTGCGGCCAGCCGGGGCCAGTAATGATCCGCTAGCAGGAACCCGAATAGGGCGGTCAGGTATAGGATCGAATAGCCGAAGGTGCGCATGGCCTGGCGGTCATCGTCGCTGAACAGCAGGCGCAGCGCCCGGTACAGGAAACCCAGACCCAGACCCACCGCCCCGGCCAGATAGAGGATCCCGCTCATCTGGGTCACGAACGGCATCAGGGACACTGCGAGCAGCATCAGGGTGTAGAGCAAAATCTGCTGCTTGGTGAAGGCGACGCCATGGGTCACCGGCAGCATGGGAATGCCCGCCTTCGCGTATTCCGCCCGGCGCTTGATGGCCAGCGCCCAGAAATGGGGCGGCGTCCAGACAAAGATCAACAGCACCAGGAACAGCGCCGGGGTTTGAATCTCGCCAGTCACCGAGGTCCAGCCCAGCAGCGGCGGCATGGCGCCGGCCAGCCCGCCCCAGACGATATTTTGCGGCGTCCAACGCTTCAAAAAGACGGTGTAGATCACCGCGTAGCCGATGAAGGCCCCAAAGGTCAGCAGGGCAGTCAGCGGATTGACCAGGCTGCCCAAGATCAGCATGGATAGGGCCGCCAGCCCCAGGGCGAAGCCGAGGGCGTGGGGCCGGTCCAGGTCCCCGGACGGCAGGGGGCGGTTGCGGGTCCGTTCCATGATGGCGTCGATGCGCTGGTCCACCACATGGTTGAGGGCCGCGCCCGCCGCCGACGCCAAGCCAATGCCCAGCAAGCCGAACACGAGCGGCTGCCAGGGCACCCAGCCAGGCGTGGACAGCAACATGCCGACTAGGGCGGTAAACAGAATCAACGCCACCACCTTGGGCTTGGTCAATTCGTAATAGCGGCGCACCGGGATGGTGCGGGCCTTGGTCAGGGTCAGCTCAGCGATGGCCATTAGTTCCCCCCTTGATCCAGTTCTTGGAGGCCTTCAGCAGGCGCTCCAGGTCTTTGAGAGTGTCCTGCGCCGGGGCGTCCGGCGCGTAACGCAACATCAAATTGCCCAACGGGTCCCGGATGTACAGGCGTCCCGGACCGGAACCTGGACCACCCAGGGCCGCCAGCAGCCGCTCGCCCGCCGCGCCGGTGGCCAGCGCCACCCGCAAACCGGGAAAGTCTCGGGTCAACTGCTCTGTGTCCGCCGCGCTGGTGAGCACCAGCAGCCGTTCGACCCCGAACTGGCTTTCCCCCAGGGCCAGGCGAATCTGGCGCAGCGCGATCAGCCGCTCCCGGCAAGCATCGGCGCAGGGGTTGGACTCCAGGGTCACCAGGGTCCAGCGGCCATCCAGGGCAGCGAGATCGAAGGCGGCCCCCGCCGGCCCGGTCAATCCCGCCGCCCCGCCCAGGGGCACCTGGGGTTGCAGCAGTTCGCCCCGGTTGGAGCGGGTGCTGGGCAAATAGTCCGGGTTCAAATAGAAAAACCAGGCCGCCAGGGTCGGCAAGGCAAACACCAGCACCAGCGCCCCCAAGGGCAGTAGACCGCGCTTGGGCGGTACCGGCTCAGACAGGGTCATGGGTGGTTTGCCTCCAGATCGATCCGTTCCAAGCTCAGGCGCCCATAAATCACCAGGGCGATCAGGGCGAAAGCGAACCATTGCAGCGCATAGCCTAGGTGCATCCCTTCCTTGGGTAAATCCCGGGGCCAGGCCCGCCCGAAGCCATGGGGGTCCGCCGGACTCTGTAGAACCACCAGCGGCACCAGCGGGTAAGCCACGGTGCCCCGAAACAGCTCCAGGGTCAGGTAGGGCCAACGCCGGCCCCAGCCGGCGGCGCTGCCCTGATCCAGGGCCAACGCCGGTGGCGAGGGAATGTCCACCGCGCCGCTCACCTCGACCAGCCCCTCGGGGGTCGCAACCGCCGGCAGCTCGCCCTGCTGATCCAAAGCCAGCCAACCCCGGTTGACCAGCACCCGATAATCGGAACCCTCCAGACGCAGGGGCGTCACTACCTGCACCCCCGGCCGGCCACCCTGGGTACGGTTCTCCAGAAAAATCTGCTGTTCTGGCTCAAACCAGCCCCGCGCCTGCACCGGACGCCAGCGCAGGGCGCCCGGGTCCGCCACCGGTCCGGACAACCGCACTGGCGGCTGCTGGACCCGCTCGGCCAAGGTTGCCGACCATTCCCGCTTCTGTTCGGCCCGGTCCAATTGCCAGAGCCCCAGGGCCACGAACAGCGGCACCGGCAGCGCGAGCAACAGGGTCGGAACGGCGCGGAAGCGAAATTGGTATTCGCCAAGTCTCATAAGACTGCTATCTTGGTTAGTACAGGACCCTTGTTTTGCATGTCAAAACAAGGAGTAATATTTACGATCATTTCCTGGGAACCGCCATGGACATCATCATCAAACTTCCTGTTCTATTGGTATTGGGCTTCATCATCTTCACCTTGGCCCAGGGGATGTATTACCTGGCCAAAGATGACGGCGAGGCGGACAAGACCCGCGTGGTGCGCGCCTTGACCCTGCGCATCAGCTTATCCCTGGTGCTGTTCGCCCTGCTTTTCATCGGCTACCTGACCGGCTTCATCGAGCCCCACGGGCTCTAGGCCAACGCCGGGCCGGCGGGGGAAGTGAAAAATCTTCCCCTCGCGCGGTTTGGTTACATCCAGTAGACGAAAATAAACAGCCCCAGCCAGACCACGTCCACGAAATGCCAATACCAGGCCACTGCTTCAAAGGCAAAGTGGTTGTGCAGGCTGAAATGCTGCTTCATGGCGCGGCCCAGGATCGACATCAGCATGATGGCGCCCAGGGTCACGTGGAAACCGTGAAAGCCGGTGAGAATGTAGAAGGTGGAACCATACACGCCGGACTTGAGGGTCAGGTTCAGCGCATGGTAGGCATGGCTATATTCCCAGGCCTGGAGCACCACGAACAACAGCCCCAAGCCGATGGTGAGGCCTAGACCCGCCACCAGTTGCCGGTGATTTTCCTTTTTCAATCCCCAATGGGCCCAGGTGAGGGTGGCGCCGGAGGTCAACAAAATCAGGGTATTGATAGCCGGAATGCCCATGGCGCCCATGGGGGTGAACTGTCCGCCCACCTGGCCGGGACCAGAACTGGGCCAGGCCCACTTGAACTGGTTGTACAGCAGCTCATGGGTTACCCCCAAGTAGCCCTCGCCACCCAGCCAGGGCAGGGCAATGTTACGAATGTAATAGAGGGCGCCGAAGAAGGATAAAAAGAAAAACACTTCCGACGCGATAAACCAGAACATCCCCTGGCGGAAGGAACGATCCACCTGGGCGTTGTAGCAGTCGGACTGGTTCTCCCGGATGACGTCGCCAAACCAGCCGAAGAACATGAACGCCAGGAGTCCGCTACCGGCAGTGAACATCCAGGTGCCGAAACTGATGGCGTTGATCCAGAGGGCCAACCCGGCCAGCATCAGCAATACCGACAGCATGGCGGTGATCGGCCAGGGACTGGGATCCGGGATGTAATAATTGGCTTGTCCGTGGGCTGAACTGGTCATGGATCTAGCTGCCTCATGGTTGAATTGGAAGATGGGGCCGATCAGTACAGGGATTAATTTCCGGCGACCTGGTCCGCCGTGCTGCGCAGGAAGCTATAGGACAGGGTCAGGGATGGATAGTCCTCGGGCAGGTCCGGCGACACCACGAACCGCACCGGCATTTCCAGCCGTTCCCCGCCCGCCAGGGTCTGGCGCTGGAAGCAGAAACACTCCAGCTTGTTGAAATAAGCGGTGGCTTCCCAGGGCGCCACGCTGGGAATCGCCTGGCCGGTCACCGGCTGGGACGAGCGATTCTCAGCCAAGAAGCGAATTTCGTAGGACTCCCCGGGATGCACCAACAGCTTCTGCTCCAGGGGCGCGAAGCTCCAGGGCAAGTCCGGATGCACGGTACCATCGAACTTGACCGTCACCCAGCGTTCCTGGACCGGCGCCCCAGACTGCGCCACCGGCCCCTGGGCCGACCGCTGCCCCACCGAGGGACTCCCGGTCACCTGACACAGCAAGCCATACAGGGGCACCAGCGCGAAGCCGAAGCCAAACATAGTCACCGTCAGCCCGGACAACAGCAGCAGGGTTCGGCGATTCTTGCGCCGTAGGTCCGGGCTCGGCTCCATCAGCCGGTTCCCCGGCTCAGCAATTGGAACAGGCCTTTCCAGAAGGGCACCGAACTGAGCAGCATGAAGAGGGCGAATCCGCCCAACCACCAGGCGATGCGGCGATTCTTACGGCGCAGGTCTGGAGACACTTGGGTCTGGTTCGACATACTGGGCAAACTCCGTACCGCGCTCATCTGGCCAACTGGGGCGCCGTGGTCCAGCTATGGAAGGGGGGCGGCGAGCTCAGCTCCCATTCCAAGCCCTTGGCGCCCTCCCAGACCCGGGCCTCCGCCGGACGGCCGCCCCGGATGGTCTGGATGATGATATAGGCCAACAGCAGATGGCTGAGACCAAAGGCAAAGGCCGCCACCGAGGAGATCAGGTTGAACTCGGTGAACATCAGGTTGTAATCGACGATGCGGCGCGGCATTCCAGCCAGGCCCAGGAAATGCTGCGGGAAGAAGGTGATGTTGAAGCTGATGACGTTAGTCCAAAAGAAGATCTTGGCTAGCCGTTCGTCATACATATGGCCGGTCCACTTGGGCAGCCAATAAAACACCCCAGCGAACAGGCCGAACACCGCCCCCGGCAACAGCACGTAATGGAAATGGGCCACCACGAACATGCTGTCTTGATATTGCATATCCGCCGGCACCACCGCCAGCATGACGCCCGTGAGTCCACCGAAGCTGAACATGAGCAGGATGCCCACTGCGAACAGCATGGGTGTTTCGAAGGTCATGGAGCCCCGCCACATGGTGGCGATGTAGTTGAACACCATCAGTCCCACCGGGATAGAGATAATGATGGTGCCGATCATGAAGTAGCTGACCGCCCCCAGGGACATGCCGATGGTGTACTGATGATGGGCCCACACCACCATGCCGATGGTGGCGATGGCGATCATGGCCCCCACCAGGGAGCCATAGCCGAACAGAGGTTTGCGGGCGAAAGTCGGGATGATGGCCGCCAGCACGCCGAAGGACGGCAGAATCAGGATATACACCTCGGGATGACCGAAGAACCAGAACAGGTGCTGGAACAGCACCGGGTCGCCACCGCCAGCGGCGTTGAAGAAACTGGTGCCGAAGTGGCGGTCGAACAGTAGCATGGTCACGCCGCCGGCCAGCACTGGCACCACCAGAATCAGCAGGAACGCGGTGACCAGCCAGGTCCAGACAAAAATCGGCATCTCCATCAGGCCCATGCCCGGCGCGCGCATGTTGAAAATGGTGACGATGATGTTGATGGACGCCAGCACCGAGGAAATCCCCAGCAGGTGGATGGCGAAGATCAGGAAATCCATGGACATGCCCACTTGCAGGGACAGGGGCGGATACAGGGTCCAGCCGGTGTTGATCTGGCTGCCGCCGCCGGGGAAGAAGGGCACCACGAACGACAGGATCAGCATGGTCGCCGCCGCTGGCAGGATCCAGAACGATAGGTTGTTCATGCGCGGCAGGGCCATGTCCGGGGCGCCGATCATGAGCGGAATCATCCAGTTGGCGAGACCCGCCGCGGCCGGCATGACCGCGCCGAAAATCATGATGAGTGCGTGGTTGGTGACCAGATTGTTGTACAGATCCGGCTGCAACAACTGGATGCCCGGTAGAAACAACTCGGCCCGGATCGCCATGGCGCTGGCGCCGCCGAGAAACAGCATGATCAACGCGAATATCAGGTACATGGTCCCGATATCCTTGTGATTGGTGGAATACAGCCAGCGCTTCAATCCATGGGGAGCGCCGTGATCCTGGTCATGGCCATGATCCTGATGGGCGAGGGTAGCGGTCGACATAGGGTTTACCTCTTCCAAACTAGATTTAGCGGGCTGCCTTCACGTCGGCGGGTTGGACCAGGCCGCCACTGTTGCCCCAGGCATTACGCTCGTAGGTGACGATGGCCGCGATTTCCAAGTCGTTGAGCGAGTTCCAAGGCTGCATGGCGGTGCCCGCCTTGCCGTTCAAGACGATGCCCAGATGGTCCTTCACCGGACCGACGGCGATCTTGCTGTCCTTGAGGGCCGGGAAGGCGGGTGGCAAGCCCAGACCGGTGATTTGGTGACAGGCGGAGCACTTGGAGTTGTAGAGATCCTGGCCTTTGCTAAACAGTTCCTCCTGGGACCAAGCCTTGTCGGCGCTGGCTTCAGCGGCCGCGGCCACCTTCAGGGCCTGCTGACCCTTGACCCAGGTATCGAACCGCTCCGGCGAAACGGCTTCCACCACCAAGGGCATACGGGAATGCCAGGTGCCGCACAGTTCCGCGCATTGGCCCCGGAACACACCCTCCTTGGTGATTTCCGCCCAAGTCTCGGTGACATAGCCGGGGATGGCGTCTTTCTTAAAGCCCAGTTCCGGCACCCAGAAGGCGTGGTTCACGTCCGCCGAGGTATGCAGGAACCGGATCCGCTTATGGGTGGGTAACACCAGCCGGTTATCCACGTCCCGCAAATAGAGATCACCGGCCTTGTCCTGGGGGGTATAGCGGCTTTCGATTTTGATGCCCTTATCCAGGTATTCAAACTCCCACCACCATTGATGGCCAATGACCTTTACGTCCATTAAATCCTGATCCTTCGGCACCACCCAAATGCGTTCCAGGGTCTTCTGGGCGGAACCGGCGATGGTCAAGTCCACGCCCAGCACCAGCACCGGGACGATGACCCAGGACCAATTACCGAACCAGGTACGATGGAACTCCTGGTCGGCCTGGTAACCCTTGTCCTTGCGGTGATGGGTGATGGAGTAGATGACCACCGCAAAAATGAGCACCAGCAGCACCGTGGCGATGCGCATGGTCAGCATATGAACGTCGTAGATTTCCTGGGCCACTGGCGCCGCCGGCGGCGGAAAGTTGATGCCTAGTTCCGCCGTGGCGGCGCTAGTCCAGGCGCCGAGCAGGGCGGCCAGGGCCAAGGCGAGGGATTTCCGCGTCATCAAGGCTTTACACTCCTAGCTACTGAAATTGCCGGTCCGCCACCCCAATCGGGGGCAACGGGTCCTAGACCCAGGGCGCCGCCTGGAACCTGGGTCGTCCCCCAGGGTTGCTCGCCAACGGGAGGCGCGGTTGGTGCGCAGGTCCCCGCCTGACTCCTCGCCATCCAGGCTTCTACACCCCCCATTCCGGTTTCCCTGGCGGATCCAATTCAGCAAATGACTGGGGTCTCTAGTCCTGGTGAGAACAAAACACGGGACTTGGAATACACCTGTGTAGGGAGCCGCCGAAGCAGCATGGCGAAACAGGTTTCAATCCGTCTAGGTTGATCCAGATCAATGAAAAACGCAATAGCCCGCAAGCAACATTGGAAAATCACCAATTACTAATCTATCCAGCCAGAGCTGGGGGTTTTTATCTTGATTCCTATTGAATAGCTTGTAATGGGAGCAAGGGGTGTTGGACCGGGGTAGCCCATCCGCCAGACTGCGCGACGGGGCCGGCTCCCGGTTGCGGCTAGCCGCCGGGGCCATGCGATACTAGGATTGACCCCATGCCTAGGGCGGCCGGCCTGGAACACGCGGGCTTGGGGATAGGACTGGCGAGAAACCGAAGCGATGAGCCGAACCACCCCCACGCTGGACGCCGCCCCCCTGGATTTGGCCGGGGTGGCCTGCTTGGTCGCGGGCACCCTAGTGGGGGATGGCTCGCTACCGGTGCGGGGCGTGGTGGGTCCCGGCGCGGCGGCCGGCCCCGACCAGTTGGCGCTGGTACTGAATCAAGCGGCGCTGGCCGCCCTGGCCCAATCATCGGCCCGCATCGCTCTGGTGGCCGGGGATCTGGCGCCGGCTGGGCTGGACGCCTACGTGACCGTGGACCGCCCCCGCTACGCCCTGGCCCGGCTGCTACCCCGGTTTGAGGTTCCACCCCGGCGGCCCCAAGGCATCCATCCTAGCGCGGTGGTGGAAGCCTCCGCCCAGATCGCGCCCGACGCTGCGGTCGGTCCTCTTTGTTACGTGGGGGAAAATGTCCTGATTGGCGCCGGCAGCTGCCTGCTGGCCCAGGTCACAGTCGGGGCGGACAGTCAGATCGGCGCCGACTGTCTGCTCCATCCGGGAGTACGGATCGGCGAGGGCGTCCGCATCGGCCGGGGCGTGCGCATCCATGCCAACGCCTGCATCGGCGGCGATGGCTTCAGCTTCGCCACCAGCCTGGACACCGGGCTGGAATCCGGCCGCCGAGGTCCGGCACCGGCTGATGGTCCCTGGGAACCCCTGCGCATTCCCTCCCTCGGCGGCGTCATCATCGAGGACGAGGTGGAAATCGGCGCCTGCGCCACCATCGACCGGGGGACCCTGGGCGACACCCGGGTGGGCCGCGCCACCAAGATCGACAACCTGGTGCAGGTGGGCCACAACAGCCGCATCGGCGACTGTTGCCTGATCGCCGCCCAAACCGGCATTTCCGGCAGTTGCGAGATCGGCGACCGGGTCGCCATGGGCGGCCAGGTGGGCATCGCCGACCATTTGCGCATCGGTACCGGCGCGGTGCTGGCGGCCGGTGCCGGCGTTTCCGAGCATGTACCTCCCAAGGCGGTTTATATCGACATGCCGGCGGTGCCCTATGAGCGCTTCCGGGAGCGCTATCTGGCGGTCGGCCGGCTCAAGCGCCTGTTCCGGGAGGTAAACCGCCTGAAACAGCAAGTTCCCTCCTCCGGGTCCCACTGCGGGGACCCGGACGATTCCTGACCACCATCCCGGTTTGAGATCCCCATGAGCCAAGACATTCAGCACCGGATCATCCAGATCATCGCCAAGGAGGCCCAAATTGATCCAGAACGGCTGCGGCCGGAATCCACCATGGATGATTTCGACATCCCCTCCATCAGCCAATTCGAGGTGTTGTTCGCCATCGAAGAGGCGTTTGACGTGGAACTGCCCGAGGAACCCAAGGACCTGACCCTGGGCGGGCTAGCCGCCGAGGTATCCCGGCTGGTGGCGGCCAAGGTCAAGACATGAGTCGAGCCCCGCGCCGGGTGGTCGTCACCGGACTCGGCTGTATCTGCGCCCTCGGCAACGACGTCACCGCCAGTTGGGCGGCGGCCCGGTCGGGTCAAGGCGGCATCGGACCCCTGACCCGGGTGGACCCCGCTAGCGTCAAATATCCCATCGCCGGCGAGGTGCGCGGCTTCCTGCCGGAACAGCGGATGGAGCCCCAATGGGTGCAGCGTCTGGACCGCTTCGCCCAGCTCGGCCTGGCGGCGGGTCAGGAGGCGGTGCGGGACGCGGGCCTGACCATCGACCGGGAGCTGGGCTTGCGCAGCGCGGTGGTGCTGGGCAGCGGCATCGGCGGCATCGAGACCCTCAACGAGGGTTTCAAGCGGTTGTATGTGCAGCAGATCAACCGGGTCTATCCCCTCAGCGTGCCCAAAGTCATGCTGAACGGCGCGGTCAGCGCCCTGGCCATGATCCACGGCATTCGCGGCCCCGCGTTCGCGGTGTCCAGCGCCTGTTCCTCCTCCAACCATGCGGCGGCCCAGGCCCTGTGGCTGGTGCGCTCGGGCCAGGTGGACCTGGCCATCACCGGCGGCAGCGAGGCCAGCCTGACCCATGGCATGTTGAAGGGCTGGGAAGCGCTGCGGGTACTGGCACCGGATGGCTGCCGGCCGTTCTGCCTGGAACGCCGGGGCGTGGTGCTGGGAGAAGGCGCCGGCATCCTGGTGTTGGAATCCCTGGACCATGCCCAGCAGCGGGGCGCCCGCATTTACGGGGAACTGGCCGGCTGCGGTCTGTCCAGCGACGCCGGCGACCTGGTGCTGCCGGACCCGGACGGCGCCGAGCGAGCCATGCGCAGCGCCCTGGAAGACGCTGGTCTGGCCCCGGAGGACATCGACTACGTGAACGCCCACGGGACCGGCACCCTAGCCAATGACGCGGTGGAGACCCGCGCCCTGCATGGCGTGTTCGGCGCCCACGCCCGGCGCCTGGCGGTCTCCTCCACCAAATCCCTGCACGGCCACGCCCTGGGCGCCGCTGGCGGCATCGAGGCGGTGCTGACCCTCAAGGCCATGCAGGAGGGACTCATCCCGCCCACCATCGGCTACGGCACGCCGGACCCGGAATGCGACCTGGACTATGTACCCAACCAGGCCCGCTCCCAGCCAATCCGCGCCGCCCTGTCCAATTCCTTCGCTTTTGGCGGCCTCAATGCCGTGCTCGCGTTCCGGCGGCTGACGGACTGAGGGGGCATGGGCCCAGGGTTGCGACTCTTCATCAGTGCCGGTGAGGTATCCGGGGACCTGTATGGCGCCCAGTTGACCCAGGCGCTGCGCCAGTTGGCGGGCAACCGGACACTGGACCTGTACGCCCTGGGCGGTCCGCGCATGGCGGCGGCCGGGGCGCGGCTGCTGGCGGATACCGCCGGGCGGGGCACCATCGGCTTCGTAGACCCCCTGCGCCAATTGCTGCCCAGTCTGGCCCTGTACCGGACCGTGAGCCGGGAACTGCGCCGCTGCCCGCCCCAAGCGGCGGTGCTGATCGACTATCCCGGCGTCAACCTGCCCCTGGCCCGGCTGGTGCATGACCGGCTCCGCATCCCCCTGGCCTGGTATCTGCCACCGGAAGAACATCTGTGGAGCCGTCAGGGCAACCGGCGCCTGGACCGCAGCCACCGGGTAGGGGCGCGCAGCGACCTGATTCTGACCGCCCATGCCCAGGACACCGCCCTGTTCCAGACAATGGGCTGCCAGGTGCGCCAGGTGGGTCATCCCCTGCTGGACCGGGCCCCGGAGCGCCCCCTGTCCCGGCCAGCGGCCAGGGAACTGGCGGCGCCCGGCCATGGCGGTCCCCTGGTGGCTCTGTTTGCGGCGTCCCGCGCCATCGAACTGCGGCTATTGTGGCCGGTATTGGCGGCCAGCGCGGCGCGGCTGCTGGAGCACTGCCCTGAGGTGGCGTTCCTGGTGCCCCTGGCCGGCCCCCACCTGGCGCCGGCCCTGGAGCGGGCCCTGGCCCGCACCCGCCGGGACTACCCCCAATTGGCAACTCGCCTACTGCCTCTGACGGGCAGCCCCGGCGGCCAGCGGCCGGGAGACTTGGCGGCCGCCGCCGCCGACCTGGCCCTGTGCAAGGCGGGCAGCGTCACCCTGGAGTTGGCCCTGGCTGGGGTGCCCCTGGTGATGCTGTACCGCATCGACCGGGTCACCGAATGGGTGGGCCGCCACTGGCTGGGCCTGTCCGAGGCCCATTTCCCCTACATCGCCCTGCCCAATATGCTGCTCCGGGAACCCCTGGTGCCGGAGTTCAAGCAGCACGACACCGATCCGGACGCCATCGCCGCCGCCGCCCTGGCCCTGCTGGACCCGGACGGCCCGGCGCGCCGGGCGCAACTGGCGGGATTCGCCCGGCTACGGGCGGGGCTCGGCGGTGGAGGCGCGGCGACACGGGCCGCCGCCGAGGTGTTGGCCCTGGCGGCTGGGGGTGATTAGACCGGCCCAGC
>CAZIHO010000047.1:0-24736 GCA_964538875.1 uncultured Chromatiaceae bacterium
TCCTAGACCGCCTGGCCCGGGAAATTGGGCTCCCCCGCGCTAGCGGGGATCGACCGCAGCGGGTGACCATGGATGGCCTGTACGCAAAGGCTCCCCCGCGCTAGCGGGGATCGACCCTGGGTCTTGGGCAGGGCCTCCCCATGTTGCAAGGCTCCCCCGCGCTAGCGGGGATCGACCTCGCGTCAGGATCTCTTTTTTCTGTTCCCCAGTGGCTCCCCCGCGCTAGCGGGGATCGACCCTCCCGTTCCGCCGACGCATGATGATCCAGCACGGCTCCCCCGCGCTAGCGGGGATCGACCCACCCAACCCATCATCCGCCTACCCCCCGAAAAGGCTCCCCCGCGCTAGCGGGGATCGACCCGTCCTGGACAAGTGCCAGCGGTTCGCAGCGCTGGCTCCCCCGCGCTAGCGGGGATCGACCCTGATCGGCGCCGACGGCAGCACCCGCCGTAGCGGCTCCCCCGCGCTAGCGGGGATCGACCTGCCAGCTATTGCCGCCAGGGCATCCCGGATTAGGCTCCCCCGCGCTAGCGGGGATCGACCCTTCCGGCTGCGGAACGTGCATGGGGCAGGCATGGCTCCCCCGCGCTAGCGGGGATCGACCCGGCTTCGGCCTGCGCACCGCCGCCAGCCTCACGGCTCCCCCGCGCTAGCGGGGATTGACCTGGCGCGCATAAGGACTTGTGCCCGCTTGCACCGGCTCCCCCGCGCTAGCGGGGATCGACCCACCAACGGCTGCAACATGCGGGTGGCGCAAATGGCTCCCCCGCGCTAGCGGGGATCGACCTTGCACGATCACCGGACAAGCGCCCGCAACGTCGGCTCCCCCGCGCTAGCGGGGATCGACCCTCCACCAGTTCCGCGCCCAGCTTGCTTTTCAGGGCTCCCCCGCGCTAGCGGGGATCGACCCAGCCCGGCCCCGTGCTGCGCCTGCAAGCCCCAGGCTCCCCCGCGCTAGCGGGGATCGACCTGGAACGAGACATCCCGCCCGGGCTGCATCACGGGCTCCCCCGCGCTAGCGGGGATCGACCTTTGAGCTTGGCCCAGAACTTCTGGCCGGGCGGGGCTCCCCCGCGCTAGCGGGGATCGACCTTTCGTTGACATCTTTCATGGCGGTCACTCTATGGCTCCCCCGCGCTAGCGGGGATCGACCTCCACTTGCGCCAACACGGCAACCGAATCCGTGGGCTCCCCCGCGCTAGCGGGGATCGACCCTACGCCGCCGCTCGCAAGGAGCGGCCCGTACGCCGCACGGCCCTGTTTCATCAAGACCCGCCACCAGGTTGGCGGCCAGCAACAATCGCCAACCTGCCCGACCGCCCAGGGGTTGTTAACGCCCCGCATCCTCAATGGAAATCCCTGGAGCGGGGGGTCAGGGCGCCGAGCAGTTCCGAGTGATCCCACAACCGCTGGGCGATCAGATGCACCACGCCCGCTTCCTTCTGGACCTCGCCTTGCACCGCCATCAGCCGGGCGCCGAGCAGGGTGCGTCTTTGGCGCTCGGCCAAGCGTTTCCAGATGACGAGGTTGATTTGGCCGGTTTCGTCTTCCAGGGTAACGAAGGTGACCTGGTTGGCAGAACCCGGACGCTGGCGATTGATGACCAGGCCGGCGGTGCGCACCCTGCCCCCCGGCGGGCTGTCGCTGACTTGCTGGGCGCTGACCAGGCCCAGGCGGTTGAGCCGTTCCCGGAGCAGGGCCAGGGGATGGCGGCGCAGGCTGAGGCCCAGGCTGGCGTAATCGGCGACGATGTCCCGGCCCTCGCCGGGTACCGGCAGCAGGGGCACGGGCTCCGCACCCGCATCAGGCATGGCCGCCGCGAATAAGGGCGCCGGGGTTTGCACGCCGGTGACCTGCCAATAGGCCTGGTGGCGATTGCCAGCCAGTCCCCGCAGGGCGTCGGCGGCGGCCAAGGCGCCGAGGTCCCGGGCGCCGAGGCCAGCGCGCCGGGCCAGGTCTTCCAGAGAGACGAAGGCTGCCTGGATACGGGCGCGCACCAGGGCCTCGGCGCCCGTCTGGGACAGGTCCTTGACCAGTCTCAGGCCGAGGCGCAGGGCGGGCTGTCCCGTCTGGCCGGGCATTTGCCAGTCCCCTCCTCCCGGCCGCTCCAGGGCGCAGTCCCAGCGGCTGACCAGGACGTCCACCGGCCGCACTGCCACGCCTTGGCGGCGCGCTTCGGCCACCAATTGGGCGGGGGCGTAAAATCCCATGGGCTGGCTATTGAGCAGGGCGGCGCAGAAGGCGGCCGGGTGGTGATGCTTGAGCCAGGCGGATACGTAGACCAAGAGGGCGAAACTAGCGGCATGGGATTCCGGGAAACCGTATTCACCAAAGCCCAGAATCTGCTGAAAAATCCGTTTGGCGAATGCTTCCTGGTAGCCCCGCTCGCGCATGCCGTCCAACAAGCGGGCTTCAAATTGCTCCAGATGGCCCCGCCGGCGCCAGGCGGCGATGGAGCGGCGCAGTTGGTCCGCCTCACCGCCGGAAAAGCCAGCCGCCACCATGGCGACCTTGATGACCTGCTCTTGAAAAATGGGCACTCCCAGGGTGCGGCCCAGCACTTCCTCCATGGCGGGCGAGGGATAGTCCACCGGCTCCAACCCCTGCCGGCGGCGCAGGTAGGGATGCACCATGTCGCCCTGAATAGGGCCTGGCCGCACGATCGCCACCTCGATCACCAGGTCGTAGAAGCAGGCCGGGCGCAGGCGCGGCAGCATGCTCATCTGGGCCCGGGATTCGATCTGGAACACGCCGGTGGTCTCGGCGCGCTGGATCATGGCATAGACCGCCGGATCCTCCGGCGGGATGCTGGCCAGTTCCAGGGGACGATCGGGCCGCCAGTAGCCGTTGATGAGGTCCAGGGCGCGGCGGATGGCGGATAACATGCCAAGCGCCAGGCAATCCACCTTGAGCAGGCCCAGGGCCTCCAGGTCGCTTTTGTCCCACTGGATCAGGGTGCGCCCCGGCATGGCGGCGTTCTCGATGGGCACCAGCCGGCTCAGGGGTCCCCGGGAAATGACCATGCCGCCGACGTGCTGGGAGAGGTGGCGGGGGAAGCCCAGAATCTGGCCCACTAGGGCCATGGCGCGGCGGATCAGGGGGTTGGCGGGATCGAAACCCACCTCCCGGAGCCGTTCCGGACGCACCAGTTGGCCATCCCACCAGGTTAGGTTCTTGGCCAGGCGGTCCACCTGGTCCAGTTCCAATCCCAGCGCCTTGCCCACGTCCCGCACCGCGCTCTTGGGCCGATAGGTAATCAGGGCCGCTGCCAGGGCTGCCCGCTCCCGTCCGTACTTGGCGTAGATGTATTGGAGCACTTCCTCCCGGCGCTGGTGCTCGAAATCCACGTCGATGTCCGGTGGTTCGTCCCGCTCCCGGGAGATGAAGCGCTCAAACAACATCTCGACGCGGGCCGGGTCCACTTCGGTGATGCCCAGGCAATAGCAGACCGCCGAATTGGCGGCGGAGCCCCGCCCCTGGCAGAGGATGGCCCGTTCCCGGGCGAAACGGACGATGTCGTGGACGGTGAGGAAGTAGGGCTCGTAGCCCAGTTCCTCGATCAGGGCCAGTTCCTTGTCCACCTGATCCCGCAGCCGCGCCGCCACCCCACCCGGCCAGCGCCTGGCCATGCCCTGTTCCGTGAGCCGGCGCAACCAGGTGGCGGGCGTTTGACCGGCTGGAACCAGTTCATCCGGGTATTCGTAGCGCAATTCGTCCAGGGAAAAATGGCAGCGTTCGGCGATGTCCAGGGTCGCGGTCAGCAGCTCGGCGGGGTAATAGCGGGCCAGGTCGGCGCGGGTGCGCAGATGCCGCTCGCCGTTCTGGTGCAACGCCAGTCCGGCGGCGGACAGGGGCATCCCCAGGCGGATGGCGGTCAGGGTGTCTTGCAGGGCGCGCCGTTCCTTGGTGTGCATCAATACGCCCCCCGCCGCTACCAGGGGCAACCCGCTGCTAGCGCCCAACCGGCGCAACTGCTCCAGGCGCTCCCCATCAGCGCCGGTACGGTGCAACTCCACGCCGATCCAAACCCGCCCCGGCAGGCGTTCCGCCAGCCAGCGCCCATCCGCCGGGTCCGGTTCCCGGCCGGGCAGCCAGAGCGCCAAACAGTCCGGCAGGCCCGGATCTAAATCGGCCCGGCTGAGCCGATAGGTCCCCTTGGCGGCATTGCGCCGGCCCTGGGTGATGAGGCTGGCCAGGTTGCCGTACCCTTCCCGGCCCTGGGCCAGCACCACCAGTCCTGGCCCATCCACCAGGGCCAGGTTGCAACCCAGCAGCAGAGGCAACCCCCGCACCTTGGCTGCTTGGTGGGCTCGTACCACCCCCGCCAGGCTGCATTCGTCGGTCAGCGCCAGGGCCCGGTAGCCCAATTCGGCAGCCCGTTCCACCAATTCCTCGGGATGGGACGCCCCGGTGAGAAAGGTGAAATTGGATCGGCAATGGAGTTCAGCGTAATCCGGGACCCCGGTCATGGCGGCCTGCTAGACTGTATATATTTACAGTATATCAGGGCACGTAACCGGCCGGATGGGTGCCACTGCAGCAAGTCTGCCGTCTAGCAAGGACCCGCCTCGGCAAGCCAGCATTCCCGGGCCCACAAACAACTGCGGGGATCATCCTAGGGATGTCCCCGCATCGTTCCTTGCCACCCGGATGGGCCAGCTAGCGCTTGAGGATCTTCAGAACCTCTTCCAGTTCCATCCGCAGTTGCCGGATGATCTGGTGGCTTTGACTCACGTCCTGCTTGGCTTGCTCGCCGGACAACTGGAGCCGGGCACCGCCAATGGTAAAGCCCTGGTCGTACAGCAGGTTACGGATCTGACGAATCATGATGACGTCATGGCGTTGATAGTAACGCCGGTTTCCACGCCGTTTAATGGGCCTTAGTTGCGGAAATTCTTGCTCCCAATAGCGCAACACGTGGGGCTTCACGCCACACAGCTCGCTGACCTCGCCGATGGTGAAGTACCGTTTGCCGGGAATTGCCGGCAAATCGGCGGTGCTTTCATTCGCCTCCAGCATAGGCTTCCACCCGCGCTTTGAGTTTTTGGCCTGGGCGGAAAGTTACTACGCGCCGGGCTGATATGGGAATCTCTTCCCCGGTCTTAGGATTGCGGCCTGGCCGCTGCTTTTTTTCCCGCAAGTCAAAGTTGCCGAAACCGGACAGCTTGACCTGCTGGCTCTTTTCCAGCGCCAGCCGGATTTCCTCGAAAAACAATTCCACCAGTTCCTTGGCTTCCCGTTTGTTGAGGCCCAACTCCTCGAATAGGCGCTCCGCCATTTCTGCCTTGGTTAATGCCATTGTTGTTATTCCCGCAAGGTCGCGCCCAACTGTTCCGACAATTGCCGACGAATCCGGCCAATTAAAGATTCTCCCTCCTGATCCGTTAGGGTGTGGGAAGAATCCTGAAAAATCAATCCCAAAGCCACGCTTCTTCGACCGGAATCTATATTGGACCCAGTATAGACATCAAAGATCAGGATGTCTTTAAGAATCTCAGGGACTGCTGATTGAACGCAATCCCGGATCTTCTGGTAACTTATAGACTTATCAAGCAATAATGCCAGATCACGCCGGATCCAGGGGAAGGGTGATAACGCCTGGTAGGCGGGAAGTACGCCCTCGGCGATTTCCCGCAGGGAGAGTTCGAATAGATAGACATCGCCCCGCAGATCCAGGGTCCGGGCCAACTCCGGATGCAGCATGCCGATCCAGCCGGCTTCCCTGCCTTGGCGCTCGATGCGGGCGCATTGGCCCGGATGCAGGGCCGGATGCTGGGCGGCCACAAAGACATCCTCGCCATTGGCGCCGCCCAAGGCCAGCAGCGCCTCCACGTCCGCCTTGCCATCGAAGAAGTCTAGGCTCCGGCGGGCTTCGCCCCATTGTTCCGGTAACCGGTCGCCGACGATCAGTCCAGCCAGCATGGGAGCCTGGTCGATGTCCTCCCCCGTCCGGCGGAAGCGCAGCCCAGATTCGAAAATCCGCACCCGCTCCTGCTGGCGGGATTGGTTGTAACGGGCCGCAGACAGCAGGCCCGGCCAAAGACTGGCCCGCATCACTGATAGGTCTAGGGATAGGGGATTCGCCAGGCTGATGGGCGGGTCATCCGGCGTCACCAGAGCGTGTAGTTCCGGGCTGATGAAGCTGTAGGTCACCACCTCTTGGTAGCCCCGGTCCACCAGCAGATTGGCGGCACGCCGCAGATCGAAGCGGGTTTCCGGCTGGGCTTCCATGACCGTGCTGGCCACCGCGTGGGTCATAGGAATTTCGGTATAGCCATATACCCGGCCCAGTTCCTCGATCAGATCTTCTTCCAAGGCAATGTCGAAACGGCCGCTGGGCGGGGTCAGGATCCAGCCATCCGGCGCCGCCTGGATACCCATACCGAGACGCTCCAGGATGTCGGTGACGGTCTGATCGTCGATCTCGATACCCAGCACCCGACCGATGCGGTGCCGGCGCAGGCGCACCGGCGCCCGGCTGGGCAGGTGCTCCGGCGCGTTGGCCTCGACCAGAGGGCCGGGGGTTCCACCGACAATATCCAGTAACAAACGGGTCGCCCGCTGGAGGGCGGGAATTTGCAATTCCGGGTCCACGCCCCGCTCGAAGCGGTGGGCGGAGTCGGTGGCCAAGCCGTAGGAGCGGGCCCGGCCGCCCACCGCCAGGGGCGCGAAAAAGGCGCTTTCCAGCAGGATATGGCGCGTCCCGGTCCCTACGCCAGAATCCTGGCCGCCCATGATGCCGGCCAGGGCCACCGCCCGCTGGGCGTCGGCGATGACCAGAGTATCCGCCCGCAGGGTCAATTCCTGGCCATCCAGGAGCGTCAAGCGCTCCCCGGCATCCGCCATGCGTACCTGAATGCCGCCGGCGATCCGCTCCAGGTCAAAGGCGTGCATGGGCTGGCCCAGTTCCAGCAGGATGTAGTTAGTGACATCCACCACCGGGCTGATGGATCTGAGGCCAGAGCGGCGCAGCCGTTCCCGCATCCACAGGGGGGTGCGGGCGTTAGGGTCGATGCCCCGAATCACCCGGCAGACGTAGCGGGGACAGGCCTCTGGGGCGGACAACTGGACCGGCAGCGCCGCCTCACCCTGGGCGGCCACCGGCTCGATGACCGGCGCCTGGACCGGCAGCCGGTTCAACACCCCCATTTCCCGGGCCACGCCGGCCAGACTTAGGCAGTCGCCCCGGTCCGGCGTCAGGTTCAGTTCGATGGACTGATCGTCCAGGCCCAGATAGACCCGCAGATCGGTTCCCACCGGCGCGTCTGGCGGCAGGATCAGCAGGCCCTCGGAGCGCTCCTCCAGCCCCAACTCTTGGCCGGAACAGAGCATGCCGAAGGATTCGGCGCCCCGCAGCTTGGCCTTGTCGATACGCTGTCCGCCGGGCATGCGGGCACCCACCCGGGCCAGAGGCACGCGCAGGCCGGGCGCCACGTTGGATGCCCCGCACACGACGGCCAGCGGTTCACCCTCACCGGCGTTCACCTGGCACAGGTGCAGCTTTTCCGCCTGCGGATGATGGGCCACCGTCAGCACCTCCGCGACCACCACACCGCTGAATGGGGGGGCGACCGGCTGTACGCCTGCCACCTCCAGACCTGCCATGCTGAGCTGGTCCGCCAACTGTTGGGTGTCGAGTTCCGGGTTTACCCACTCCCGGAGCCAGGCTTCACTCAATCTCATCGCATTACCCTGTATTTGGTGGCAGCCGCTTCAACCCCAGTGGGTGAAACGGAGAACGGACCATCCGCCGCTCAGGCGAATTGGCGCAGAAAGCGCAAGTCATTCTCAAAAAACAACCGCAGGTCATTGACCCCGTAGCGCAACATACACAGACGTTCCACGCCCATGCCGAAGGCGTAACCCGTGTAGCGCTCGCTATCAATGCCCACCGCCTTGAACACCGCCGGATGGATCATCCCGCAGCCCAGCACCTCCAGCCAGCCAGTTTGTCCGCACACCCGGCAGCCCTGCCCGCCGCACATGACACACTGGATATCCACTTCCGCCGAGGGCTCGGTGAAGGGGAAATAGGAAGGCCGGAACCGCAACTTGAGGTCCTTCTCGAAAAAGCGGTTGAGGAAATCGTGCAGCACCCCCTTGAGGTCCGCGAAGGAAGCCCGCTCGTCCACCAAAAAGCCTTCCACCTGGTGGAACATGGGGCTATGGGTCAAGTCCGAATCGCAGCGATACACCCGCCCCGGCGCGATGACCTTGATCGGGGGGGCACTGTTTTTCATCACCCGAATCTGCACCGGCGAGGTATGGGTACGCAGCAGCAGATGCTGGTTGAAATAGAAGGTATCGTGCATGGCCCGCGCCGGATGATGGGCGGGAATGTTGAGGGCCTCGAAGTTATGAAAATCGTCTTCGATTTCCGGCCCCTCGGCGACACCGAACCCGGCCCGCTCGAACAATCCCTCGATGCGCCGCAGGGTGCGGGTGATGGGATGCAGTCCACCGCTTGGCTGACCCCGGCCCGGCAAGGTCACGTCGATGCGTTCACCCGCCAGCCGTTGCCGGAGCAACTCCTGCTCCAACACCAGGCGCCGGGCTTCCAGCCGCTCCTGAATGCCCTGTTTGGCCAAGTTGATGGCCTGCCCGGCCTGGGGACGGATTTCCTTGGGCAGCGCGCCCAACGCCTTGAGTTCCGCCGTAAGGACGCCCGCCTTGCCCAACAGGCGCACCCGGACCTTATCCAGAGTGGCCAGATCGGCGGCGGCGTCGATTTCCGCCCCGGTTTCATCGACTAGGTGTTGCCAGTCGAGCCCTTGCCCTGTAGCCATCGTCTCCTACCCCGCACGCCGCACCCTTGGAACAAAAAAGGGAAAGACCGCCACGGCCTTTCCCTAGATGGGATGGACGCCCGCTGCGCCGGGCGCCCAGCGGCTGTTACTCAGCCAGCGCCGCCTTGGCTTGATCGGCGAGGACGCTGAACGCTTGCATATCGTGCATGGCCAGATCGGCCAGCAACTTACGGTCCATTTCCACGCCGGCCTTGTTCAGGCCATCCATCATCCGGCTGTAGGACAGGCCGCACATGCGCGCCGCCGCGTTAATGCGCACGATCCACAGGGCGCGGAACTGACGTTTCTTCTGGCGACGGTCCCGGTAGGCATACTGGCCGGCCTTGATGACCGCCTGCTTGGCGACCCGGTAAACGCTATTGCGAAACCCGCTATAACCCTTAGCCTCTTCCAGCACCTTTTTGTGCCGGGCGTGGGCCGTAACGCCGCGCTTGACTCTTGCCATGACTGATTACTCCAATTAACTGGGCTTGATTAACAGTAGGGGATCATCCGCCGAGCGGCACGCAGGTCCGCAGCATGCAGGGTCTCCGGCAAGCCCAATTGGCGCTTCCGCTTGGCGCTCTTCTTGGTCAAGATGTGACGGCGATGGGATTGAATCCGTTTGATCGCGCCGGACGGCGTGCGGGTAAACCGCTTCGCCGCGCCGCGATTGGTCTTGATTTTCGGCATGTTTGTTCCTCATCAAAGAGATAAATTTAGGCGAGCCAAGGCAATGCCTTACGCCCGGCCGCCGCTAGATAAGCCGTTGTATTCAAGGCTGAAACAACAGCGCACGCTGGAGAGGACCTAGGTCCCCACCGTCCCCGGAGGAGGACGCTCAGCGCTTTTTGGGAGCCAGCACCATAATCATCTGGCGCCCTTCCATTTGCGGTTGGGATTCGATCAGGCTCAAATCGCCGAGATCGGTCTCAATCCGCTTCAAGACTTCCAAACCCAACTCCCGGTGGGCGTGTTCCCGGCCCCGGAAGCGCATGGTGATCTTGGTCTTGTCCCCTTCTTCCAGGAACCGCTTCAGGCTGCGCAGCTTGATCTGGTAGTCCCCCTCGTCCGTACCGGGGCGGAACTTGATCTCCTTGATTTGGACAAGCTTTTGCTTCTTTTTTGCAGCCTGAAGTTGTTTTTTCTTGTCAAATAGGAATCTCCCGAAATCCATGATCCGGCACACCGGCGGATCTACGGCTGGGGAAATCTCGACCAGATCCAGTTCCGCCTCGAAGGCCGCTTGCAGCGCCTCCTGAACGGGAACTACCCCTAGATTCTCGCCTTCAGCGCCGATCAGGCGTACCTGGGGAGTGGTGATCTCGTCGTTGATCCTATTCCGCTTTTGCGTCGTTATAACCTGGTTCCTCCAAAAAATATCCGGCCACAAGCAAAAAGCACCGGCGTTTCCGGTGCTTTTTGTCTACTGGGCTAAGCTAGGACGCGGGCTCGGATCGCGCCGTCTAGCCGTTCGACCAATGCGTCAGGGGTCAGGCTGCCCAGATCCTGACCGCCGCAGGTACGTACCGCCAGCGTTCCCTGCTCGACTTCCCGGTCCCCCGCGACCAATAGATAAGGTACACGGTCGAGCGTGTGGGCGCGGATTTTAAAACCGATCTTTTCATTTCTCAAGTCCGTTTCCACACGCAATCCCTGGGCCAGTAATTGTTTTTGTACCCGAATTACGTATTCGATCTGGCGATCGGTGATATTCAGCAGCACGGCGTGTACTGGCGCCAGCCAAAGGGGCAAGGCTCCCGCGTAATGCTCGATCAAAATACCGATGAAGCGCTCCAGGGATCCCAGAATGGCCCGGTGGATCATTACCGGCACCTTTTTGCTGTTATCTTCGGCGATGTAATGGGCGCCCAACCGTCCCGGCATGGAGAAATCCAGTTGGATGGTGCCGCATTGCCAGCTTCGACCGATGCTGTCCTTCAGAGTGAACTCAATCTTCGGACCATAAAAGGCGCCCTCCCCTGGCTGCACCCTGTAGGTCAAGCCCTTGTTCCGCAAGCAGGTTTCCAGGGCCGCTTCCGCTTGATCCCAGAGGGCGTCCTCGCCAACCCGCTTGGCCGGGCGGGTGGAGAAGGCCAGGTGAATGTCACTAAAGCCAAAATCCCGGTAAACCTCGAAGGTGAGGTCAATCAGGGTTCCCACCTCGGACTCGATCTGTTCCTCGGTACAGAACAGATGGGCGTCATCCTGCACAAAGCGCCGGGCGCGCATGAGTCCATGCAGGGTGCCGGACGGCTCGTTGCGATGCACGGTGCCGAACTCAGCGATGCGTAGCGGCAGATCGTGGTGGCTCTTCAAGCCCTGATTGAAAATCTGGATGTGTCCGGGGCAGTTCATGGGCTTGATGGCGTAGTCCCGCTCGTCCAGCCGCGTGGTGAACATGCCGTCCGAGAATTTTTCCCAGTGCCCGGAACGCTCCCATAGGGATCTATCCAACACTTGGGGCGTCATGACTTCCTGGTAGCCATATTGAGCGAGTTTATCCCGCATATAGCCTTCCACTTGGCGGTACAGCACGTAGCCCTTCTCGTGCCAGAACACCATACCCGGCGCTTCGTCGCCAAAGTGGAATAAATTCAGCTTCTTGCCGAGGCGCCGGTGATCCCGCTTTTCCGCCTCTTCCAGTTGATGCAGATAGGCCTTGAGGTCCTTTTTATCCAACCAGGCGGTGCCGTAAATGCGCTGCAGCATGGCGTTGCGGGAATCCCCCCGCCAATAGGCGCCCGCCACCTTCATGAGTTTGAAGGCCTTGAGGCGGCCGGTACTGGGCACATGGGGACCCCGGCACAAATCCGTGAAGTCACCCTGCCGATAGACGGAAATCACTTCGGTGGCCGGCAAATCTCCAATGATTTCCGCCTTATAGTCCTCGCCTAAGCCCTTGAAGAAGGCCACGGCCTGATCCCTGGGCCACACATCCCGGCTGACCGGGTAATCTGCCTGGGCCAGTTCCTCCATGCGCGCCTCAATACGTTCCAGATCCTCGGGCGTGAAGGCGCGATCGAAGGCAAAATCGTAATAAAAGCCGTTTTCCACCGTGGGCCCGATGGTGACCTGGGCGTCCGGAAACAACTGCTTAGCCGCCATGGCCAGCAGGTGGGCGGTGGAATGGCGAATGATTTCCAGCCCGTCCGGGTCCCGGTCGGTGATGATGACCAAATCCGCATCCGTATCCAGGCGGTGGCTGAGATCCACCAGCTTGCCGTTGGCGCGCCCGGCCAGGGCGGCCTTGGCAAGGCCCGGCCCCAGGGCGGCCGCCACTTGGTAAACCGAAACCGGCTGATCGAAGGCTCGCTCGGAGCCATCGGGCAGGCGAATGATGGGCATGTCAAACTCCGTCTGGATGAGGAAGCGTTCTGGATCTAGGGGTCGCCACCGGCGCGGTACGAACCGCCGCCGGTGGTTCCTTGACGCTAGGACTCAGTGGCGTTCAGCTCCTGCTTAGTCGCTTCTTCCTTGAACGCCTCCTGGACCCGGGCTGCTACCACTTCCTTATCCACGCTGACGCCGCCTTCTGCTTCCCGTTCCAACTGGCGTTTGCGGCGCCGTTCGCTGTGGTAGGCGAGGCCGGTACCGGCAGGAATCAGGCGCCCGACGATAACGTTCTCCTTGAGACCGTTCAGCCGGTCCGTGTTACCCCGCACCGCCGCCTCGGTCAGAACCCGGGTGGTTTCCTGGAAGGACGCCGCCGAAATGAAGGAGTCAGTAGCCAGGGACGCTTTGGTGATACCCAACAACATGGAATCGTAGGTGGCGGGCATCTTGCGTTCGGCCATCAAGCGATCGTTTTCGTTGAACAGGGCGGTGCGATCCACCTGCTCCCCCCGCAGGAAGCGGGAATCGCCGGGATCCAGGATTTCCACCTTGCGCAACATCTGGCGAATGATGACCTCTATGTGCTTGTCGTTGATCTTGACGCCCTGAAGCCGGTACACATCCTGGATTTCCTTCACCAGATACTCGGCCAGGGCGGCGATGCCCTTCAGGCGCAGAATGTCTTGCAGAGCCAACTCGCCATCGGAGATGACCTCGCCCTTCTCCACCTGCTCGCCTTCGAACACATTGACTTGGCGCCACTTGGGAATCAGTTCTTCCATCTGTTCCCCGTCTGACTTGGTGATGATCAGACGCTGCTTACCCTTGGTGTCCTTGCCAAAGCCGACCGTGCCGGACGCCTCCGCCAAAATGGCGGGCTCCTTGGGACGCCGCGCCTCGAACAGGTCCGCGACGCGCGGTAGACCACCCACGATGTCGCGGGTCTTGGACGACTCCTGGGGAATGCGGGCGATGACGTCGCCAACGCCTACCTTAGCGCCGTCCATGACGCTGACCACCGCGCCGGGCGTCAGGTAGTAGTGGGCCGGGATTTCGGTACCGGCGATGTTCAGGTCCTTGCCCGCCTCGTCCACCAAGCGCACCATAGGACGCAGGTCTTTGCCGCCGGCCGGGCGTTGCTTGGCGTCCATGACCACCAGGGACGACAGGCCGGTGACCTCGTCGGTCTGGCTTTGCACGCTGACGTTGTCGGCGAATTCCTCGAAGCGCAGGGTACCCGCCACCTCGGTGATGACCGGGTGGGTGTGGGGATCCCAGGTCGCCACCACGAAGCCACCTTCCACCTTCTGGCCGTCCCGGACCCGCAGGGTGGCGCCGTAGGGCACCTTGTAGCGTTCCCGCTCGCGGCCCACCTCATCTAGCACCGTGACCTCGCCGGAGCGGGATACCGCCACCAGGTTGCCACTGGCGTGTTGCACGGTCTTGATGTTGTGCAACCGCACCGTGCCCACGTTCTTGACCTGGATATTGTTGATGGCCGCCGCCCGCGATGCCGCACCACCAATGTGGAAGGTGCGCATGGTGAGCTGGGTGCCGGGTTCGCCGATGGACTGAGCGGCGATGACGCCCACCGCCTCGCCCCGGTTGACCCGGTGGCCCCGGGCTAGATCGCGCCCATAACATTGGGCGCACACGCCGATGCGGGATTCGCAGGTGATGCTGGAACGCACCCGCACCTGGTCCACGCCGGCCCGTTCGATAATGTCGATCCAGCGTTCATCCAGCAGGGTGCCAGCCTCGCAGATCACGTCCTGCTCGTTCAACTCGGTACCGGGCCGGTAGATGTCCACCGCCGCGACCCGTCCCAGGATCCGCTCGCCCAGGGGTTCCACCACGTCGCCCCCTTCGATGAGGGGCGTCATCAACAGGCCTTCCTCGGTACCGCAATCGCTCTCGTGGACCACCAAGTCCTGGGCCACGTCCACCAAACGCCGGGTCAGATACCCGGAGTTGGCGGTTTTCAGGGCGGTATCGGCCAGACCCTTACGAGCGCCGTGCGTGGAGATGAAGTATTGGATAACGTTTAAGCCTTCCCGGAAGTTGGCGGCGATGGGCGTTTCGATGATGGAGCCGTCCGGCTTAGCCATGAGGCCACGCATACCCGCCAACTGGCGAATCTGGGCGGCGGAACCGCGGGCGCCGGAGTCCGCCATCATGAAGATGGAGTTGAAGGAATCCTGCTCCACGACATTGCCATGCCGATCCGTGACCCGATCCTTGCCCAGCTTATCCATCATGGCCTTGGCGACCCGGTCGTTGGTGTGGGACCAGATGTCCACCACCTTGTTGTAGCGTTCGCCGATGGTCACCAAGCCCGCCGCATACTGGTTTTCTATCTCCTTGACTTCCCGCTCGGCGGCTTCCAGGATTCCGGCCTTTTCTTCCGGAACCTCCATGTCGTTGACGCCGATGGAAATCCCGGCCCGGGTAGATTGCCGGAAGCCCAGGTACATCAACTGGTCGGCGAATACCACCGTGGTCTTGAGACCCAGGCGGCGATAACACTGGTTGACCAGGCGAGATACCAATTTCTTGCCCATGGGCTGGTTGATGAGTTCAAAGGGCAGCCCTTCGGGCACCACTTCCCAAAGGAGGGCGCGGCCCACGGTGGTGTCCTTGATCTCGGTCCGTTCCGTACGGTTGCCCTGGTCGTCCACGATGACTTCCCGGATCCGCACCTTGACCCGCGCGTGCAGGTCTGCGAAGCCGGCTTCATGGGCGCGCCGCGCTTCGGCGATGCCGCTGAAGCACATGCCCTCGCCGTCGGCGTTGACCCGATGCCGGGTCATGTAATAGAGGCCCAACACCACGTCCTGGGTCGGCACGATGATGGGATCGCCATTGGCCGGAGACAGGATGTTATTAGACGCCATCATCAGCGCCCGGGCTTCCAGCTGGGCTTCCAGGGACAGGGGCACGTGCACCGCCATTTGGTCGCCGTCGAAGTCCGCGTTGAACGCGGTACAGACCAGGGGGTGCAACTGAATCGCCTTGCCTTCCACCAACTGGGGCTCGAAACCCTGGATACCCAACCGGTGCAGAGTCGGCGCCCGGTTCAGGAGCACCGGATGCTCGCGGATGACCTCTTCCAGGATATCCCAGACCTCCGGCGAGCCCCGGTCCACGGTTTTCTTGGCCGCCTTGATGGTGGTGACGATCCCGCGCCGTTGCAGCTTAGAGAAAATGAACGGCTTGAATAACTCCAGCGCCATGCGCTTGGGCAGGCCGCACTGGTGCAGCTTGAGGGTGGGACCCACCACGATGACCGATCGGCCCGAGTAGTCCACCCGCTTGCCGAGCAGGTTCTGGCGGAACCGGCCCTGCTTGCCTTTGATCATGTCCGCCAGGGACTTCAGGGGCCGCTTATTGGTACCGGTGATGGCCCGCCCGCGCCGCCCGTTGTCCAGCAGGGCATCCACAGCCTCCTGGAGCATGCGCTTTTCGTTGCGGACGATGATGTCCGGCGCGCTCAGGTCCAACAACCGCTTCAAGCGGTTATTGCGGTTGATGACCCGCCGGTACAGATCGTTGAGGTCCGAGGTGGCAAAGCGGCCGCCGTCCAGGGGCACCAGGGGCCGCAATTCCGGCGGCAACACCGGCAACACGGTCAGAATCATCCACTCCGGGCGATTGCCGGATTCCTGGAGGGATTCCAGCAACTTGAGACGCCGGGTGTACTTCTTGATCTTGGTCTCGGAGTTGGTGGCCAGGATCTCTTCCCGCAGGCGCTTGATTTCCGCCGGCATATCGATGGTGCGCAGCAGTTCAAAGACCGCCTCAGCACCCATGCGCGCGTCGAATTCATCGCCGTGGCTCTCGATGGCCTCCAGGTATTGCTCGTCGGTGAGCAACTGACCCCGTTCCAGATCCTGGGTCATGCCCGGATCCACCACCACGAAGGATTCGAAATAGAGCACCCGCTCGATATCCCGCAGGGTCATGTCCAACAACAGACCGACCCGGGACGGCAGCGACTTCAAGAACCAGATATGGGCCACCGGACTGGCCAATTCGATATGGCCCATACGCTCCCGGCGCACCCGGGTCTGGGTGACTTCTACGCCGCATTTCTCGCACACCACGCCCCGGTGTTTGAGCCGCTTATACTTGCCGCACAAACACTCATAATCGCTGATGGGGCCGAAGATCTTGGCGCAAAAGAGGCCATCCCGCTCCGGCTTGAAGGTGCGGTAATTGATGGTTTCCGGCTTTTTGACTTCGCCATAGGACCAGGACCGAATCATGTCCGGCGACGCGAGGCCGATCCGTATCAGATCGAAGTCCTCAGTCTGGCCTTGTTGCTTGATGTATCTCAGAAGATCTTTCAATGTCCCATCTCCTGTGGTCGGAGGCATGGCCCCGGCGCGGCCATCTCGACCGCGCCAGATCCCCCTCCCCCACTAAACTCCGCTTGGGCAGTCCACGGGGGCCAATTATTTCTGCTCGAGTTCGAGATTAATCCCGAGGGAGCGGATTTCCTTGGTCAACACGTTAAACGACTCGGGCATGCCGGCTTCGATACGGTGGTCGCCATCCACGATGTTTTTGTACATGCGGGTGCGTCCGTTCACGTCGTCCGACTTCACCGTCAGCATTTCCTGCAAGGTATAGGAGGCGCCATAGGCTTCCAGTGCCCAGACCTCCATCTCGCCAAACCGCTGCCCACCAAATTGCGCCTTACCGCCCAGGGGTTGCTGGGTGACCAGGCTGTAGGGACCAGTGGAACGGGCATGCATCTTGTCGTCCACCAGATGGTTCAGCTTCAGCATGTACATGTAGCCCACCGTCACCGGCCGCTGGAAGCGTTCCCCGGTGCGGCCGTCATACAGGGTGGTTTGACCGCTTTCCGGCAACTGGGCCAGGCGCAGCATTTCCTTGATTTCGGCCTCGTGCGCACCGTCGAACACCGGGGTGGCCATGGGCACGCCCTGACGCAGGTTCCGCGCCAATTCCAAAATTTCCTCGCCATCCAGGCTATCCAGGTCTTCCCTTTTCCCGCTGCGGTTGTAAATCTGGTCCAGCAGTTCCCGCAACTCCGCCATGCTATTGCCATCTTGCAGCATACGGCCGATCCGTTGCCCGAGCCCTTTGGCCGCCCAACCCAAATGAGTTTCCAGCACCTGCCCCACGTTCATGCGGGACGGCACACCCAGCGGGTTGAGCACGATATCCACCGGCTCGCCATCTTCGGTGAAAGGCATATCCTCCACCGGCACCACCTTGGAAATAACGCCTTTGTTACCATGGCGGCCAGCCATCTTGTCGCCCGGTTGCACGCGCCGCTTGACCGCCACGTAGACCTTGACCATTTTCAAGACGCCCGGGGCCAGGTCGTCGCCGGAGGTTAGCTTGCGCTTTTTCTCCTCATACTTTTCCCGGAAGGTACCGCGCTGCTGCTTGACTTGCTCACCCACCGCTTCTAACTGTTGCGCGGCGTCCTCGGCGCGGAGCCGGATCTCCAACCATTGGTCGCGCTTGATTTCCTGCAAATAGGCCTTGGTGATCTTGGCGCCGGCCTTCAAGCCCTTGGGCCCGCCGTCCGCTACCTTGCCGATCAGCATGCGTTCAATGCGCTCGAAGGTATCGTTTTCCATGATGCGTAATTGGTCATCCAGGTCCTTGCGAACCATGTCCAATTCCGCCTGCTCGATTTGGCGGGCACGGGCATCCTTTTCCACCCCATCCCGAGTGAACACCTGCACGTCAATGACGATTCCGGCCATGCCAGACGAGACCCGCAAGGAAGTGTCCTTCACGTCCGACGCCTTCTCGCCAAAAATGGCCCGCAATAATTTCTCTTCCGGGGTCAGTTGGGTCTCACCCTTCGGCGTAACCTTACCCACCAGAATGTCGCCTTCCGCGACCTCGGCCCCCACGTAGACGATGCCAGATTCGTCCAACTTGGCCAGCGCCGCGTCACCCACGTTGGGAATATCGCCGGTGATGTCCTCCGGGCCCAGCTTGGTGTCCCGGGCCATGCAGGTGAGTTCCTCGATATGGATCGTGGTAAAACGATCCTCCTGCACCAAGCGCTCGGACAGCAGGATCGAGTCCTCGAAGTTGTAGCCATTCCAGGGCATGAAGGCGACCCGCAAATTCTGACCCAGGGCTAATTCTCCCCGGTCGGTGGAAGGGCCGTCCGCCAATACATCCCCGGATTCGATTTGGTCACCCACCTTCACCAGCGGACGCTGATTGATGCAGGTGTTCTGATTCGAGCGCATGTACTTGGTTAGATTATAAATGTCCACGCCGGGCTCGCCCGCCTCAGTTTCCTCGTCCTTGACCCGGACCACGATGCGGGCCGCGTCCACCGATTCCACCTCGCCGCCGCGCCGCGCTACCACGCACACCCCCGAGTCCTTGGCCACCACCCGTTCCATGCCGGTACCGACCAAGGGCTTTTCCGCGCGCAGGGTCGGGACCGCCTGGCGTTGCATGTTGGAGCCCATGAGCGCCCGGTTGGCGTCGTCATGCTCGAGGAAGGGAATCAGCGACGCCGCCACGGATACGATCTGTTTCGGCGACACGTCCATGTATTGCACTTCCTGGGGTCCCTTCATGGTGAATTCATTGGTGTACCGGCAGGAGATCAAATCATCAACCAGATTCCCGTCTTCATCCAATTCCGAGTTAGCCTGGGCAATGACGTACCGGCCTTCCTCAATGGCGGAAAGGTAATCAATCTTGTCCGTCACCCGTCCCCCTTCCACCAATCGGTAGGGGGTTTCCAGGAACCCATATTGGTTGGTCCGGGCATATACGGCTAAGGAATTAATCAAGCCGATATTGGGACCTTCCGGCGTCTCAATGGGACAGACCCGGCCGTAATGAGTCGGATGCACGTCGCGCACCTCGAATCCGGCACGTTCCCGGGCCAAGCCACCCGGACCCAGGGCAGACACCCGGCGCTTGTGGGTCACTTCCGACAGGGGATTGTTTTGGTCCATGAACTGACTCAACTGGGATGAGCCAAAGAACTCCTTGATGGCCGCCGATACCGGTTTGGCGTTGATGAGTTCCTGGGGCATCAGTCCCTCGGACTCGGCCAGGGACAGCCGCTCCTTGACCGCCCGTTCGACCCGCACCAACCCGACCCGGAATTGGTTCTCGACCATTTCCCCCACGCAACGGATGCGCCGGTTGCCCAAGTGGTCGATGTCATCCACCTGACCATTGCCGTTCCGGATCGCCACCAGGGTCCGCATGGCGTCCACGATATCGGAAGTCTGACCCAGGTCCGCCACCCATTTCTGAGATTGTTCGTCGCCGCGCCGGGAAAAGTACTTGTAATCGTACAGAATACCCGGTCCCTGCTCGCACTTCCGTAACAGTCGGCGATTGAATTTCATCCGTCCCACTGCGGATAGATCGAACCGGTCCAGGGTGAAGAACAGGTTATGAAATAGGTTTTGGGCGGCTTCCTTGGTAGGCGGTTCGCCGGGGCGCATCATGCGATAGATTTCGACCTGGGCCTCCAACTCGCTATTGGTTGAATCAACCCGCAACGTCTCAGAAATAAAGGAGCCATGATCGAGATCATTGGTGAACAGGGTGCGAACCGTTTCAATGCCCTTGACTCGAATCGCCGTGACCAACTTGAGGTCGATCACGGTATTGGCGGCGGCCAGCAATTCTCCGGTGGACACATCCACCAAATTGTGGGCCAATACCTTACCTTCGAGGAAATCATCCGGGACATCCAGGCTGGAAACACCGTCTTTCTGCAACAGGCGGATATGCCGAGCGGTAATGCGCCGTCCCGCCTCCACGATGACTTCATCGCCGGATTTGGACTTGATGTCGAAGGACACGGTTTCGCCACGCAACCGCTCCGGCACCAAGTCCAGTTGGATGCGATCCATGTCCACGTGATAAACGTCGGTTTCAAAGAACAGATCCAGAATCTCTTCCGGCTCATAGCCAAGAGCCCGCAACAGGACCGTCGCCGGCAATTTCCTCCGCCGGTCGATGCGCACGAACAGGTTATCCTTTGGGTCGAATTCAAAATCCAACCAAGACCCCCGGTAGGGAATCACCCGGGCCGAGAATAGGAGCTTTCCAGACGAGTGAGTCTTGCCCTTGTCGTGATCGAAGAACACGCCAGGCGAGCGATGTAACTGGGAAACGATGACCCGTTCGGTACCGTTGATAACGAAGGTGCCGGTATCGGTCATCAAGGGCAGTTCGCCCATGTAAACGTCCTGCTCCTTGATGTCCTTGACCGCCTTGGAACCCGCTGGACTATCCCGGTCGTAGATGATCAGTCGCACCAACACCCGCAGTGGAGCCGCGTAGGTGGCACCCCGCAATTGGCATTCCCGGACATCGAACGGCGGGTCCCCCAGCCGATAGCTGACGTATTCCAACACCGCGTTTCCTGAATAGCTTTCAATGGGAAACACGGATTTACAGGCGGCATGCAACCCGGTTGCCTGACGATGAGCTGGGTTGACGTCTTGTTGTAGAAAATCACGATATGAATCTATCTGGGTCGCGAGCAAAAAGGGTACTCCCAGAATACTCGGACGCTTTCCGAAGTCCTTCCGGATCCGCTTCTTTTCAGTGAACGAATAAGCCATGCTGCATTCCCTCGGGTACCAATTATTACGAATTAACTCTACCAACCCAACATTCTTGCACTGTGTTCCAGACTTCCCTGCCGTCCATTTGAGCCCAACACCCTATCTCCGGGTCGCACCTTAACAGACGCAGGCTCCCGGCCTTCCCTGACTTCCCACGCCTTTATCTACCACCCATGGATACGCAATCCATTTGCCTGACCCCGCCCGTCCATGCTCCTGGCCAGAAACTCTCTCCTAAATACCAAAACAGAAGGAGGCTGGCGCCCTTCTGGGCACCAGCCTCTCCGGAAATGTGAGCAAGTGTTACTCAATGAGTAAATTACTTGACCTCAACAGTGGCTCCGGCCTCCTCCAACTGCTTCTTGGCGTCTTCCGCTTCTTGCTTAGACACACCTTCCTTCAGCACAGTGGGAACGCCCTCGACTGCATCCTTGGCTTCCTTAAGCCCCAGGGAAGTGAGGCTCCGCACGACCTTGATCACCGCCACCTTGTTAGCGCCGAACCCGGTCAATACCACGTTGAATTCGGTTTGCTCCTCTACCGGAGCGGCCTCGACCGCCGACGCGGCGGGAGCGACAGCCACGGCGGCGGCCGCCGTTACACCGAATTTCTTTTCCATCATCTCAATCAGTTCGACAACGTCCATCACGGACATGTTGGCGATCGCGTCAAGAATCTCTTCTTTGGAAACAGCCATTTTTTATCTCCGAAATCAGTCAATAAAGTGGAAAAGACGAAAGCCGTAATTAGGCCGCTTCTTTCGCTTCGCGGATCGCAGCCACCGTACGCACCAACTTGCCAGGCACCTCGTTGAGGGTCCGGGCCAGTTTGGCGATGGGGGCCTGCAATACCGACATCAGCTGGCTGACAGCTTGATCGTAGGTAGGCAGCGCCGCGACGGTCTTGATTTCGCTGGCGGGTAACAACCTGCCACTAATCGAGACCGACTTGACCACGAGTTTGTCGTTGCCCTTGGCAAAATCGCTGATAACCCGCGCGGCGGCCCCAGGATCAGACTGGGAAAACGCCAGCATCAAGGGACCGGTCAGTACGTCTTGCATGCAGACAAAGTTAGTGCCCTGAATCGCTCGACGCGCCAGAGTATTCTTCACCACACGCACGTAAACACCGGACTTACGAGCTTCAACGCGCAACGCATCCAATTGCGCAACCGACAATCCTCTATATTCCGCCACCACGGCGGAATAGGCCTTGGAAGCAACTTCCGCTACCTCGGCGACTACGGCTTGCTTTTGAGCAAGGTTTAGCGCCACTCGGTTTACCTCCTAAGTTGCCATGGACGGAATGATCCGCCCCCAATGATCTGGAATGGTGCCAGATCGCTTTGTGCAACCGTCGTCAGGAGTAAACCCTGATTCCGGAGCACCGTCTGCGCAGGCCGCGCGCCGCGATTAAGCCTGGGCAACCCTTCGAGACGACCCTGTTCGGCCATGCCGCCAGATAATTTGTCTCTCTGAGACCTAGACGCCTGCGGTCTTTGGCGGTCACCCCAACCCGTCTGGCCAGCTCAGCCTGGCCCGTCGCGTTGGGGTTTCCGAAAGATTCCTTTGGGTTAAATCTTTAGGGCGACGTGATCGATAGAAAGTCCAGGACCCATGGTGGTGGATACCGAAACCTTCTGCATATAAACGCCCTTCGAGGTGCTGGGTTTCAGCTTCATCAGGTCATGCAGCAAGACTTCCATGTTTTCCCGCAACGCGCTGGGGGTAAAACTCACCTTGCCGAGGGTAGTGTGAATGATGCCGCTCTTATCGGTACGAAAACGCACTTGCCCCGCCTTGGCGTTCTTGACCGCCTCGCCGATGTTGGCGGTGACGGTGCCTACCTTGGGGTTAGGCATCAAGCCGCGCGGACCCAGGATAGGTCCCAAGGCGCCCACCACCCGCATGGCGTCCGGCGACGCAATAACCACGTCAAAGCCGAAGTTGCCACCCTTGATTTGTTCAGCGAGGTCCTCCATGCCAACGATGTCGGCGCCGGCGGCCTTGGCCGCCTCGGCGTTGGCTCCCTGGGTAAAGACCGCCACCCGCACCTGCTTACCCAAACCGTTGGGCAGCACCGACGAGCCACGCACCACCTGATCGGACTTGCGCGGATCGACGCCCAAATTCACACTCACGTCTACAGACTCAACGAACTTGACCGAGGAAAGGTCCTTCAATAACTGGAAGGCCTCTTCCGCGCCATATAGCTTGGAACGATTAATCTTGGTGCGAAGTTCCTTAACCCGCTTCGACAATTTTGCCATTTCTAGACCCCCTCGACATCCAAACCCATGGCCCGAGCGCTGCCCGCGATGGTACGTACCGCCGCTTCCAAATCCGCCGCGCTCAGATCCGGCATCTTGGTAGTTGCGATTTCCTCCAGTTGCGCCCGGGTGACCTTACCCACCTTGACCTTGTTGGGCGTGGCGCTGCCTTTCGGAATACCAGCTGCCTTGCGCAGCAAGACGGAGGCAGGGGGAGTCTTGGTGATAAAGGTGAAGCTACGATCGCTGTAGACGGTGATCACCACCGGCGTCGGAATGCCCAACTCTCCACCCTGGGTTTTAGCGTTGAATTCCTTGCAGAATTGCATGATATTCACGCCGTGCTGGCCGAGGGCTGGGCCCACTGGGGGACTCGGGGTCGCCTGTCCCGCCTTGACCTGCAACTTCACATAAGCCGTAATTTTTTTTGCCATGACATACCTCGCAGTGGGTGCAATCGCGAAGGTCCAATTCCCTTCGCTCCCCGTGGGTCCCTCGGCGCCAGTCCCCAACCATTGGGGAGCCCCTCAGGATAGTTAACGGTATCTACGCCAATCGTTCCCTAGAACGGTTCGCCGACAGCGTTAAATCTTTTCGACCTGTCCGAATTCCAATTCCACCGGTGTGGCGCGGCCAAAAATGAGCACCGATACCTTGAGCCGGTTCTTCTCGTAATCAACGTTTTCCACAACCGCATTAAAGTCGTTGAAGGGGCCGTCCGCCACCCGCACCACTTCGCCGGGCTCAAACAGGACCTTGGGCCGAGGCTTCTCAACCCCCTCCTGGACTCGCTGCAACACAGCTTCGGCTTCTCGATCCGCAATGGGCGCCGGCCGGTCGCCGGTACCGCCGATGAAACCCATCACCTTCGGCACGCTTTTGACCAGGTGCCAGGTATCGTCATTCATCTCCATGCGCACCAGGACGTAACCCGGAAAAAACTTGCGCTCGCTTTTGCGCTGCTGACCGGCCCGCATCTCGACCACTTCCTCGGTCGGAACCAGGATCTCGCCAAACAGATCATCCATGCGCGCACGGCGAACCCGCTCCTCCAGGGAACGTTTTACCTGACCCTCAAATCCCGAGTAAGCATGGATCACATACCAACGCATGGCCATCCGTTAGCCTCCTTGCCCAGTGAGGGCTTTTACAATGGCCATCAACAGCATGTCGAACAACCAAAGCAGGATCCCCATCAGCAACACCATGACCACCACCGCCAGGGTGGTTTGCACGGTCTCTTGCCGGGTTGGCCAGACAACCTTTCGAACTTCCATCCTGGAATCCAGGACGAACTGCCAGATGCGCCGCCCTATCGAGGTTTGATAGGCCACGGCCACCGCCGCGCCAGATACGATCAACAATCCAACCACTCTCAACAGCGTCGAGTGTCCGGCGAAATGGTAAAAGCCAAAGATACCACCAGCGAATAAAGTTACTGAAACCAGCAACTTCAGGGTATCGGCGCGATCGCTTGGGACTTCTGCGCTTGTATTCATCTCGCTATTAGGATTTAAAGTGCCTAGCCATAATGGCAGGCCAGGAGGGTCTCGAACCCCCAACCTGCGGTTTTGGAGACCGCTGCTCTACCAATTGAGCTACTGGCCTAAGATCGTTTGGCGGGGCTTTTTAGACCCCGCCCAGCTCGTCACCTAGTTAGGCTAGAGCTTACTTGAGGATTTTAGCTACCACGCCGGCGCCGACGGTACGTCCACCTTCCCGGATGGCGAACCGCAACC
>CAZIHO010000048.1:0-17530 GCA_964538875.1 uncultured Chromatiaceae bacterium
TGCTAAACCCCGTCCCTACTTGCCCTCTGTCCACCTATCTGGTATAAATTTTGGCCTTTGGCCCCCAGGGTCTGAAACCGAATATTTCGAGGGTTCGCACCATGTCCAGAGTCTGCCAGGTTACCGGCAAGCGGCCTATGACGGGGCACAATGTCTCTCATGCCCACAATGAAACCAAGCGGCGCTTCTTGCCCAACCTCCACTCCCACCGGTTTTGGGTTGAGTCTGAGAACCGTTTCGTCAAGCTGCGCGTGACCCGTCAGGGTATGCGTATCATCGACAAGAAGGGCATCGACGCCGTGCTGGCGGAAATGCGCGCCCGGGGCGAGAAGTTTTAAGGAGTCACCCTCATGGCAAAGGCAGCGCGGGATAAGATCAAGCTCGTTTCCACGGCCGGTACCGGCGTCTTCTATACGACCACCAAGAATAAGAAGCGCACGCCCGCCAAGTTGGAGTTCAAGAAATACGATCCGAAGTTGCGTAAACACGTAACTTTTAAAGAAGGCAAGATTCGCTGACCTGGCTTAGCGCCGGTCAAAAGCCCGCCGCCAGGCGGGTTTTTTTTGCCCCCGCGACTGGATTCCGCTTGAGGCGAATCAAGGTCTGGCGGTTGCGGCTCGGGTAGATTCCACCCTTCCATTCCCTGATGCCGGCGATTCCGATGCGCTTGACCTATCTTCTATGGCTATTGCCGTTCAGCCTGGCGGCCCAAACTCCTGATCTGCGTAACGGCGCGGAAATCAACGAGATCTGCGCCACCTGCCACGGCTCCAATGGCCAGGGTGGCAAACAGGGCGAATATCCGCGCCTGGCCGGGCTGCCGAGCGCCTACATCGAAAACCAGATGCTGCTGTTCCGCACCCGCGCCCGGCCGAACATGCCGATGGTGGAGCACACGGCAGAAAATCAGTTGAACGACGCAGACGTGGCGGACATTGCCGCTTACCTCAACCAAATCAACCTGCCGAGCAAATTGCCTCCCATCGACCAAAGCCGTTACGACCCCTACGAGCGGTTGCTGCTGGCGGAACGGACCCTCAACATTCCCAAGGTGGCGGGCAACCTGGGCCGGGGTGAACGCCTGTACCGCAAAGACTGCAAGACCTGTCACGGCGACAAGGGACAGGGCAAACCCAAGCAGGGGATTCCCTACCTGACCGGCCAATATACGGAATATCTGATCCGCCAGATCGACCTTTTCCGAAATAAAGATCGTATTCACGACCCGGATGACCCGGATGACGACTCCCTGAGTGCCATCAAAGGGGACGAGTGGCAAGACATTTGGGCCTATCTTTCCGTGCTCGACGATTGACCAATGGCCGGAATGGATTATCATCGAGGGCAAGCAGAGCGCTAGGGGGGCGTTGAAAAGCCTAGTAACCCCCCAATAAGGGCATGAAGCCCTAATAATATGACTAAATCACCTGGTGCCCAGGCACCCCGTATGCTCAATTATTCCCAGACCCAGAGCATCCGGCGTTTTCGATTGACGAATCGATTTGCCGAGTTCATCCCCACCGCTGTTACGCGCGGTTGGCCTGTGGCGCGGCACATTAGATGGCCATCGACGAGGTTGGAGACCACCATGGTTGACAAGGCAAGAGTTGGCGGACGGTTGAGCCGCGTTGCCGGCCGGGGCACGCGGGCGGGTTCCATGAGTTCCTACCGGCCCCGCGCCCTGGACCTGACCCTGTTCACGTCCGATGCGGTGCCGGTCCAGTCAGACCTCGGCCGGGGTGGTGTCGCCCTATCCCAGCGGGAAGCCTGGAAGCGCCACGCCTTTCTGCAGGACCGCTACGAGTTCCATCTCCACCAAGGACACCCGCTGGAAAAAGCCCGCATCCTGGCCAACCAGGACTTGATGGCTCGCTTTGGCAACGACACCGGCTACTCCGCCCCCCAACTAGAAGCGATCCTGCTACCTCCGGACGCGGACCCGGCGGACTAAACGGCCCCGCCCCGCCCACACGGCTGTTCCCCGGCGTCCCCCAGCGGGTATGCTTCTGCCGCTGTTTTAAACGTATTATTCCGAATCCACCCTGGTTTCCGGGACGCGCTGCCCCCATGAAGGAGGCAGCCGCGCCCCAGGTTTAACCGCCGGTTGACGACGGAGTTTTCCGGTCCGCTAGACCCGGCTCATCCAATCAGCTTCACAATGATGAGCATCCGGCCAGGCGTCCCAGGCTGGCCGCTAAAACAATAATTTTGCAAGGATTCCACCCAACCATGAACAGCCACTACCGCAAGCCGCTCCCCGGCACCCAACTGGATTATTTCGACGCCCGCGCCGCCATCGAGGCGATTCAGCCGGGCGCCTACCAGGGACTCCCCTATACATCCCGGGTCCTGGCGGAAAACCTGACCCGCCGCTGCGATCCAGCCAGCCTACCCGATGCCCTCAAGCAGATCATCGAGCGTAAGCGGGAGCGGGACTTTCCCTGGTTTCCGGCCCGGGTGGTGTGCCATGACATTCTGGGCCAGACCGCGCTGGTGGATCTGGCCGGCCTGCGGGACGCCATCGCCGACCAGGGCGGCGACCCGGCCAAGGTAAATCCAGTGGTGCCGGTGCAGTTGATCGTGGACCACTCCCTGGCGGTGGAGTGCGGTGGTGAGGATCCAAACGCCTTTGAGAAAAACCGGGCCATCGAGGACCGCCGCAATGAGGACCGCTTTCATTTCATCAACTGGACCAAGTTGGCGTTCAAGAACGTGGACGTGATCCCGCCGGGCAACGGCATCATGCACCAGATCAATCTGGAACGGATGTCGCCGGTAATCGGGATCCAGGACGGCGTGGCCTACCCGGACAGCTGCGTGGGCACCGACAGCCATACCCCCCACGTGGACGCCCTGGGCGTGATCGCCATCGGCGTGGGCGGCCTGGAAGCGGAAAACGTGATGCTGGGCCGGGCCTCCTGGATGCGTCTGCCGGACATCATCGGCGTCGAGTTGACTGGCCGGCCCCAGCCCGGCATCACCGCCACTGACCTGGTATTAGCTTTGACCGAGTTCCTGCGTAAGGAAAAGGTGGTGGGCGCCTATCTGGAATTCCGGGGCCCAGGCGCCGCCGCCCTAACCCTGGGCGACCGGGCCACCATTTCTAACATGGCCCCGGAATATGGCGCCACCGCCGCCATGTTCTTCATCGACCAGCAGACCATCGACTACCTGCGCCTCACCGGCCGGGACGATGACCAGGTGCGGCTGGTGGAGACCTACGCCAAGACAACCGGCCTATGGGCCGATAGCCTGGCTGGGGCCCAATACGAGCGGCGGCTCAACTTCGATTTGTCCAGCGTGGGGCGCAACATGGCGGGCCCGTCCAACCCCCACAAGCGGTTGCCCACCGCGGATCTGGCAGTCCGGGGCATTGCCGCGCCTTGGCAGGAACCGCCGGGGCAAATGCCAGATGGCGCGGTCATCATCGCCGCCATCACCAGTTGCACCAACACCTCCAACCCCCGCAACGTCATCGCCGCCGCCCTGCTGGCCCGCAACGCCAACCGGGCCGGCCTGACCCGCAAGCCCTGGGTCAAGACCTCCCTGGCGCCGGGCTCCAAGGCGGTCAAGCTGTACCTGGAGGACAGCGGCCTATTGCCGGAACTGGAACAGTTGGGCTTCGGCGTAGTGGCCTTCGCCTGCACCACCTGCAACGGCATGTCCGGCGCCCTGGACCCGCGCATTCAGCAGGAAATCATCGACCGGGATCTGTTCGCCACCGCTGTATTGTCCGGCAACCGCAACTTTGATGGTCGCATCCACCCCTACGCCAAGCAGGCGTTCCTGGCCTCGCCGCCCCTGGTGGTGGCCTACGCCATCGCCGGCACCATCCGCTTCGATATCGAAAAGGACGTGCTAGGGCTGGACCCCGCCGGGCGGGAAGTCCGCCTGAAGGACATCTGGCCCCAGGATGAAGAAATCGACGCGGTGGTGCGCAACTCGGTCAAACCGGAGCATTTCCGCCAAGTGTATGGACCCATGTTCGCCCGGCAGGCGGACACCGGCGCCGCGGTGCCACCTCTATACGCCTGGCGCCCCCAAAGCACCTACATCCGTCGCCCGCCCTATTGGGAAGGGGCCCTGGCAGGCGCCCGCACCCTTACCGGTATGCGTCCCCTGGCAGTGCTGCCGGACAACATCACCACCGACCATCTGTCGCCGTCCAACGCCATTCTGCTGGACAGCGCCGCAGGTGAATATCTGGCCAAGATGGGCCTACCGGAGGAAGACTTCAACTCTTACGCGACCCACCGGGGCGACCACCTCACCGCCCAACGGGCCACCTTCGCCAATCCCAAGCTATTCAACGAGATGGTGCGCAACCCGGACGGTAGCGTGCGCCAGGGCTCCCTGGCGCGGGTGGAGCCGGACGGACAGGTGCTGCGCATGTGGGAAGCCATCGAAACCTACCTGGAGCGCCAACAACCCCTCATCATCATCGCCGGCGCCGACTACGGCCAAGGATCGTCCCGGGACTGGGCGGCCAAGGGCGTGCGGCTGGCGGGCGTGGAAGCCATCGCGGCGGAAGGCTTCGAGCGCATCCACCGCACCAACCTGATCGGCATGGGCGTGTTGCCCCTGGAGTTCAAACCCGGCACCAACCGCCTCACCCTGGGCATCGACGGCACCGAGACCTATGACGTGCTTGGGGAGCGCAAGCCCCGCGCCGACCTGACCCTGGTGATTCATCGCCGCAATGGCGAGCGTCTGGACGTGCCGGTGACCTGCCGCCTCGACACCGCCGAGGAAGTCTCCATCTACGAAGCCGGTGGCGTGCTGCAACGCTTCGCCCAGGACTTCCTGGAGTCCGCCGCCTAATATCCCCAGCGGGTGGATCACACCACGTCCCACCCGCCCCTCCTTGGAGAACCCGGTATGGCTCACGCACCCCAGATTCGTATCCCCGCCACCTACCTGCGGGGCGGCACCAGCAAGGGCGTTTTCTTCCGTCTCCTCGACCTGCCCGAGGCGGCCCAGGTGCCCGGCCCGGCCCGGGACGCGCTGCTGTTGCGGGTCATCGGCAGCCCGGACCCCTACGGCAAGCAGATCGACGGCATGGGCGGCGCCACTTCCAGTACCAGCAAGACCGTCATCCTGTCCAAGAGCAGCCGCCCGGACCATGACGTGGACTATCTGTTCGGCCAGGTGTCCATCGACCAGGCGTTCGTGGATTGGAGCGGTAACTGCGGCAACCTGTCTGCCGGGGTGGGACCCTTCGCCATCGCCAATGGCCTGGTGGATGGGAGCAGGATCCCCAGGGACGGCATCGCCACCGTACGCATCTGGCAAGCCAACATCGGCAAGACCATCATCGCCCAGGTGCCAATCCGCAACGGCGCCGTCCAGGAGACCGGCGATTTCGAGTTGGATGGCGTCACCTTCCCCGCCGCCGAGATACAACTCGAATTCATGGACCCGGCGGCGGACGAGGACGGCGAAGGGGGCGGCTCCCTGTTCCCCACCGGCAACCTGGTGGATGACCTGGACGTGCCCGGCGTGGGCCTGCTCCAGGCCACCCTCATCAACGCCGGCATCCCCACCATCTTCATCAACGCCGGCGCCATCGGCTACCGTGGCACGGAACTCCAGGATGCCATCAACGGCGACCCCAAGGCGCTGGCCCTGATCGAAACCATCCGCGCCCAGGGTGCCCTGCGCATGGGCCTGATCCAGAGCCTGGACCAAGCCGCCACCCGCCAGCACACGCCCAAGGTCGCCTTCGTGGCGCCCCCCGCCGATTACCTGGCGTCCAGCGGCAAGCCGGTGGCCGGTGCCGGCATCGACCTGCTGGTGCGGGCCCTGTCCATGGGTAAGCTGCACCACGCCATGATGGGCACCGCTGCGGTCGCCATCGGCACCGCCGCCGCGATCCCCGGCACCCTGGTCAACCAGGCGGCCGGCGGCGGCGAACGCCAAACGGTCCGCTTCGGCCACCCGTCCGGTACCCTGCGGGTGGGCGCAGAAGCCCGCCAAGTGAACGGCGAATGGACCGTGGCCAAGGTCATCATGAGCCGCAGCGCCCGGGTGTTGATGGAAGGCTGGGTGCGAATACCGGGGGACGCCTTCTAAGAACGCTTTAACTTGCCCAAGGCGCCGCCAACTGACCCGGCGGCGTCTGGGTAGCTCCCATCCACTGTTTGGAGGACTTGTCCGTGACCGATATCAAAGACGTGGTTGACGAAGTGGTCGAATCCGCCCAGGAACGGGCCACCGACCGGCTCCAGGGAACCATCGCGGCGCTGGTGGCCGTGCTGGCGACGCTGATGGCCCTATTCAACATCAAGGACGGCAACATCGTGCAGGCCATGGCCCAGACGCAAGCTCAGGGCGTGAACGCCTGGGCCTACTTTCAAGCCAAGAGCACCAAGCAAAGCCTGGCGGAAGGCACCCTGGACCAACTGATCTTCGAGCGCGACCGGGGCCTGGCCGAGGGACCGGAAAACGCGGCGCTACTCGACAAAAAAATCGCTTTCTACCAGGACAAGGTGCAACGCTATGGCGCCGAAAAGGACGCCATCAAACAACAGGCGGAAGGCTACGAAAATCAATACAACGAGCTGAACATTCATGACGACCAATTCGACATCGCCGAGGCCGGCATCACCGTGTCCCTGGCCATGCTCGGCATCGCCGCCCTGACCCGCCGCCGCTGGCTGGTAGGGGTAGCCCTGGTGTTTGCCCTGGTGGGCTTAAGTTCCGGCATCGCCGGGTTTATCGGCGCCAGCTTCCACCTGGGCCTGATCGCCCAACTGCTAAGTTAGCGGGATCAAACCGGGCGGCGCGCAACTGCGTCGCCCGGTCCCCACCGTCCCTACCCCGCCTTAACCTGGCGGTGGCCCGCTCTCTGTTGCGGCCATTGGATCCCATTCCGGGTTCAGAAGCCCCAAAAAACTGGAGTTTTAAGTGTTTTTAAGGCATATAGGGCTTTAATTTGCCGACAATTATGCTGCACTGCAAAAAAATGTTGCGCTGCACAAAAGTTCCGGTTATGCTGCACCGCAACATGAAGCCTATGTCCAAACAACCCATAAGGAGAGCACCCATGTTCACTCAGCAGATCAAATCCACGTTCGGTCAATTTGTTGCTCCGGCCATCGAGATCAACAAGATCGCCCTCGGCTACACGGAAAAGCTGGTGGAACTGAACCTGACCCTGCTGCGCAAGCAGGCGGATGTGGCCCTGGCCAGTTGGCGCGGCGCCCTGAGCGTCAAGGATCCGGAGCAAGTCAAGGACTACCTGTTCCAGCAGGGTGAAGTGGCCCGCGACATGGTGAACGGCTACGTCGCCGACGCCAAGACCGTCACCGAGATGAACCGGGAAGTGGCCAATGACGTGCGCAAAGTGGTCGTATCGACCCTGGCCGAAGCCGCCGAAAAAGCCGCCTAGTCCACCGGGGGCCTTGCCCCGCGCCAGGCCGCCGGCCCCAGCCGGCGGCCTTTTCGTTTGTCCGCCCTGGCCTGGGTTCCCGGAAGGGAAGGCGCCCAGCCGGCCCGGCACCCCTTCGGCTACTGGCCCCTGTTCCATCCGGGGCGGCCGCGCCCCCGTCTCCCCTGTTCGACCCCACTCCCCTTGACCGACGATCAATTCAGGTGATACTTGCATAAAACTCCTTGATAAGCACAGCGGAGTGCCACCATGACCGCCGCCAACCCGAACAGCCCCCCGGCCAAGGACGACAGCCTGTCCGAGGACATCCGCCTGTTGGGCCGGGTCCTGGGCGACACGCTCCGGGACCAGGAAGGCGCCGAAGTGTTCGAGATGGTGGAACGGATCCGCCATGACCTGATCGCCTCCGCCCGCCACGGTGACGACTCGATCCGCGCCGGCCTGGAAACCCTGTTGGACGGCCTGTCCCGGGACACTGCCCAGACCATCATCCGCGCCTTCACCTTTTTCCTGCACCTGGCCAATATCGCCGAGGACCAGCACCGCATCCGTCAGCGGCGGAGCCGGGCCAGCAAGGCGGGACCGCCCACCAAGGGCACCTTCGCCTATCTGCTCAACCACCTGGACCAAGCGGGCCTGGACGCCCAAACCCTGGGTGCCACCCTCGCCACCCTGCTCATTTCCCCGGTGCTCACCGCCCATCCCACTGAGGTGAGCCGCAAGAGCATCCTCGGCTGTCAGCAGGGCATTGCCCGGCTGCTGGACGCCCGGGACCGGCTGCGCATGACCCCCAGGGAACAGGCGGAATCCGACCTGGCGCTGCGCCGGCTAATGCTGACCCTGTGGCAAACCCGCATCCTGCGTTCCAGCCGCTTGGCGGTGATCGACGAAGTAAAAAACGGCATCAGCTACTTTCAGGCAACCTTCCTGAGCGAACTACCCCGCCTCTATTGCGACTTCGAGGACCAGATCGGCTCCCACTACCCAATCGGCAAGCCCTGGAATCTGCCGCCCTTCTTCCGCGTCGGCAGTTGGATCGGCGGCGACCGGGACGGCAACCCGTTCGTCACCGCCGAGGTATTGCGGGAGGCCCTGCGTCTGCAATCGTCCGCCGTGTTTGACTTCTACTTCGCGGAGATTCACGAGCTGGGCGGCGAGCTACCCCTATCGGAATGGCTGACCACCGTATCGCCGGAACTACTGGCGCTGGCCGCCGCGTCCCCGGACCAAAGTGTCCAGCGGGCCGACGAACCCTACCGGCGGGCGTTGACCGGCATTTACGCCCGGCTCGCTGCCACCAGCCGGGCCCTGGACCGCCACGAGGCCCTGCGCCACGCGGTGGGCGACGCCCAGCCCTACGGCGCGGCGGAGGAACTGGCGGCGGACCTGACCATCCTGGCGGACTCCCTGACCAGCCACGGCGGCGAACTGTTGGCGGGCGGCCGCCTGCGCCGCCTGATCCGGGCGGTGCAGGTGTTCGGCTTCCACCTGGCACCCATCGACCTGCGCCAGAACTCGGACGTACACCAGCGCACCCTGGCGGAACTGCTGGCCCAGGCGGGTCGCTGCGCCGACTACGAGGCCCTAGACGAGGAACAACGCATCGCCCTGCTGATCGAGGAACTGGGCACCCCCCGGCCCCTCTACTCGCCCCACCTGGTCTATTCCGGGGAAACCCAGGGCGAATTGGCCATCTTCTTCGCTACCCATGACCTGCGCCGCCGCTACGGGGACGCGGCCCTGCCCAACGCCATCATCTCCAAAACCGACGGCGCGTCTGATCTATTGGAACTGGCGTTGCTGCTCAAGGAAGCTGGCCTGCTGATGCCGGGCGGCCAACACCAAGCCCGCCCCTGCCTAGCGCTGAACATCATCCCCCTGTTCGAGACCATCGATGACCTGCGCCGGGCGCCGGCGGTCATGGACCGCCTGTTGGGCCTGCCCCGCTACCGGGAACTGCTGGAATCCCGCCGGAACGAGCAGGAAATCATGCTCGGCTACTCGGACAGCAACAAGGACGGCGGCTTTCTCACCTCTGGCTGGGAGCTCTACCAGGCGGAGATCGGCCTCACCCAGGTATGCCGCCGCCGGGGTGTGCGTCTGCGCCTATTCCATGGTCGCGGCGGCAGCGTCGGCCGGGGCGGCGGACCGTCCCACGAGGCCATTCTCGCCCAACCCGCCGGCGCCGTGTCCGGCCAGATCCGCATCACCGAACAGGGCGAGGTCATCGCCTCCAAGTACTCCCATCCGGAGGTGGGCCGGCGCAACCTGGAAATCCTCGCCTGCGCCACCATCGAGGCAACCCTGCTGGACCAGCAGGACATCGGCACCCCCACCGACAGCTTTCATGCCGCCATGGGCCGGCTGTCGGAACTGGCGTTTCGGGCCTACCGGGAGTTGGTCTATGAAACGCCGGGCTTCACCCAATACTTCCGGGAGTCCACGCCCCTGTCCGAAATCGCCGACCTCAACATCGGCAGCCGCCCGGCGTCCCGCAAGCCATCGGAACGTATCGAAGACCTGCGGGCCATCCCCTGGGTGTTCAGTTGGGCCCAGTGCCGGTTGATGTTGCCGGGCTGGTATGGCTTTGGCTCAGCGGTGGACGCCTGGTCCAAGGAGGTGCCCGACGCCCTGGAGCGGCTACGGGACATGCACCAACGCTGGCCGTTCTTCCACACCCTGTTGTCCAACATGGACATGGTGCTGGCCAAGAGTGACCTGACCATCGCCGCCCGCTACGCCAGCCTGGTGAACGACGACGCCCTGCGGCAACGCATCTTCGGCCGCATCGAAGCCGAATGGCGCGCCACCCGCAAGGCCCTGTTGTCCATCCTGGACCAGGACGAGCTGCTGGACCAAAACCCGCTCCTGCAACGGTCCATCCGCCACCGGTTTCCCTACATGGACCCCCTCAACTACCTGCAAGTGGAACTGTTGCGCCGCCACCGCGCGGGCGATGGGGACGAGCGGGTGCGGCGGGGGATTCACATGAGCATCAATGGCGTGGCGGCGGGATTGCGCAATAGCGGCTAGGTGCCGGGCCGGAGGCGTACCGCGCGCTAGGCCAGCCTCTGGCGCCTGGCTTCCGGCAATGCGCCCTAATCAGGGCGCTGACCCAGCCCGTTTATTCCTTGGCACCCGCCTCTATCAGGATTTTTTCTATCTCCGGATGGCCCCGGGTACGGGCGTATTGCAGGGAGTTCGAGGTGGCGCGGGCGCCCTTGCCGAGCAGAAACTTGACCATGTCCAGTTGCCCGCGACCGGCCGCCAGACCGATGGCGGCGCCGCCGCCGGAGTTCACGTCCATGCCGGCGTCCAAGAACAGCTTGACCGCCGTCAGGTCACCGGCACCAGCGGATTTGGCGAATTGTTGCTCTGAGTATTCCACCCCCATTTGGTGGAGGTCGGTTCTGGCCTTAGCGGCATCGGCGGCTTGGGTGGTGGTCATGGGCACGGTCATCAGGACTCCCGACAGGGTTAGGGCCAGGGATAAGGCGGTGAACGAGTTGGGTTTCATGCTGGACATCCCGGGTTGATGTGACGAGGCTGGAACCTGGATCGACCGGTTCCCCGTCCTGGTAGCATAGTGCCCTTTGTTCCAGGCTCGCAAAGTCCCATGCCACCGGTTAGCAATCCCTTTTGGTCCGTTGAATTCCTGCGCTTCGCGGCGGTGGGAACCGTGGGCGCCGCCGCCCACTACAGCCTATTGATTCTGGCGGTAGAGGGGCTTGGGATTGGCGCGGTGGCGGCATCCAGCGCCGGCGCCGTCCTCGGCGCCCTAGTGAATTACGCCCTCAACCGGCGCTTTACCTTCAATAGCGACAAATCCCATGCCGAGGCACTCGCCAAGTTCTTGACCATCGCGGGGGTAGGTTTTGTCTTGAATGGACTGCTGATGGCCCTGTTCGTCGAGTGGCTGGGCATCTTTTACCTGCTGAGCCAGCTGTTGGCCACCGGTCTGGTGCTGATGTGGAATTTCCTAGGCAATCGCTTCTGGACATTCCGGGACCATCAGCCCATTCCCTGACCGCAGACGGCTGATGCTCCGCTAGGGCGGGATCGCGCTGGCCAGTTCTTCCAATTCCCGCATCAGCACCGCCTCGTCACCCAGGTTCAATTCCACTAGGCGCCGCAAATGGGTGATGCTTTCCACGTCGATATGGCGGCACTGGAGCCCCAGATGCAGGGCGTCACTATGCACGATATGGGCGTCCATGCGAATCCGGCTGCCATGGTGGTCCAGGTCCACTTCCAGCCAAGCATCCCCTCCCTGGAATTTGGGCCAGGTTTCCGGGCGTTGGATCAGGGCGCCCTTGAGCGAAATATCCAGCAGTTCGCAGGCATGGGTGACGCCCTTGGCCGAAATGCGGGCCGGAGCATCAAACAGAATGCGGGCAAAATGCCGCTTTTCGGTGAAATGGTCGGAATTCATGGGTTGTTCCTGTGTACCCCGTGGAAATGAAGCGGCTCAACATAGAACTGAAAGTGGATGGACCCGAGCTGAATCCTTTGCCCATCCACCAGCTTGAGGGTCTCGGTGCCCACCGGAATCCCGTCAACCCTCACCATGGTGCCTTCCAGATAGGTCAGATAATGGCCGTTGTGCCGTTGCGCGATCATGATGCAATTGCCGCCGGCCTTGCCGATCCGCACCAGGTTTCGATTGAGGGGAATCACCCGGCCAAGATGCTCACCGCTTTGGACCTGCAAGAAGGCAGCGCCGGCTGGTGGACTGGTGAGGGGCTCGGACGGGGACGGGTCCGGCATGGCTTCCAGGGGCTCCGTGGGCGCTTCGAGCCGCTCTAGCGCTTCCGGGACCAGCGAGTGGGCGTCGGCGGCGAACACCAGGGTATGCTTGCCGATCTGTAGCAGATCCCCATGGTCCAGCCAGCAATGTTCCACCAGTTCGTTGTTCACCCGGAGCGGAAATTGGCTATCCAGGGCGTGCACGAAATAACCCTGCTCGTCCAGACCAAAGCGTGCGTGGCAGGGCGCAACGGCCAGACTGTCGATGGGGATGTCGCAATCCGGGTCCCGTCCCACCGTCAGCGGCTGGTCGCCAAGTACATGCACGGATAGCGGGCGTCCCTTGAAGGACAGGGTCAACTTTGGCATACAGGGTTCCCGGCACATGGGAAACTGGAGCGTACCAAGACTTCCCGCTCCCGTGAAAACGCTGCCAGGGGGTTCCCTGGCTGGTCACCACCAGCGGCAGCCGTCAAGCCTCGCCGCAGGGCTAACCCTAAGTGTGGCAAAAAAAACCGGGCAGGGAACGGTTCGACGGCTAGCCTGTTATCCAAATTCCGGTCCGGTACCCGTTCACAGGTGCCGCCAGCCGGGTGGCTCAGTGCCGCTGTGACTTGGGAGGATCGTTGCTGGGACCCGGTTCCTCGACGCCTAGACCATGGCGCACTCGCTTGCCGAACAGCACACAGGCGTGGCTGAAGGATTTTTCCGCTTCCCGGGCGCACCAGTCCCATTCCATGGGCGAGGCACCCACCTGGGTTTGCCAGTGGCCGGTTACCGTGACCTTACCGATGTGGACCTCCACCGCCCAGTCGTGCCAGACGATATCTTCCTTGTCGTCTTCCATGTACTCTTGTTCGACCAGGCGGCAATAATTTCCCGTCCGTTCGTCCATGGACATGAGGTCGGTGATGATCAGAGTGTCCTCGATGCAACTGGACCAGGCGGTATGTGCCGTGCTCGCGGTCCCGAACAGGGCATGGATCAGGTAGGCGGGGGTGAGATTGATTTGGAGAGGGGTTTCCCAATCCGGCTCCGCGGCGCTATCGTTGTCGATCATGTTTAGTCTCGTTCCTGGCAGCGCGTCACGGGGGAACGGACCAGGGATTGTACGGTTCTTTAGGGAAATGTGTTCATCGAGCGCTGCTCGCTATCTTGGCGGTTCCCCAGGGACGGACCCAAGGGCATCCGTCTGGACGTTTCGACACGATTCCCGCCGGCGCTGGTCTAAGCCAAGGGAACCCGGGCCTGCTAAGCGGGTCCCCGGCGCCGCCCGACCGAGCGCGGGCGCATTCTACCAGGGTTGGACGAACCCTGGATGACAGCCCGCACCCGGTTTATGACTGATGAAGGAGGGAATCATGACCCACAGGCCCATCCTCTCGGCCGGCATGGTGATCGTGCGCGACACCCCAGCCGGTCCGCGCTTCCTGCTGTTGCGGGTATTCAGCTATTGGGATTTCCCCAAGGGAGAAGTTGAATCCGGGGAAAAACCCCTGGCGGCGGCGTTTCGGGAAGTGGCGGAGGAAACCGGCATCCGGGACCTGGAACTCCCCTGGGGCGAGGATTATTGCGAAACGCCGCCCTATCACCACGGCAAGGTAGCCCGCTATTACCTAGGCCGCACCCAAACCCAGACCGTAACCCTGGGCATCAGCCCCCTGCTGGGCCGCCCGGAACATCATGGCTTCCGGTGGGTGAGCGCTTGGCAAGCCCGGGCCCTGCTGAATGCGCGGGTCAACGCCGTGCTGAACTGGGCCGAACAGCAAATGGCCCGGGACCAGCCTCCCGCCGGCTAGCCGCCCAACCCCGTGCCATCGCCACGGCCCGCGCCTGTCCTGCCCCCCAGGGGGTCCTGCCGATAGTAATCCCGCAACTGGGCGTAAACCTGGGGATAGGCTTGCGCCAAATTTTCCGGCCAGGCGAAAAACACCTCGGACGCCACCGCGAACAGTTCCCCCGGCGACTCGGCGGCATAGGGGTCCAGCAGGGGTTCCCGGCCGCGCCGCAATTGGCGCTTAAGATCCTGGTAGGCGTCACCGAACGCCTGGCTCCAGAGAACCGGGTCCATGTGCCGGTGCAGGGGCGGCATACCGTTGGCGTCCCCGTTCAGCAGGTCCAGTTTGTGGGCCATTTCATGGATGGTGACGTTACCTGCCGGTTCCGGGTCGAAGGCGTCCTGTTCCACGTATTCCCAGGCCAGAATCACGGGCCCCCGCTCCCAGGATTCACCGGCCAGGTCCCGCTTGCCCTGGTGTACCACGCCCGCCTCGTCCACAAACTCGTAGGGGGCGCGAAATTCGTCCGGGTACAGGATCAGGGAACGCCAGTCCTGGTACAGGTCCAGACCCAGATTGAGCACCGGCAGACAGGCTTGCAGGGCGGTGAGGCAGCGCATCCGGGGATCCGGCGTCAAGCCTAGGGCCCCGTCCAGGCGCTTGCGGCCCAGAAACACCGCCGCCATCTCCGCCAAACGGCGCCGCTCGCCCGGGTCAAGGCGGCCCAGCAGGGGCATCTGCCCGCTCCAAGCCAGCAGTTCCGGAAGCTGGGACTCCCGGCCCCGCCGTCCCAGGGTTTTCAGAAAGGAAAACATGGCGACCGGGACCGGCGGGCCAGCCGCCTATTTGCGAAACAGGGCTTCCGCCGCCGCCAGCAGATCTGCACTGGCGGGGCCACCCGCTCCGGTGGCGGCGGCTTGGGTGGGCATGAAATAGTCACAGAAGTTACCGCGCTGCTTGTCCAGCACCCGCTCCACCAGGGGTTCCTGACATTGGTTGGGCCGGTTTGGCGCATAAAAGCGGCAGTTGCGGCACACATGGGTGTTCTTGCCGCAGCCTAGGCACAGGGCCTCGCGGCCGAAATCGGCCCGGAACAGATCCCGCTGACAATGCCAACAGCGGCCGACGACTTCCTCGCCCATGGCTCAGCCTCCAGTCTGGTCAAGATCAATGGGACGCTGCTATTGCGCTGGTCCCGGCCTAGGGCCCCTCCAGGACCACCCGCAGCGGCCCCGGCGCTCCGGCGCACAGATCGGATGCCTGGTCCCGGGAGCCGTCCAAGAAACTCCGGTCCGCCTGGTAGGGTTCCAAATCTCTAGCTCCCTCCCCCAGCGCCCGGGCCGCCACCAGTGCCCATTCCGGCAACTCTGGATGGAGCCGGTAATGAATCCATTGCCCGGCGCGCCGGTCCAGCAGCAGCCCGGTTTCCCGCAGGGTGGCCAGGTGGCGGGAAATCTTCGGCTGGGGCAGGCGCAGCGCCGCCACCAACTCGCACACGCAGAGTTCCGGCTGATCCACCAGCAGCACCAGGATGCGCAACCGGGTGGGGTCGGAAACCGCACGGGCAAACTGTTCTGGCGAAATGCTCATCATGGTACGGAATCATCCAACAAGGCCGGCGCCGGTGGACGGCAGGGCAACAGGGAACGGCTCAACCTGGGTCTAATTCTGCCATTGGCGCCGCCCGCTCCCAAGGCGGCGCCCTTGCGCCGGCGGCGGCCCTTCTTTAGGCTCCCCCAACCCAGATGTCAGGACCCCTACCAATGCACAGCGACGCCGCCGACCCGTTCCAAGGCCATACGCCGGTCATGCGCCAATACCTGGGCTTCAAGGCGGAGCATCCGGATCTGCTGCTGTTCTATCGCATGGGGGACTTCTACGAACTCTTTTACCAGGACGCGGAGCGGGCCGCCCGCTTGCTGGACATCACCCTCACCAAACGGGGCCAATCCGGCGGCGCCCCCATCCCCATGGCGGGCGTGCCCTACCATGCGGCGGAAACCTACCTGGCGCGACTGGTCAAGCTGGGCGTATCGGTGGCCATTTGCGAACAAGTGGGGGATCCGGCCACCAGCAAGGGACCAGTGGAACGCAGGGTGACCCGGATCCTGACGCCCGGCACCGTCACCGACGAAGCTCTGCTGGATGAGCGCCGGGACAACCTGCTGCTGGCCTTGCACGCCGGTCCCGGTGGCTACGGCTTGGCCAGCCTGGACTTGGGCAGCGGTCGCTTTGCCGTCCAGCAACTGAGCGGCGAGGCGGCCCTGCGGGGCGAATTGGAACGGCTGCGGCCGGCGGAAATCCTGCTCGCCGAGGATAGCCCCCTGCCCAAGCGCCTGGGTCTGGAGCGGGGTCTGACCCGCCGCCCGCCCTGGCATTTCGACCCGGACAGCGCCGAACGCAACCTGACCCGCCAATTCGGCACCCAGGATCTGGGCGGCTTCGGGTGCGCCGGCCTGCCCCTGGCCATCGCGGCGGCCGGCTGTCTGCTCCAGTACGTGACCGACACCCAGAAGGGCGCCCTGCCCCATCTGCGGGGCCTCTGTCTGGAGCGACGCGAGGATGCCCTCATCATCGACGCCGCCACCCGGCGCAACCTGGAACTGACCGACAGCCTAAGCGGCAATCCCCGCCACACTCTGGCCGGAGTGCTGGACCGCACCCTGACCCCCATGGGCGGGCGCCTGCTGCGCCGCTGGCTGAACCGGCCCCTGCGGCAACGGTGCCAGGTTCAGGCGCGCCATGCCGCAGTGGCGGAAATCCTGGACCAGGGCGCCACGGCCACCCTGCGGGAACCCCTGGGCGGCATCGGTGATTTGGAGCGGATTCTGGCCCGGGTGGCCCTGGGCAGTGCCCGTCCCCGGGATTTGGTGGGACTGCGGGGCGCCCTGGCGCTGCTGCCCCAGGTCCAGGCGGCGCTCCAGGGTCTAGCCAGCCCCCTGCTGGTGGAGCTGGCGGCCGCCATCGGCACCCATCCCCAGACCTGGGACCTGCTGCGCCGCGCCATCCTGGAAAACCCGCCGGTGGTATTGCGGGACGGTGGCGTCATCGCCCCCGGCTATGACCCGGAACTGGACCAATCCCGGGCCCTGGCGGACCACGCCGACGGCTTCTTGCTGGAGCTGGAAAGCCGGGAACGGGAGCGCACCGGCTTGCCCAACCTGAAGGTGGGCTACAACCGGGTGCAGGGTTTCTACATCGAGATTTCCCGGACCCAGGCGGAGCGGATTCCCGCTGACTATACCCGCCGCCAAACCCTCAAGGGCGTGGAGCGCTATATCACGCCGGAACTCAAGCGCTTCGAGGATCAGGTATTGACCGCCAGGGAACGCTCCCTGGCCCGGGAAAAGGCCCTGTACGAACAGCTATTGGAGCTGTTGCGGGCGGATCTGGCGCCGCTCCAGGCCTGCGCCGAAGGCCTGGCCACCCTGGACGTGCTGGCCAACCTGGCGGAACGGGCCGCCGGCCTAAACCTGACCTGCCCGGAGCTGGTGGACGAGCCCGGCATCCGGATCCGGGACGGCCGTCATCCGGTGGTGGAACAGGTGTCTGACCGGCCGTTCGTGGCCAACGATCTGCGCCTGGACCAGGAGCGGCGCATGCTGATCGTCACCGG
>CAZIHO010000048.1:17630-24013 GCA_964538875.1 uncultured Chromatiaceae bacterium
GTGCTGATGGACGAGGTGGGGCGCGGCACCAGCACCTTCGACGGCCTGTCCCTGGCCTGGGCCAGCGCCGTGGAACTGGCCGCCAACATCCGGGCCCTGACCCTGTTCGCCACCCATTATTTCGAGCTGACCACCCTGCCGGACGAGTTTCCCGCCATCGCCAATGTGCACCTGGAGGCGGTGGAACACCGGGACGGCATCGTGTTTCTACATGCGGTGCGGGACGGACCCGCCAGCCAGAGTTACGGCCTCCAGGTGGCGGCCCTGGCCGGGGTGCCCAAAACGGTCATCAGCCGCGCCAAGGGCCGCTTGCGGGAACTGGAAGACGCCGCCCACCGGCATGTGCGCCACCAGGATCCCCGCCAACTGTCCCTGTTTCCCCCGGAAGTAGAACACCCGGCCCTGGACCGGCTGCGGGAGTTGAATCCCGAGGAACTCAACCCCCGCCAGGCCCTGGATCTGCTGTTTGAATTGAAGGCGCTGGCGGGTTCCTGAACCGGCCCTACACCAGCCGCAGGCCCTGATTCTTGAGGGGGAACTCCCGGTAGCGCTTGCCGGTGGCCCGGTACAGGGCATTCAACACCGCCGGTGCCGCCACCGCGATGGTGGGTTCTCCCACGCCGCCCCAAAAGCCCCCAGACGGCATGATGATGCATTCCACCTGGGGCATTTGCGCTAGGCGCATAGAGTCGTAGCTGGTGAAATTATCCTGCTCCATGCGCCCCGCCTTGACCGTGCATTCCTGCAAAAACAGGGCGGACAGGCCATAGACGAAGGACCCGGCGATTTGGCGCTCGATCTGGGCCGGATTCACCGCGTAGCCCATGTCGCTGGCGGCGACGATGCGGTGAATCTTGACCTGATCGCCGTTCACCGAGAGTTCCGCGCAAGCCGCCACGTAACTGCCGAAGGCCCGGAACTGGGCCAGGCCCCGGTACCGGCCGGCCGGCGCCGGCTGGGACCAGCCGATCCGCTCCGCCACCGCGTCCAACACCGCCCGCGCCTGGGGATGGTCCCCCATCAGCCCGCGGCGAAACTCTAGGGCATCCCGGCCTGCCGCTTCCGCCAGTTCATCAATGAAGCATTCCAGGAAAATGGCGTTCTGGTTGACGTTCACGCCCCGCCAAAATCCGGGCGGCACATGGGGATTGCGCATGGCGTGGTCGATCCGCAAATGGGGGATCGAGTATTCCAGGGAGTGGTCCCCGGACGGCCAATAGCCCTGAAACACGAAGGGGTCCTTGCCCTTATCCAGGACCTGGGGCATGACCGACGCCATGATGGACTGCCCGGACAAGCGGATACCTAACCCCACCAGATTGCCGTCCCGGTCCAGGCCGCCCCGCAAGCGGGCGTGCATGATGGGGTGGTACTTGCCGTGCAGCATGTCCTCCTCCCGGGACCAGAGCAGCTTGACCGGCGTGCCCGGCAGTTCCATGGCGATCAACACCGCTTGGCGCACATAATCCGAGAAGCCGCGCCGGCCGAAGCCGCCGCCGAGCAGGGTCTTGTGCAGGTCGCAGTTTTCCACCGGCAGGCCGCTGGCTTCCGCCACCGCCGCCAGGGCCGCCTCGCCGTTTTGGGTGGGACACCAGACCTCGCAACGCTCCGGCGTATAGAGGGCGGTGGCATTCATGGGCTCCAGGGTGGCGTGATTCTGGTAGGGATAGCGGTATTCCGCCTCGATGCGCTGGGCGGCGCCGGCCAGGGCGGCGTCCAGGTCCCCCCGTTCGTTGTGGGTGAAGGCATCCGGCGCGTCCAACCCGGCCTTCAATCGCTTGGCGATGGACGCGCTATCCACCTGGGCGCTGGCGCCGCCGTCCCATTCCGTGACCAGGGCGTCCAGGGCGGTCTTGGCGTGCCACCAGGTATCCGCCACCACCGCCACCGCGTCGTCCCCCACCCGGACGATCTTCTTGACGCCGGGCAGGGCTTGCGCCTTGCTGGCATCCAGGCGCGCCAACTTACCGCCGAACACCGGACAAGCACGAATCGCCGCGTTCAACAGACCCGGCAATTGCACATCGATGCCGTACACCAGCTTGCCAGTCACCTTGTCCGCCGTGTCCAGACGGGGCATGGACTTGCCGATGATTTGCCAGTCCTTGGGATCCTTGAGGCGGACGTCCTTGGGCGGTTCCAACTGGCCGGCTGCCGCCGCCACCTGGCCGAACCGGGCCTGGCGTCCGGAGGGTTCGTGGCTGATGATGCCCTTGGCCACCCGGCATTCCTCGACCGGCACGCCCCAGGCCTGGGCCGCCGCCTGGGTCAGCATCATGCGGGCCGCCGCGCCACCCTGACGCACATAGTCGTGGGAGGAGCGAATGCCCCGGCTGCCGCCGGTGCCGAAGTCCCGCCATACCCGCTGCCGGGCCAGATTTTGGCCGGGGGTGGGGAATTCAGTGCTGACCATGGCCCAGTCGCACTCCAACTCCTCCACCACCAGTTGGGCCAGGCCGGTCAGGGTGCCCTGGCCCATTTCCGAGCGGGCGATGCGAATCACCACCCGGTCGTCCGGATGCACCACCACCCAGGCGTTCACTTCCGGCCCGGTGACTGGGTCCTGGGCCAGGCCGGTGGCAAAGGGGATCCGCAGGCCCAGGCTGAGCCCACCCACCAGGCTGGCACTCCGGGTCAAGAAGGCGCGTCGATTCATCCCTAGGGAAACCGGGGCCATGGGAACCTCCTAGCGGTTGGTCAAGGCATGGATGGCTTCCCGCACCTGCTGGAAGCTGCCGCAACGGCAAATGTGGGTGATTGCTGCGTCGATGTCGGCGTCGCTGGGCTTGGGCTTATCCTGCAACAGGGCGGCCACCGCCAGAATGATGCCGGATTGGCAATAGCCGCACTGGGGCACCTGGTGCTCGATCCAGGCCTGCTGCACCGGATGGAGCGCGCCCGGCGCGGCCAGACCCTCGATGGTGGTGATCTGCTTGCCCTGGGCGGCACCGGCGGGCAACAGGCAGGAGCGCACCGCCTGGCCGTCCACCAGCACCGTGCAAGCGCCACACTGGCCCACGCCACAACCGTACTTGGTGCCGGTCAAGCCCGCCTGCTCCCGGATCACCCACAACAGGGGCGTGTCCGGCTCCACATCCAGGGCCCGCACCTGGCCGTTGATGGTCAATTCCAACATGCTTAATCCTCCCCAAATCCCAGCCCCTGAACGGCCAACTATCCCCGTTTGAACGGGGACCGGCAAGGGTCAGTCCGCCTGGTCCAACAGGGGATCCCAGGCACCCAACAGCGCCCGGTACAGGTCCCGGACCGGCGCGGCCAACTCCCCGGCCTGGTCCAGGGCCCATAGGCGGGTTGGCAGGGACAGGTCCAGATCGGCGAAGGCCTGCTCCAGGGCCTCGGCCAGGGCCGCCGGCGTCCAAGGCGGACGCACGTCCCTAATGCCGAGGCGAGCCAGCAGATGCGCCAACTGCTGGCCGGGGGGGGCCAGGCGCTCTTCCAGGCCTTCCCGCAACCGGCGGGTGGCGAGCCAGAGGTCGGTGGTTGCATCGTTCAATAGCTGGGGCGGTCCCGGCGGGGGCGGCGGACGCAACCTGAGCAAGTCGGCAGCCAGACGCACCGGCAGGCCCTGACGCCGGCAAGCGGCACTCAGGAGGGCGGCATCGTCCCCTATCCGGGTACGCTCCGCGTCACTGGGCGCCCGCTGCGCCTGCCGTTCCAGCACCGCCACCAGACCGTCCAGATAGTTGCGCAATACCTGGGTCGCCATCAGCCCGGCGCCGTTGCGGGACGCCCGGTCCAGGGCGGCCAGCCGGTCTGCATAGGCCCGTTCCTGCTGGTCTACCTGGGCTTGGAGTCCATCCAGAACCCCTAGATAGGCCTTTAAGGCAGCTTGGAAGGGCGGCGGCGGGTCCAGGAATTGCACGTCCGCGCCGGTCTGGTCCAGACCCGTCAGGCGCGCCTCCACCCGGAACAGGCCGTCCACCGACTCCGGCGGCAGACGCAGCCCCAGGCGCAACCGCTCGCCGATCCGCACGCCCAGCGGCAACTGGGAAGCCGGCAGGCGGGCGCCGTCGCTGCCCAGATTCGCGAGTTTGCCGCGCCGGGTCGGAAACCCGGACACCAGGATATCCACCCCCAGGGCCGTGGCGCGCCGGCCTGGTGCGGGAGAACTAGTCATCGAGATGCGGGACGGAACCGGTCCGCCCCCGTGGGATGGCGCCGGCTGGCGGCTGGTTCGGTTGGGTGCATGGGTAAACTCCGGCAATGGGGTCCGGCCACCGGGACCCGGCTCGCCGACCGATGAATCTGACCCGAATCGACCCTCCGGCAGTTTCGGGCGACGCGGGGGCCACTCCAGGCCCGGCCTTGGCTGGCGCGGCGGGACAAGCCCGGCCCCGGATCAGCCCGGCCTCCAGGGTCAATAACTGTACCGCAACTCCAGGTCGGGAGCGGTCCAGCGCCGGCCGGACTTTGGGCGCCGGGCCCCACCCGGCGGCGCCATCGGCTACCTTTCCCTCATCCATCAGCGAGGCGTCCGCCATGTCCGAGTCCAAGCCCGCTTCTGCCCGCTCCGCCCTGTCCCTGGCGGCCCTCGGCGTCGTATACGGAGACATCGGCACCAGTCCCCTCTACGCCATGAAGGAGGTGTTCAGCGGCGGCCACCACCCGGTGCCGGTGGCGCCGGACCAGGTGCTGGGCATCCTGTCGGTGATTTTCTGGTCCCTGATGCTGGTGGTTAGCCTCAAGTACGTGGTGTTTGTGCTGCGGGCCGACAACCGGGGCGAAGGCGGCATCATGGCCCTGATGGCGCTGGCGCAGCGGCCCTTCCCGGCCGGCTCCCGCCAGGCCCGGCTGGTGCTGGTGCTGGGCCTGATAGGCGCGGCCCTGTTCTACGGCGATGGCGTGATCACGCCGGCCATTTCCGTGTTATCCGCCGTGGAAGGCCTGGAAGTGGCGACGCCCGCCCTGGCCCCCTGGGTAGTGCCCATTGCCCTGGCGATCCTGATCCTGCTGTTCAGCCTGCAACGCCGGGGCACGGCCCGGGTCGGCTTTCTGTTCGGGCCGGTCATGCTGGTTTGGTTTGGCACCCTGGGGCTCCTGGGCTTGCTGGCGATTTTCCGCCACCCGGCGGTGCTCTGGGCGCTCAACCCCCTGCATGGGCTGGGATTTTTCCTGACCAATCCACTGGCCGGGTTCCTCGCCCTGGGCGCCGTGGTGCTGGCCCTGACCGGCGCCGAAGCCCTGTACGCCGACATGGGCCACTTCGGCCTCCGGCCCATCCAGCGGGCCTGGTTCGGCCTGGTCCTGCCGGCGCTGGTGCTCAATTATTTCGGCCAGGGCGCCCTGCTGTTACAGGACCCGACCGCCATCGCCAACCCCTTCTACCGGCTGGCGCCGGACTGGCTGCTGTACCCCCTGGTGCTGCTCGCCACGGTCGCCACGCTGATCGCGTCCCAGGCGGTCATCACCGGCGCCTTCTCCATTAGCCGCCAAGCCATTCAACTGGGTTTCGCGCCGCACCTGGAGATCAATCACACTTCTGACGAGCAAATCGGCCAGGTCTATCTACCCGCCGTCAATTGGACCCTGCTGGTGGCGGTGGCCACCCTGGTGATCGGCTTCGGCAATTCCTCAAATCTGGCCGGCGCTTATGGCATCGCCGTCACCGGCACCATGTTCATCACTGACCTGCTGGGCTTTCTGGTGATCCGCCATCTGTGGGGCTGGTCCCTGCCCAAGTCCTTGCTGGGCGCCCTGCCCTTTGCCCTCATCGACCTGGCCTTCCTGTCCGCCAACTCGGTCAAGATCTGGGACGGCGGCTGGTTCCCGCTGCTGTTCGGCGCCCTGGTCTATCTGCTGATGTCCACCTGGAAGCGGGGCCGCACCCTGCTCAGCGCCCGTATGGCGGCCGAGGCCATGGACATGGGCAGCTTCGTGGCCAACCTGGATCCCCAGATCACCCGCATCCCCGGCACCGCCGTGTTCCTGACGCCGAACCTGGACAAGGTTCCCCACACCCTGCTGCACAGCCTCAAGCATTACCAGGCGCTGCACCAGCAAGTGGTGTTGGCCAGCGTCCAGGTGCTGGACGTGCCCTACCTGGGCAGCGCCCCCCGCCTCAGCCTGCACCCCCTGGGCCAGCGTTTTTGGCAAATCCGGCTGATGTTCGGCTACCTGGAACGCCCCAACGTCCCCAGGGTTCTGGCCGGTTGCACCGAGCCCGACCTACCCCTGGAACCGTCCCGGACCTCCTATGTCCTGGGCCGGGAAACCCTCATCCCCAAGCAGGGATCGGAAATGTGCTTCTGGCGGGAAAAGCTATTTATCGCCCTGTTTCGCAACGCCGCCAGCGCCGCCAGCTTCTTCGGCCTGCCCCCCAACCGGGTCATTGAACTGGGCACCCAGGTGGAGCTTTGACGTGG
>CAZIHO010000049.1:0-1327 GCA_964538875.1 uncultured Chromatiaceae bacterium
GTCCCCTGGAGTGTCGCCCACAGCTGGCACCCCGTGGGGAAATTGCGGAAGCCAGAAAGCCCCAGACTTGCTGCTGGATCCCCTGACAGCACTCGTGGCCCAAACCCCTGACGGCTCAAAGTACCTGGCCTGTACGGCAATAAGGACAGGCTTTGCAGTGGCAGCATTTTGGGGTTCTTTCGCATGGGCCTAACCCTCAATAGGGGGGCGCCAGGCGGCGGAGGCCATGGGCCAGCACCAGGCCCATGAACAACAGGTTGCGGGGCCAAAGAGCGACCAGGGGCAGACGCCGGCGGCGGCCCGCCTGCCCAGAGGCCTGGCACCTGGCCAGTTGATCGGCCAGCCGTTCCATCCAGGACACCGAGCGGGGCCACTCCACCAGCCGGGCGAGCCAGGCGGCGGGAATTCCCTCCTGCCCCAGGGCCGCGCCTAGAATGCCGCCCACCATGGCGCCAGTAGTGTCCGTATCTCCGCCACAGAGGATCACCGCCTGCACCGCCGCCCGGTAATCCTGGGGGTGGCTAAGCCAGGCGTGCAGGGCCACCGGAACCGAGTGCTCCACGAACCCAGACACGCCCCGCTGGAGCCCTAAGGATGTGGCGAACGCCGGGGTGGATTCACCCCGCCCGGCGGAGTCGGCCGCGCCCCGGATCAACTCCAGGAGCCGGGGCGCTTCCCGGTCCAGCACCTGAGCCAGCTTGGCCAGATAGGCGCTGGCGGCCACCGGCGGGTCCCGGCTCGCTAGACGGGTGGCCAGGGCCACCGCGTAGGCGCCGGCGGCGGCGCGGGGGTCCCGGTGGCTGATCCGGGCCGAGGCCTGGACCAGGGGCCACAAACGCTCCTCATCGACCACCGCCGCGCCCAGGATGGGCGCCCGCATGGCTGGACCATTGCCGGCGGAATCCACGCCGCTGCGCTGGGGAGAAAAGCCCAGCCAGAGTTTCAGGATGGCGCGCAGGGTTGCCCAGCCGATACCCGCCGGCAGCCCCAGCAACCAGAATCGCAACCGCCAGGCCAACGCCCGCTGGAAGCGCGCCAAGTCCCCGCCGCTGAGGATCAGGGCCTCGGCCACCAGACAGTTATGCTCGCTGTCGTCGGACACCATCCCCCAGGGTCCGAGCAACCGGTACCGATCCGGCGGACCGAGCAGGCGGGCGGCCCGTCCCGGCGACAGGCCTTCGTAGGCCAGTCCCAGGGCATCCGCCACCGCGACGCCCAACAGGCAACCTCGGACCCTCGAACTGGCATGGGGTGAATTCATGGGCGCCACCGGGAAGGGATGCTAGAACCGCACCATAGCGCGCCGGCCATGTAGCGGGATTGCCCT
>CAZIHO010000049.1:1427-23328 GCA_964538875.1 uncultured Chromatiaceae bacterium
CCGGCTAAGCGGAACCCGCCGGGTGAGGCTGGCCACCGCTTGACGGGGATCCGCTTCAGTCTTGATACTGGCGGCACGCCGGCCCCTGGCCGGCGCGGCTCCACAATCATCAGTAGAACGAGGACAATTCCCATCATGAAAACCCTGCGAATGTTGGCCGGCCTAGTGGCCCTGGGTCTCGGCACCGGTGTCTGGGCCGGAGACTTCGGTACCGCCGCAGAAGCCAAGGCGATGCTGGAAAAGGCGGTGGCGGCGGTGAAGGCGGACAAGGCCAAGGCCCTGGATCAATTCACCAAGGGCGAGGGCGGTTTCAAGGACCGGGACCTTTATCCCTATTGCGGTGGCGCGGATGGTAACTTCACCGCTCATCCGAAACTGGTCGGTAAGAGCCTCAAGGACTTGAAGGATAAGACCGGTGCCGCCTTCGGCGCCGAGATGTACACCAAGGCCGCCGAGGGCGCCATCGCCGAGGTGCCCTATATGTGGCCCCGCCCCAACGAGAATGACCCGGTGCAGAAGTTCGCCTATTACACCAAGATTGGCGATCAAATCTGCGCGGTGGGCTACTACAAGTAACCCCCGGCGCGGCCCCGGCAGCCCTGCCGGGGCGCAAGTCCCCAGGCTAGCCTGGGGCGCCTTCCCTCCAACCCCCTGCTGCTCCCACCGGCACCCCAGCCGGCCCTCGGGAATTTCTCCTATTCAACACCAAAACACTGAATCTTCACGGGACCCTAATTTGTGGCGCCGATCGGCCGCCATAGCAAATTAGGCGGGCTTGGCGACCTGACCTTGCCCCCGGCTGAGCCTGCCATTGAATGGTGACGATGGGAACCCCTCATGATGAATGCTTTGGTACAGAATTTTCGTCAGGCGCTGGAGTCCCTGGACCGCCTGGGGGCCGACGAATTGTTTCAGCGGGCCCTGGAGGACCGCACCCCCATGGAGGCGGTGGAAGAACTGGTGGTGCCAGCCCTGGAGCAAATCGGGGTGGAATGGGAAGCGGGGCACCTGGCCCTATCCCAGGTGTACCTGAGCGGGCGTTTCTGCGAGGAACTGGTGGACCGGGTGCTGCCCCCCAGTGACCCGGATCGTAAGCACCAGCCCCGTTCCGCCATCGCGGTGCTCCAGGACTATCACAGCCTGGGTAAGCGCATCGTGTACGCAACCCTGCGCGCCAGCGGCTTCGAGCTGTTCGACTACGGCCAGGCGGACGTGGCGGAACTGGTGGCGCGGGTGCGGACCGACCGCATACGGGTTCTGCTGATTTCGGTGCTGATGCTGCCGTCCGCCCTCAAGGTGCGGGAGTTGCGCGCCGCCCTGGACGTAGAGGGCATCCAGGTGCGCATTCTGGTGGGCGGGGCGCCCTTCCTGTTTGACCAGGAACTCTGGCGGGAAGTGGGGGCCGACGCCATGGGCTGCTCCGCCGCCGACGCCGTCGGCATCTTGCAACGCTGGATGGGAGAGATGGCATGACGCCCTTGCAGAGAGTCCTCACCACCCTGGGCCACCAGGAACCGGACCGGGTACCCCTGTTTTTGCTCACCTGCCTCCAGGGCGCCAAGGAGTTGGGGCTGTCCATCCAAGACTATTTCTCGGTGGCGGACCAGGTAGCGGAGGGCCAATGGCGCCTCCAGCAAAAATACCGGAGCGATTGCCTGTACGCCTTCTATTACGCGCCCATCGAAGTGGAAGCCTGGGGCGCTGAGGTAATTTTCTTCCCGGACGGTCCCCCCAATTCCGGGACACCGCTGCTCAAGCAACCGGCGGACATCGACACCCTGGGGGTGCCCCGGATCGAGGATTGCGCCTGCCTAGTCCGGGTGCTGGACACCATCCGGGGCCTCAAGGCGCGGGCTGGCGACTCGGTGCCCATCATCGGGGTGGTCATGTCGCCCTTCTCCTTGCCGGTGATGCAGATGGGCTTTGGCCCCTACCTGGAGTTGATGCACCAGGACCCGGACCGCTTCGCCCGGCTGATGGGAGTCAACGAGGAATTTTGCGTGGCCTGGGCCAACGCCCAGTTGGCGGCGGGGGCCACGGCGATTTGTTATTTCGACCCGGTTTCCTCCTCCACCATCGTGCCGCCGGCCCTGTACCGGACCACCGGCTGGCAAGTGGCGCGGCGCACCCTGGCCCGTATTCAGGGTCCCACCGCCACCCATTTGGCGTCTGGACGGGGCCTGCCGATCCTCCCGGACCTGGCCACCACCGGCACGGCGGTGGTGGGCGTCAGCGCCCTGGAGGACTTGGCGGAACTCAAGGCGGCGGCGGCTGGGCGGGTCAGCCTGCTAGGCAACCTGAACGGCGTGGAAATGCGCCGCTGGACGCCGGAGCAGGCGGAAGCGGAAGTCAAGCGGGCCATTGCCAGGGCCGGTCCGGGGGGCGGTTTTATCCTGGGGGACAACCACGGCGAAATTCCTTGGCAAGTGCCGGACCAGGTGTTGATGGCCATCGCCGACGCCGTGGAGCGCTGGGGCCGCTATCCCCTGGATTGGATTCAACGGGAGTCAACCTAGGAACCCAGGATGGGCGCACCACTCTGCATCCTTTGCTGCGCGAATTTTCAGGCTGAATTGACCGCGGCTGCCGCCCTGGAAGGGGGTGACGAGGTGCGGGTCGCCGCCTTTCCGGCCCGGTGCGGCCGTCCGCCCCTCGGCTGGGACGAACTGCCCCCCCTAACGGCGCCGGACTGCTCCGAAGTGCTGGTGCTGGGACGAGCCTGTCTCAAGGACCTGGCAACGGCCCCGGCTCCGCTGCCGTCCCGGCGCCTGTTGGTCCAGGAACAGTGTTTTCATCTGGTGGCCTGCCCCAGCTTGGTCAACGAGGCCCTTGGCCAGGGGGCCTACCTGGTCACCCCCAGTTGGCTGGCGGACTGGCGCGGGCACCTGGCGGAGTTGGGCTTCAGCCCGGACTCGGGCGCCGAACTCTGGCGGGAATCTTGCCGGGAATTGCTGTTGCTGGATACGGGCCTGGACCCCCAGGCGCCGGCCAATATGGCGGAGGCCGCCGCCGCTCTGGGCGTTCCGGCGCGGCGCGTCGCGGTGGGACTAGACCAAACCCGCCTGCTGCTGGGCCGCTGGCTGGCGGAATGGCGCCTGCGGAACGAGCAACAGCGGGCCCAGGAACAGGAATGGCGCCATCGCCGGGAGTTGGCGGATCAGGTGTCCGCCATGGATTTGCTGGCCCGGTTGGCCAAGAGCCGCCAGGAACCGGAGGCCATCGCGGCGATCCTGGATTTATGCCGGATGCTGTTCGCCCCGGAACAACTGCACTACCTCCGGGTAGAAGGGGGCATTCCCCAGCCGGAGCCGGGCCTGCCCCTGGCATTGCTGGACGCCATGACCGGGCTGGACCGGGACCATGCCTGGCTGCCGTCCGGGCGCGGCTTCATGGTCCGCATCGCCCAGGGCGACCAGACCCTGGGTGTGGTGGCCCTGGACCAGCTGGCCTTCCCGGAACACCGGGCCCGCTACCTGAACCTGACCCTGGGACTGCTCGGGGTATGGGCGCTGGCCATCGACAACGCCCGTACCCACAAGCACCTGGTGGAGGCGGAAAAAATGGCCTCCCTGGGGGTGATGGTGGCCGGCGTCGCCCATGAGATCAACACGCCCCTGGGCGTCAGTCTCACCGCCGCCACCAGCCTGCGGGAGCAGGCGAACCGGGTGTCGGAGGACTTCCAGGGCCGCAAACTGACCCAATCCGACCTGCTGGCGTTTCTAAACCGCAGCACCACCGCCACCCAGTTGTTGGAACAAAATCTCCATCGCATGGCCCATTTGGTGGAGAATTTCCGGCAAGTGGCGGTGCTGGGCAAAACCCCGGACCGGCACCAGTTCCGCCTCGCCAGTTGCCTGGCGGAAGTAATCCGCAGCCTGGGCGAACGGCTGCCCCAGGAGCGCTTCGCCGTGGATATTCAAGGAGATCCGGAAATCCGTAGTTACCCCGAGGACTGGGCCAGTATTTTCACCAACCTGCTGACCAATTCCCTGCGCCACGGCTTCAAGGACCGGGCGCGGGGCTCGATCCAAATTGCCATGGGCCTTGGCCCCGGCGGGCTGTGGCTGGACTACCGGGATGACGGCGCCGGCATGGACGCCAGCGTATTGGCCCGGCTCTTCGACCCCTTCTTTACCACCGACTTGCAGCACGGCATGGGGCTGGGTATGCATCTGGTCTATAACCTGGTGACCCAGCGACTGGGCGGCACCATCGCCTGTGCGAGCCGGCCGGGCCAGGGTGTGCATTTTCGCTTGGAGATCCCCCAATGAGCGAGCCCGGTTTCGACGAGCTGTTCGCTCCCGAGCCGGCGCCGGATCAAGCCGCCGACACCAGGCCCTGGAAGGTGCTGCTGGTGGACGATGAGCCGGACATGCACGCGGTGCTGCGCCTGACCCTCCAGAACATCCGGGTGGACGGCCGCCCCCTCCAGTTGCTGGACGCCCATTCCGCCGAACAGGCGCGGGGCATCCTGGCGGCGGAACCGGACCTGGGCCTGATCCTATTGGACGTGGTGATGGAACGGGAACAGGCCGGTCTGGAACTGGTGCGCTGGATACGCCAAGACTTGCGCCGCGCCAGCCTCCAGATCGTGCTAGTCACCGGACAGCCAGGTTACGCGCCGGAGCGGGAGGTGGTCCATGACTACCAAATCGACGGCTACCGGCTCAAGTCGGAACTCACCTCGGACCGGATCTTCGTCACCGTGTACGCCGCGCTGCGCGCCTACCAGGCTCGCACCGACCTGACCCAGTTGCAGGAATCGCTCCAGGCCCAGGTGGAAGCCCGCACCGCCGAATTGCGGGCCGCCAAAGCCCAGGCGGAAGCGGCGGAACTTAAGTACCGCACGGTGGCGGACTATACCTACGGCTGGGAGACCTGGACCTCCCCCGAGGGGCAAATCCTCTATTGCTCGCCTGGCGCCACAGCCATCAGCGGCTACACGCCGGCCGAGTACATCCTGGACCCGGCCCTGCTGGTCAACTTGGTGCATCCGGAGGACCGGGAGCGGATCGCGGCGCATTACCGGCACCCGTACCGCCATTGCCCCCCGGAGGGCCTGGAGTTTCGTCTGGTGCGCCGGGATGGTGAAATCCGCTGGATCGAACACCTGTGCCGCGCCGTCTACGACAGCGCCGGCAACTTTGTTGGCCGGCGGGGCAGCAACCGGGATATTACCGAACGCAAGCGCGCCGACGAACAACTACAGATCGCCAACTGGCAACTGGTGGAAACCCAATTCGCCATGGACCGGGTCGGCATCGGCATCCACTGGACCAGCCTGGACGGCCGCATTCGTTACGCCAACGACACCGCCTGCGCCATGCTCGGCTACAGCCAGAACGAAATGATCGGTCTCCGGGTCCCGGACATCGATCCAAGCCTTACACTGGACAACTTCCTGGCCAAGTCCGAACCCATCCGGCGGGCCGGTTGGGGGCGGCTGGAAACCACCAACCGGCGCAAGGACGGCACCCTGGTGCCGGTGGAAGTAACCCTTTATTTCCGGGAAGGGGGTCTGGACGGGGGACGCTTCATCGCCTTCTTGACCGACATCACCGAACGCAAGACCACCGAGCAGGCGCTGATCCGGGCCAAGGACGCGGCGGAGGCGGCTAACCGGGCCAAGACCTGGTTCCTATCTAACATGAGCCACGAATTGCGCACGCCCATGAACGCCATCCTGGGCCTGACCCACCTGCTGCAACGCAGCGCCCAGGAACAGGAGCAAAAGGAGCGCCTGCGCAAAATCACCGAATCCGCCCAGCATTTGCTGTCGGTCATCAACGGGGTACTGGACATTTCCAAGATCGAAGCCGGCAAACTGGTGCTGGAAGAGACCGATTTCCCGCTGGACCGGGTGCTAGCGTCGGTGGCCGACCTGGTGCTGGACAAGGCGCGGGGCAAGGGCCTGGAGCTGGTGCTGGACCTGGATCCGCGCCTCCCCACCCTGGTGCGCGGCGACCCGACCCGGCTCACCCAGGCGTTGCTCAACTATGCCGGCAACGCAGTCAAGTTCACCGAGCAGGGCGCCATCGTGGTCAGCGTCCGCCAATTGGAGGCGGATGACCGGGGCTGGCTGGTCAGGTTCGAGGTACGGGACCAGGGCCTGGGCATCGCCCCGGAAGCCCAGGCGCGCCTGTTCCAAGCCTTCGAGCAACTGGACAGTTCCACCAGCCGGGGCTACGGCGGTACCGGCCTGGGCCTGGCCATCACCCGGCACCTGGCCACCCTGATGGGCGGCGAGGTGGGCGTCAAGAGTCAGCCCGGCGCCGGCAGTTGCTTTTGGTTCACCGCCCGGTTGGCCCGCCCCCTGATCGAAGCCCCGCCGCCGCGCCGCCCCATCCGTCTCAAAGACCGGCGGGTGTTGCTGGCGGACGACGCGCCGGAAGCCCGGGAAGTGCTGGCCGAGTTGCTGCAAGAATTCCAGTTGCGGGTGGAGCAGGTGCCCAATGGAGCGATGGCCCTGGAGCGCGCCCTGGCGGCGGATCAAGCCGGAGATCCCTTCGACGTGCTGATCGTGGACTGGCGTATGCCGGGCCTGAACGGCATCGAAACATTGGAGAAGCTAAGGGACATGCACCTGACCCGGCCACCGGCCCATCTCTTCATCACCGCCTACGACGAACCGGAACTGCATCTGGCGGCGCGCCAGGCCGGGTCCCAGGGCGTGTTGATTAAACCCATCACCCCCTCGACCCTGCACGACAGCCTGATCCAGACCCTGGCGGCCAGTGAAGCCGCCCAAACACCGGACGACGGCACCCAGATCGGTCCGGCGGAGGCGGACATGGCCAAGATTGGCGCCGGACTGCGCCTGTTGCTGTGCGAGGACAATCCCATCAACCAGGAAGTGGCCCTGGAACTGCTGCGAGCCGTGGGCCTGGACGCGGACGTGGCGGAAAACGGCGCGGTAGCGGTCCAAAAAGTCCGTCAGAACCCCTATGACCTGATCCTGATGGACGTACAAATGCCGCTCATGGACGGTTTGGTGGCGACCCGCCTGATCCGGTCCCTGCCCGGTAAGGAAAGCGTGCCCATTCTAGCCATGACTGCCAACGCCTTCGGCGAGGACCGGGAACGCTGCCTGGCGGCGGGCATGAACGACCACATCGGCAAGCCGGTGGACCCGGAAATCATGTTCCAAACCCTGATGAAATGGTTGCCCCGGCGCTATGTCCGGCCGCCGCCGGCGGAAATGGACCAGGAGGTCAAACCGCCGGCCAACGATCTACGCGCCGCTCTGGAACAAATTAGGGGACTGGATCTGGGCACCGGGCTGACCATGACCCGGGGCAAGCTCGATAAACTGGTCCAGTTGCTGCGCATGTTGGCGGACCGGCACGGTAGCGAGATGCCGCGCCTGCGGGGTCTGCTGGCGGCCGGGGATCTGACGGCGGCGGAACGGGTGGCCCATGCCCTCAAGGGCGCCGCCGGCACCCTGGGCGCCACCCTGCTGCACCAGTTGGCGGCGGGCCTGGACCTGGCCCTGCGGGAAGAGCACCCCATGACGGACATCACCACCCTGGCCAATCGCCTGGAACAAGAACTGGGGGCTTTCGCGTCCGCTATCGCGGCACTGCCGGTGGCAGCGCCGGAGACGCCCAAGGTGACCCTGGATTGGCCCCGGCTGCTGGAGGTGCTCACCAGGCTGGAACACCTATTAGACGCCGGCGACATCGAGGCCGGCGCCCTGGTCCACGGGGAACTGGCCCTATTGCGGGCCGGGTTCGGCTCCCAGGCGGATTTACTGCGCCAGCAAATCGATGATTTTGATTTTGACCCGGCCCTGGAACGTCTGGCGGGCATGCTCCGGCAGATACCAGCGGGCGGATCCGGCGCGGGAGACCCATAACCTAAGTCGGTGGTTCAGGATACAGGAACCGGCCGGGACGGCCGGTTCAACCGGGGGATATTGGGATGGGGGGCGTCCATTGGTTCGACGCCCGGCTAAGCAGTGGCTAAACCCATCCTTGCGGGGATTCACGGCCCATGGATTTTGTTTACCTTTTTTACGGCTTTGCATTCCTGGCTCTGGGACTGATGCTGCTGGTGTGGCCCAGCCGGGGCAGCCGCTTCGCGCTGGCCGCCCTCATTCCCTGGCTGGCCGCCTTCGCCCTGCTGCATGGAGCCCTGGAATGGCTGGAACTCCGGCGGCTGCTGCGGGGCGACGACACCTATCTGTCGGTGGCACGGCTCATTCTGCTGTGGGCGTCCTTCCTGGGTTTATACGAATTCGGGCGGCGTTTGACCCTGACTGCTCTGGACCGCCCCTCGCCTCTGGTCCAGGGGCTGCTGGACCCGCGCCTGCCCGGCCTGTTGTCCCTGCTGGCGGTGCTGGCGGCCCTGGCCAGCCCGGACCCGCTGGGAGACTTAAACCGGCTGATCCGCTACAGCCTAGGTTTCACTGGCGCCACGCTCACCGGAACCGGTTTCTTAGTCTATTGCCAGCGGCGTTTGACCGGCGGTCTGCCCGACACTGAACTGGGATGGGTACGCTGGGCCTGCCGGGCGGCGGCGGCCAGCATCCTGGCCTACGGCGTCCTAGCCGGTCTGGTGGTGCCCGAGGGGCCCTGGGGGCCGGCGCGCTGGCTCAACCAAGAAGCATTCCAGGCCCTCACCGGCACGCCGGTGCAGGCTTGGCGGAGCCTGTGCGCCCTGGCGATCGCCCTGTCCGTGGGTTCTCTATTGCGCCTATTCCACTGGGAAAGCCGCCAGCGGCTGGAAACCGGCTTGGCGGAGGCGCGCCGCTTGGCCGCAGAAAATCGCCTGTTGCTGGAATCCCTGGCGGAAGGCGTATTCGGCGTTGATGCCCAGGGCCGTACCAGCTTCGTCAATCCTACCGCCCTGGAACTGTTGGGGTACGAGGCCGGGGAACTGCACGGCCAGGTGATCCACGATTTGATTCACTTCACCGGAACCGGCGCCAGCGCCAGCGCCGGCAGCGCCCAGCAGCCCTTCCACACCTGTCCCCTGCACCAAACCTTGGCGGACGGCCAAGCCCGGCATGCGCCCGCCGATTGGTTCCGGCGCAAGAACGGCAGCTCCATCCTGGTCGAATACCACGTCTCGGCGCTCCGGGTGGAGGGCCGCCTCCGGGGCGCGGTGGTGGTCTTTCAGGACATCACCGAACGCACCCGCGCCGCCGAAACCCTGCGCCGCCGGGAGGCCATCCACTCCGCCATCCTCAGCCAAGCGGGGGATGGCATCGTTCTCATGGATCAGGAAAGCCTCCAGTTCGTAGAGTTCAACCCGGCCGCCCACCAAAGCCTGGGCTACACCGCCGAAGAATTCAGCCACATGGGGCTCCGGGACCTGCTGGTGCCGGCCGATGACCAGGATATTCGCGACCGCCTGGCCCCCCTGTACAGTGACGGCCGCGCCAACCTGGAAGTGGTCCACCGGCACCGGGACGGTTCCCACCTGCAGGTTTGCGCCAGCAGCCGCCTGGTGCGGGTTCCCGGCGGCTCCTATATCGCCTCAGTCTGGCACGACATCACCGGGCTCAAGCAGATCGAGGCGGAGTTGCGGCGCAGCGAGGAAACCCTCAAATCCGCCCAGGCGGTGGCCCACATCGGCAGTTGGACCCTGGATGTGCCCAGCAGCCGCCTGGAATGGTCAGACGAGACTTACCGGATCTTTGGCGTGCCGCTGGGCACCCCCCTGACCCTGGACAGCTTCTTCCAGCGCATCCCGCCGGAGGATCAGCCGGGCGTGGCGGAAGCCTGGAGCCAGGCTCTGGACGGCGCACCCTACGAAATCGAACACCGCATCTGGGTTGAGGACCAACTGAGGTGGGTGCGGGAAAAGGCCGAGGTGCGCTTCGACCCCAAGGGCCGGCCCCTGTTCGGGGTCGGCACGGTACAGGACATCACCGCCCGCAAGGAGAGCGAGGAGGCCCTGCTCCGCCTGAATACAGAACTGGAAAACCGGGTCCGGGAGCGAACCCAGGACTTGGAGGCCATCAACGGGGAACTCATCCGCGCCCGGGACGCCGCCCAACATGCCAGCCAGGCCAAAAGTGAATTTGTCGCCAACATGAGCCACGAGATCCGCACGCCCCTCAACGGCGTGATCGGATTGGCCCAGATCGGCTATCGGGACAGCGCAGGCCGGGGCAAGACCCAGGACACCTTCGGCAAAATCCTCCAGTCCGGAAAACTGCTGCTCGGCATCGTCAACGACATCCTGGATTTCTCCAAGATCGAGGCGGGCAAGCTCGAACTGGAATCCGTGCCGGTGGATCTGGTCGGCCTGTTGCGGGAGGCGTCGGCCATGGTCCAGGACCGGGTGCGCTGCCAGGGCCTGGCGCTAAAGATCAAAAAGGCCCCGGACCTGCCGGAACGCTGCATGAGCGACCCGGTACGGCTGGTGCAGGTACTGGTCAACCTCTTGACCAACGCGGTGAAATTCACCGAACGGGGCAGCGTCACCCTGGCCGCCCGACGGGACGGCGACCAGTTGCTGTTCCAAGTGACGGACACCGGCATCGGCATGACCCAGGAACAGGTCGCGCGTATTTTCCACCCCTTCGAGCAGGCCGACACCTCCACCACCCGCCGTTTCGGCGGCACCGGACTGGGCCTCACCATTACCCAGCGCATCATCACCCTGTTGGACGGTGATATCCGGGTGGAGAGCAGTCCCGGCCAGGGCAGTTGCTTTGAGGTACGCATCCCCTTCCGGCCAGCGGCACCTCATCTGCTCGCCCAGGGCCCCCAGACCCGCCGTGTGGACAGCGACCTGCCCTTGCTGGCCGGCTTGACCATCCTGGTAGCGGAGGACAACGACATCAATCAACTGGTCATCAGCGAACACCTGCGCGCCGAGGGCTGCCAGGTGGTACTGGTGGGGGATGGGCGGGCGGCGGTGGAGCGGGTGCGCCAGGACGGCCCCACCTTCGACCTAGTGCTCATGGATATCCAGATGCCGGAAATGGACGGCTACCAAGCCACCCGTCTGCTGCACCAATTGGCACCGGACTTGCCGGTGATCGGCCAAACCGCCCACGCTTTCGCTGAAGAAAAAGCTGCCTGCCTAGCGGCGGGCATGGTGGCCCACATTGCCAAACCCATCGATCCGGACCAACTGGTGGACTTGATCCTGCAGCACGTCCGCCTCGGAACCGGGGACGTTCCCGCCACCGTAGACGGCCTGTGAGGGCCAGACCAGCAGGGTGACCGGTCCAGGCGTCCAACCGACCCCGCGCCGGGCGGCCGGGCGTGGGTTAGACCACCCCTTAGCAGGCCTGCAAACCCTGTCTTGGGCGAGGCTGCCCCTTCCTGATGCGGTGTTCGATCCGGTGCAATGAAGCTGATATGGGCAAAGACGGCCCCAGTCAGGGCATCGACCCCCTGTCCTACTGGGCCAAACCCAACCAGGCGGGCAGGGTGAGCATGGCGATCAGGGTGCTGGCGGACACCAGCCAGGCGACGCCGGTACCGTCGCCGCCCATGCGTTGGGCCAGGATATAGGCGGAACCGGCGGTGGGCAGGGCGGCGAATTCCAACAGGATCTGGCGGTTGAGTCCCTGGACCTCTAACCCTTGGGCCAGACCCACCGCCGCCAACGGCATGGCCAGCAGCTTGACCACCAGAATCCAGGCGGCCGCGCCCCGGCCCCCCGGTTGGATGGCGCCCCGCAAACGCAGCGCGGCGCCGACCGATATCAGTCCCAGGGCGATCGCAGCGTCGGACAAGCGCCCCAGGAAGTGCCGGGCCGGGAGCGGCACACCCCAGTCCAGCAGATTCCAGGTAAATCCGGCCAGGGTGGCCAGCACCAGGGGATTACGGGCCAGTTCCCGCAGCAGGCGGCTGCCGCCGTGGCGGGCTAGCATCCACACCGCCGCCAAGTTGGCGAAGGGCACCATGGCGCCGGCTAGCAGGCCCATGGCGGCCAGACCGGCGGCGCCATGCAACTTGCCAGCCACCGCCATACCGATATAGGAATTGAAGCGGAACGCGCATTGGAACTGGGACGCGAAACAGACCGGGGAAATGGGGAACAGGCGCGCCACCGGCAACGCCAGCAACATGCCGGTGGCCATGCTGAGCAGGCCCGCCAGCACCAGGGGTCCGGCGCTGTCCATTTGCAATTCGACCCGGGTCAGGGCGTTGAACAGCAGGGCCGGGAACAGGATGAAATAGACCAGCTTTTCCAGACCCACCCAGAAGCCTTCGTCCAGGTCCCGCAACAGCCAGCGGCGAATGACCAAGCCGAGCAGGATCAGGCCAAAGTCGGGGATCAGCGCTAGGGCGATGGCCACGGCAACTAGGCCCGGCCGCTGGGAAGTCCCGTATGGAGCACGGGCGTCAGGCCGCATAGACCTAGGGTGATGTCTTCCAGCAGCGGCCAGGGGTCCCCCGGATGCAGGCCCTTGACGGTCCGGTCCGCCAAGGCGCATAGGCCCAACAGGGCCAGATAGTCGGGCCGGGGCCGCCGCTGCAGGGCGCCCAGGTACAGGGGCCGGCGTTTTTCCCAGATGTCCCGGCGCCCGCCCACCACCTGGGCCGGCGGCCGGCCGCTGCGGCTTTCCTCGACCAGTCCGGCCACCAGGCGAATTTCCCGGATCAGGGCCCAGAGCACCAGGGGTTCGGCGGCGCCCTCGCCGCGCAGCAGGTCCAGGATGCGCAGGCCCCGTGCGGCGTTGCCAGCCAGGGCCGCGTCCGCCAAGTCGAATACGCTGTAGCGGGCGCTGTCGGCGACGCTGGCCTCCAGGGCCTCCACTTCCAGGCGTCCCGGCCCCCGTAGCAGCAGGAGTTTTTCCACTTCCTGGGCAGCCGCCAACAGGTTGCCTTCAACCCGGAGCGCCAGCCATTCCGCCACCCCGGCCCCCGGTTCGATGCCACGGGCGCGCAGCCGGGCGGCGACCCAACCAGGCAGTTGCTGGGGCTCCACCGGCCAGATGGGCAGGAAGACGCCCATCTCGGTGATGGTCCGCACCCATTTGGATTCCGCCTGGCCCTTGTCCAGCTTGGGGCACACCAGCAGCAACAGGGTGTCCGGCGGCGGACGGCTGCAATAGGTCACCAGGGCTTGGCTACCCTCTAGGCCCACCTTGTTAGTGGGCAGCCGCAGTTCCAGCAGGCGCTGGTCACCGAACAGGGAGAGGTTGGCGGAGGCGGCGGCCAGTTGCCGCCAATCAAAGTCGGTCCCGCCGTCCAGCACTTCCCGCAGGCTGTAGCCCTGGGCCAGCGCCGCCGCCCGCAGGGCGTCCAGGGCCTCCCCCTGTTGCAGAGGTTCGTCCCCGGCCACCAGATAGACCGGCGCCAGGGGCCGCTTGAGATGGGCGGCGAGCTGGGGCAAATTGAGCCGCATGGGGAATCCTTTCGCCTCGCCCCGCCGGACTGGGCGCCGCCTAGGGGGTGAGTTGTGCCAGCAGGCGGCGCAGGATGCGATCCGCCAGGTCCTGCACCAGGTCCTTGCGGATCAGGTCCGCTTCCTGGGCCTTACCCAGCACTTCCGTATCCGCGTTCACGTATTCCCGGGCCTGTTCCACCACCTGGGCTTCCACCGGCCGCTTGGCCCCGGGTCCCACGGCGTCGAATTCCACCCGGTAACTGAGTTCGTAGGCGATAACCTTGCCGGAGCGGTTGACCGCCAGCACCCGGCTGTCGGTCTTTTCTTCCAGCAACCGGATGGTGAGTTGGGCAGCGCCGGAACTTCCAGTGACTTGGACGCCGCGCTTGCGCAATACGTCTGCCAATACCGGCGACAGCACCGACCCGCCCTTGGCCTGAATATGGACCGGGCTGATACCCGGCGGAACGGGAACTTCGCCCCGCAAATGGAACCCGCAGCCGGTGCTTGCCACCGCCAGCAGCGCCAGCGCCAGCCAGGCCAGGACTCTATGCATCGCCCCTCTCCCCCGCCTCAGCGCACCAGAATGTTGATGAGTTTGCCGGGCACCCAGACCAGCTTGTGGACCTTGGCGGAGCCGACGTGCTTGGCCACCTTGTCGTTGGCCAAGGCGGTCTCGGCCACCACTTCCCGGTCCGCGTCCGCCGGCACCAGCACCCGCCCGCGCAGTTTGCCGTTGATCTGTACCACGATTTCCACCTGGGATTGTTCCAGGGCTTGCTCGTCCACCTGAGGCCAGGGGGCGGCCAGGATGTCCGCGCCATAGCCCAGTTCCAGCCAGAGGTGGTGGGTGACATGGGGCGCGATGGGGGCCAACAGCCGCAGCAGCAGACCGATGCCCTCGTGCAACAGGCTCCGGGCCGGTTTGCCGTCCCCCACCTTGCCCAGAGCGTTCATCATCGTCATGCAGGCGGCGCCCACCGTGTTGTATTGCTGGCGCTCGTAGTCGAACAGGGCTTTGCGCAGCGCGCCATGGACTTCCCGCCGAATCGCCTTGAGTTCGGGACCTAGCTCGCTCAGGTCGCCGGGACCCTTGCGCAGCCGCTCCTGGTGGGTGGCGGCGAAGGTCCACAGGCGTTTGAGAAACCGGTGGGCGCCCTCGACGCCGGCGTCTGACCACTCCAGGGTCTGGTTGGGCGGCGCGGTGGACATGGTGTACAGCCGCACGGTGTCGGCGCCGAAGCGGTCGATGAGGGATTGGGGATCGACGCCGTTGTTCTTGGACTTGGACATCTTTTCGACGCCGCCCGGTTGCACCGGCTGCCCGTCTGCCTTGAGCAGCGCCTTGAGGACCCGGCCCTTGTCGTCCCGCTCTACGGTCACGTCCGCCGGGTTGTACCAGTGCTTGTGCCCGTCCTGGTCCCGGTAAAAGGTCTCCGCCACCACCATGCCCTGGGTGAGCAGGCGGGTAAAGGGCTCGTCGCTGGTGACCAGGCCCTCGTCCCGCATCAACTTATGGAAGAAGCGGGCGTACAGCAGATGCAGCACGGCGTGCTCAATGCCCCCTACGTATTGATCCACCGGCAGCCAGTAGTTGGCCCGTGGGTCCAACATGCGGCTGTCCGCGTCCGGGCAGGTATAGCGGGCGTAATACCAACTGGATTCCACGAAGGTGTCGAAAGTATCCGTCTCCCGCCGGCCCGCCGCGCCCAGGTCATAGAAGCCGGGCATCCGTTGCAGGGGCGATCCGGCGCCGTCCAGTTCCACGTCTTCCGGTAACAGCACCGGAAAGTCGTCGGCGGGCACCAGCTTGCCGTCCGGGGTGCGGATGGCGGGCACCGGACAGCCCCAATAGCGCTGCCGGGACACGCCCCAGTCCCGCAACCGGAAATGCACCCGCTTGCGGCCCCGGCCCAGTCGTTCCAGGTGTTCAGCCACTGCGTCCTGGGCGTCCGCCGAGCTAAGGCCGTCGAAGGGGCCGGAGTTACCCAGCACGCCCTTGTCCACGTAGGCCGCCTGGTCGATGGCGCAGGGGCTGCCGTCGGCGGAGAAAATCACCTGGCGCTTGGGGATGCCGTAGCGCTCCGCAAATTCCCAGTCCCGCTGATCGTGGGCAGGCACCGCCATGACGGCGCCGCTGCCGTAACCCATGAGCACGAAATTGGCGGCATAAATGGGCAGTTGTTCGCCGCTGACCGGATGGATGGCGTCGATGCCGAGGGCCATGCCCTTCTTTTCCATGGTCTCCAGCTCCACCTCGGACACGCCGCCTAAGCGGCATTCAGCCAGAAAGGCGGCCAGCTCCGGATTGTCCTGGGCGGCCCGCTGGGCCAGGGGATGGTCGGCGGCCACCGCCATGTAGGTGACGCCCATCAGGGTGTCGGGCCGGGTGGTGAAGATGGTCAGGCGTTCCTCGCCGCCGGCCACGCCGAATTCCATTTCGACACCCTCGGAACGGCCGATCCAGTTGCGCTGCATGGCGCGCACCTGCTCCGGCCAGCCGGGCAGGTTATCCAGGGAATTGAGCAATTCCTCGGCATAATCGGTGATGCGCAGGAACCATTGCTCAATGTCCCGCTTCTCCACCGGCGCGCCGGAGCGCCAGCCCTTGCCGTCCACCACCTGTTCGTTGGCCAGCACCGTCTGATCCACCGGGTCCCAGTTGACGGTGGCCAGCTTGCGGTACGCCAAACCCTTGTCCATGAGCCGGGTGAACAGCCATTGTTCCCAGCGGTAGTAATCCGGCGTGCAGGTGGCCAGTTCCCGTTCCCAGTCGTAGCCAAAGCCTAGGCGCCGCAGTTGCCCCTTCATGTAGCGGATGTTGGCGTAGGTCCAGCGGGCCGGCGGCAGGCCGTGCTTGATGGCGGCGTTTTCGGCGGGCAGGCCGAAGGCGTCCCAACCCATGGGCTGGAGCACGTTCTTGCCCAACATCCGTTGATAGCGGCTGATCACGTCGCCGATGGTGTAATTGCGCACATGGCCCATGTGCAACCGCCCGGACGGATAGGGAAACATGGACAGGCAGTAGAATTTTTCCCGGGTTGGATCTTCAATTGCCCGAAATGTTTGATTTTTTTCCCAGTGGGCCTGGACGGCTTGCTCGATGGCTGCGGCGTCGTAAGTCTCTAGCATAAGATCAGGGGGCTCCAGAATGTGGCCCAAGAATACCTCAGCCATGCCGGTTCCGCGAGCCAAGGGGTTGGCGGGACCCTGGGGAGCCAGTCCTAGCCCGGCGATACCCTGCTAGTCCATTCCGGCGCCAGCGGTCCCGGCACCGGCTCGTACAGTGGGTTGGCGTAACCAGGCATCGCCGCCCCGGATCAGCCCGTCTCGTCATTCTGAGGTGGCTTTAGGGCGCCTTGCAAAAGTCAAGGTGCCCTTTTCGGGTAGGGATACCCCGCCAGTTTCAAGCAGATAACTGCTTGAAAATGAAGCAAAGTGGAAATTCCATGGGCGCTTTGCGACTTGAAAAATGGCCCGGATAGCGATTTTTCAAAGTCCCCTTTAATTTCCGGACCCTATTGATGGGCCGGGTTAATGGTCCATAGTTGAGGTAGCAAGTCTCAATCATGACCGGAGGGATACCTTGATGAACGCGGACGACAAACAGACCCCCTTGGATCATCTGGTGGCGGCCTACGAGAAAATGCTGGAGCGGGTCCATCACACCCTGGAACAGACCGAACACCGGGTGCCGAACCTCCGGCAGAATCTGGAACAAGCCCGGGAAAAGGCGGTGGAAATGGGTGAACTGACCCGGGAGGAAGCGGAAAAGGTCGCCTCCTATATTGAACGGGACCTGCACGACGCAGCCAGCTTCATCGTGGAAACCGGCCAGCAAGTGCGGGACTGGTGGCGCTTCGACCTAGGACGGATGCAGGTAGGCATGTTGGAATGGTTCTCCCGCATGGCGGACCAAACCAGCCTGCAACTCCAGGAAATGGCGGAGCAGCTGCGCCAGGCGCAAATCTATCGCACCGGCGAGGTGACCGGCCCCGGCACCCTGGTTTGCGCCGCCTGTGGCCGGGAAATGCATTTCCAGAAGCCCGGTCATATCCCGCCCTGCCCCCATTGTCACGGCACCCAGTATGGGCGCGCCGAGGACGATGACCAGGACTTGGACATCGAGGCGGATCCGGCTGCAGGGGAAGTCAAGGAACCGGATCCCGCCGCCAAGGCATGATCCTCACCACCGGCGCCGGGGCGCCGGTGCGCGGCACCCGGCCTAACCGGCGTTGAGGTAGGCCCGCCACAGGGGATACAGGTGCTCGGTTTCCCGTTGGATGCGGTTCAGCACCAATTCGATGATTTCGCTGGAGTCCCGCACGAAGCTTCCGTGATCCTTGATGAACAGCACCGGCTTGGCCTTGCGGGTCCAACGCTTGGCGTACTCCCCGATCAACTTCTTCAGAAACGAGGATTCGGCCACGAATTGACGGGCCAAGGTCTGGGCCCGGGGATCCTTGTCGGTAAGGAGACGGCTGGCCATTTGCCGGTCCACCAGGTCCAGATGCTCGCTGACCCGCTGCACATACTCGAACAATAGCTGACCGGCCACTTCCGTATCGCACATGGCGCGATCCCGGATCAGATAGAGGTAAACATTGGAGGTTTCAGTGATTTTATGGTTTTGCTGATGGAGTTCGGCGATCTCGATCATGGTCTCTCCTCGGACCGAGTCTGGCTGTCCCGCTGGGTGGAGCGGCGCGGGAACTGGGGGGGTGAACCGGCCAACTGCTACGCCCGGATCCGGCCACCGGGACGCCAAGCGGGAGTCGGACCGGGACGGGGCGCTAAACGACCGCCACCTGTTTATAACGCATCCGTCCGCCAGACTAGGGACCGCCGGGGCGGGACCGCGCCCCATCGCTCGACTCTTTGACGCCGGTCAACTTCAAGACTTGGTTTTCTTGCCGGCCTTGCCCCCGTCCAGGTGCCGTTTCAGCCGGCCCCTGGCTTCCGCCACCCGCTTCCAACCAGGCCCAGGCCCGGCCCCAGGCGCCCCCGCCGAATCCGGGTCACTGGGCTGGGACGCCTCGACCTTCACCGCGCCTGGCTCCCCTGGGGGCACCGGCGCAACGGCTACCGCCGGCGCGGGCCTGGGCGCCCAACCGGCCAGAATGCTGCGGGCAGCCAGGTATAGGTCGTCCAATTCCGCCTCGCCGCGAATGCGGCGCAGGATCCCCTGGGCGCCAAAATGGGCGATCAGGGCTTGAGCGCGGCTTTCGTACAGGCGCAACCTTTGATGAAAGGCCTGCTCGCTACCCATGGGACTGCGCCTTAGCACGCCCCCGCAATGGTCACAGGCTCCCTCCAGCCGGGGGGGATCCGTATAGATGTTGTATTGCGTGCCGCAGTCCCGGCAAGTCTGGCGGCCCGCCATGCGTTCCAGCAGGGTTTCCGCATCGATATCGATGGTCAACACCAGGTCCAGGGGCACCCCCAATTCCGCCAGCAGGGCGTCCAGGGCCTGGGCCTGTTCCCTGGAGCCGGGCACCAGGTCCAGCACATAGCCCCGGGACAGATCCTGGGCCGCCAATCGCTCCCGCAACTGGGCCAGGGGTAGCTCGTGGACGGCATTTTCGCCACCGTCGAAAGCTTCATAGGAGGGGCTTTCGGTCAGATCCCGGACATCGATGACCGGCAATGACTGGTCGGCGACTAGGCGCTTCAGCAGCGCCCGCTTGCCGGAACCGGGCGCGCCTAACAGGATGAGCCTCATGGAGATCCTCGGCAGGCGAACGAAATAGGCGCCATCTTTACGACGGGACGGCGGCGGCCGTCAAGGGGAAAGTAGCGGGGCTGCTGGCCGCTCCCGGTCCGCTCCGCTAAGCTTAGCTCCCCTATTTTCAGCCGTTGTGCGTTGCCGAGACGGATCCATGCCAGAAATTGCCGACATCACCGATTCCGAGTTGTGGATCATCAAGACCACCCTGCGAGAGCGCTACGGTCAGGATTGGGAGGTGCAGTTAGCGGATTCGGAAATCCGCCTAAGCCCTTCGGACCGGGAACTAACCAGTTGCCCCATCCTGTATTGGCAGGCGGACGGGTGCCATTTCGTGGTCTTTAAGACCGGCGAGCGCCGCTATCGCTGTCAGTTCTTCTTCCGCGTCCATCAACAATTTGGGACCGGCGTGCATGAGTACGACGATCTCACCGAATGCCTGGTGAGTCTGTTGCAAGTCCAGGCGGATCACGCCGCCAAGGAACGGGGCGACTTACCCGGCCGCCGCTGACACCCGCTGACTCCAGCCCGGCCCCGGAGCCCATCTCTGTTCCCGCTGGACCAAGGACCGCGTGCGGAGGTTTCTTTGTCATCGTCGGACATTTAGAATTAGCCGATATTCCAATAGACGAGGACAGACGATGACCGCTAGAAATGCCTTTTATGCCCAATCCGGCGGTGTGACCGCCGTGATCAACGCTTCCGCCTGTGGTGTGATCGAAACCGTGCGCCGCCATCCGGACCGGATCGCCAAGTTGTATGCCGGCCGGAACGGCATCATCGGCGCCCTCACCGAGGACCTGATCGACACCGCCCAGGAATCGGACGCGGCCATCGCCGCCCTGCGTCACACCCCCTCCGGCGCCTTTGGTTCCTGTCGCTACAAGCTCAAGAGCCTGGAGGCCAACCGGCGCGAGTACGAGCGGCTCATTGAGGTATTCAAGGCCCACGACATCGGCTACTTCTTCTATAACGGCGGCGGCGATTCCGCCGACACCTGCTACAAGGTATCCCAGTTATCCGATTCCCTAGGCTATCCGGTGCAGGCGATTCACGTCCCTAAGACGGTGGATAATGACCTGCCCATCACCGACAACTGCCCCGGTTTCGGCTCGGTGGCCAAGTACATCGCCACCTCGACCCTGGAAGCTTCCTTCGACGTGCGCTCCATGGCCAAGACGTCCACCAAGATCTTCGTCATCGAGGTCATGGGCCGGCACGCGGGCTGGATCGCCGCCGCCGGCGCCCTGGTGGCGGACAAGGGCATTCCGGTACTAACCCTGTTCCCGGAGATCGAATTCGACCAGGAACGGTTCCTGGCAGCGGTCCAGGAACGGGTCGAGCAATACGACTACTGCACGGTGGTGGTGTCCGAGGGCTGCCATTGGCCGGACGGGCGTTTCCTGGCAGAACAGGGCACCCGGGACGCCTTCGGGCACGCCCAACTGGGCGGCGCGGCGCCGGTGGTGGCCAATCTGATTAAGGACGCCCTGGGCTACAAGTTCCACTGGGCGGTGGCGGATTATCTACAACGGGCGGCCCGGCATTTGGCGTCCAAGTCGGACGTGGACCAGGCCTACGCGCTGGGCCAGGCGGCGGTGGAATACGCCTTGGCGGGACACAACTCGGTGATGCCCACCGTAGTGCGCAAGTCCTCGGACCCCTACCAGTGGGAAATCGGCATGGCGCCGCTTTCGCAAGTAGCCAACGTAGAAAAGTTCATGCCTCGCGACTTCATTAGCGACGATGGCTTTGGCATCACGGCTGCGTGCCGGGAGTATCTCTATCCTTTGATTCTCGGTGAGGACTATCCGCCTTATCGGAATGGAATGCCCGACTATGTCATGCTGAAAAATGCGCCAGTAGCGCGTAAACTCGGCACCTTCTCGCTGTAACACCGCCCGGTGAGAAATAAAGGGGCGTTTGGGCGCCCCTTTTGTTTGGCGTATCCTCGGCGGGCCAGGGTTGCTGGCGGCTGAGGGGGTAAGGCGGTTCCCTCGACCTAGGAGGGTGGGGGCTGGAGCAGTCACGCGGTCATGGATTGCCGCTGACGGATAGGGCGTCGGGCCATCCGGGCGCATCCGGATGGTGGAGCCGATCCTAGGGTCCTTACTGTTCGCGTTGCCAGCGCGGGCTGCATGGGTCGGAGCGCGGGTGGGTTTCCGCGGGGACTCGGGTGGAATCCGAGTTGTTTAACCAAATCAAACTAGTAATAACAGAGGAGAGCTGTATGGCACCTGAGCTGATCTTCGCTCTAGTCTGCGCCTTGGCGGCGATAGGCTACGGAATCGTCTCCGTCAAATGGATTCTCAGTCAATCCGACGGTACGGACCGGATGCGGGAAATCGCTGCGGCGATCCAGGAGGGCGCCAGCGCCTACCTGAACCGTCAGTACACCACCATCGCCCTGGTCGGCGTAGCCCTGTTCCTGGTCATTGGCTTCAGCCTTGGCTGGCCGACCGGGATTGCCTTCATGGTCGGCGCGGTGCTATCCGGCGCCGCCGGCTACATCGGCATGAACATCTCGGTGCGATCCAACGTGCGTACCGCCCAGGCCGCCCATCAGGGCCTGAACGCGGCGCTGCAAATCGCCTTCCGGGGTGGTGCCATCACCGGTCTGCTGGTGGTGGGCCTGGGCCTGCTCGGCGTGGCCGGCTATTACGCGGTGCTCTCCAGCATGGGCATGGACACCAACAAAATCCTGCACGCCCTGGTAGGTCTGGGTTTTGGTAGCTCCCTGATCTCCATCTTCGCCCGGTTGGGTGGCGGCATCTTCACCAAGGGCGCGGACGTGGGCGCTGACTTAGTGGGCAAGGTGGAAGCCGGCATCCCCGAGGACGACCCCCGCAACCCCGCCGTCATCGCCGACAACGTGGG
>CAZIHO010000050.1:0-23140 GCA_964538875.1 uncultured Chromatiaceae bacterium
TATACATTAGATTAGGCATACCACTCAACGCCCATGAAAATAGACCGCCTTGACCATTGGGTACTGACCGTCAAAGACATCGACGCCACCGCGTCTTTCTATTCCAAAGTGCTGGGAATGGACATCATCGGTTTCGGCGGCGGTCGAACAGCTCTGTCTTTCGGTGTGCAGAAAATCAACCTGCATCAGCAGGGAAAGGAGTTTGAGCCGAAAGCGCAACAGCCCACGCCGGGCTCGGCTGATTTGTGCTTTATCACCTCAGTCCCGATAGCTGAAGTGGTAAGCCACCTCAATTCGTGTAATGTGTCAGTAATCGAGGGGCCGGTGCAGCGCACCGGAGCAACCGGCCCCATTCTGTCGGTTTATTTCCGCGATCCGGACATGAATCTAATTGAGGTTTCAAATTCCGTGTCTGCCTGACGTCGCGATTGAGAGTAACCGGTCGAAATCTGCTCTTTTACTCAGCTCCTCACCCTAAACCTTAGGCATCTCCTTTCCCGTTATCGCCTTTGCACACCGGAGCGGGCAAGGTTAGCCACACCGCTCGATCATCTTCGGGAAAAAAGGTGTCCTCGCGCCGGAAACGGTCCCCGCAGGCAGCAAAGCCTAGAAATTTCCCCTGGGGATTCAACTCAACGGGCAGTCTGTCGATAAGGGTTAGACGAGGGGCCGGCGGGCGGGAGCGCTCTTGCTCGCGATTCCCACCAGCCCGATGGCCGAGCAGTATTGGTAAATTAAATCATTTGTCCCGCTTCTTTAGGAGTAGCTTCCCCATGACCGAGCGTACGGAACCCCTCTATCGGCTGATTACCCGTAGCGACATGGACGGGTTGGTCTGCGCAGTTTTGTTGACCGAGCTGAATTTGATCGGCGACATCAAGTTCGTGCATCCCAAGGATATGCAGGACGGCAAGATCCAGGTGACCGCCTCGGACATCACCACCAACCTGCCCTACGTGCCCGGCGTCCACATGGCCTTCGACCATCATCTGTCGGAAACCATCCGCAACGAGAAGCACGCCAACCACATCATCGACCCGGATGCCCCCTCGGCGGCCCGGGTGGTGTACGACTACTACGGAGGCAAGAACCGCTTCCCTAACGTCAGCGAGGCCATGATGATCGCGGTGGACAAGGCGGACGCCGCCCAGTTCAGCCGCGAGGATATTCTCAATCCCCAGGGTTGGGAACTGCTGTCGTTCTTGATGGACGCCCGCACCGGGCTGGGCCGGTTTCGTACCTTCCGGGTGTCCAATTATCAGTTGATGATGGACCTGATCGCCTATTGCCGGGACCATGGCATCGACGACATTCTGGCCCTGCCGGACGTGAAGGAGCGGGTGGACCTGTACCTGCAACACGACGCCCTGGCCAAGGAGCAAATCCTGCGCTGTACCCGGGTCCTGGGTAATCTGGCAGTGCTGGACCTGCGGGGCGAGGAAACCATTTATGCCACCAACCGCTTCACCATTTACGCCCTGTTCCCGGAAACCAATATTTCCATTCACGTCATGTGGGGCGTGCAGAAGCAGAACACGGTGTTCGCCACCGGCAAGTCGATCCTGGATCGCAGTTCCCGCACCAACGTGGGCGAACTGATGCTGAAGTACCAGGGCGGCGGCCACCTGAACGCCGGCACCTGCCAAATCGCCAATGAGCAGGCGGAACAGGTCCTGGCGGAACTGATCGCGGCGATTCGCGCCGACGGCTGACCAGGGCAACCCGGTGGCCTAGCGGACAGCGGCTGGCGGCTGCTGTTCGCGCTACCGGACCCAACCGGCCCTTGTCCGGCGGGCGGGGCTCGGGTAGCGTACCGGGATGCGATTCTCCGAAGCCCTCTCGTCCGGCGGATTTTCCATCCGCGCCTATGCCCCCGGCCTGATCCAGGTGGGGGAGCGCCGCTTTGAGCAGAGTCTGGTGGTCATGCCCCACCGGCTGCTGGAGGACTGGCCGCCGCGCCGGCCAGAGGACCTGACCCCGGAACATCTGGACCTGGTGCTGGAACTGGAGCCGGAAATCATCCTGCTCGGCACCGGCGCCAGCCTGGTGTTTCCGGACCCGGCCTGCCAGGCGCGGGCCGCCCGCCTGCGCGTCGGCGTGGAAGTGATGAACACCGGCGCCGCCTGCCGTACCTACAACATCCTGATGGCGGAGGGCCGGCGGGTGGCGGCGGCCCTGCTGCCACCCTAGGCAAGCCATGGACCGTAAACTGCTCCTCTCCATTTTGGGCTTGAGCCTGATGGTGATCGGTGTGCTGATCGTGCTGCCCGGCGGCCGCCCGGTGGAAACGGAACCCAGGGTGCCCTGGCGCATCCAGACCCACCCGGACGGCAGTTCCACCGTCTTCACCCTGACCCTGGGCCAAAGCACCCTGGCGGACGCCCGCCGCGTGCTGGGTGACACCGGCAGCCCCACCCTGTTCGAGGCCAAGGACGGTCGCTTGAACCTGGAGGTCTTTTTCGAGCAGGCGGTGCTGGCTGGACTGCGGGCGGATTTCATCTTCGGCCTGGTGGCGGATCAAGAGCACCTGCGGGCCATGCATGACCGGGGCAGCCGGTCCGCCAAGATGGGCAGCGGCGAACGCAAGATCACCCTGGGCTCCGAGGACGATGCCAGTCTGGGCGACTTACGCATCCGCCATATCACCTATCTCCCCATGGCCGATCTGGACGCCAAGTTGCTGGAATCCCGCTTCGGCACCCCGGCCGAGCGGCTGCCGGACCCCGGCGGCGACCTAGAACACTGGCTGTACCCGGAGCGGGGCCTGGACATCAGCGTCAGCGCCAAGCGTAAGGAAGTGTTCCAGTACGTGGCGCCCAAGGACTTCGACAGCCTGGCGGCGCCCCTGCGGGCCGGACCACCGGCGTCCAACTAACTCCATGCCGCCGGGTCCCCGTGGCCGGGGTGCCGGTTTCAATCCCGCCAACCGGCACGCCGTCTGGGAACGGGAAGAGGTGGATGATGGCTGGCCCCCGGACGGGGAGCCGGCTCCGCCCCTGGTCACCCAACTGACCCCGGACGCCAGCCGCTCCATCATCTCCTGGAACCGCTCCCCGGATGTGCCCTTCGACCGCTCGGTGAATCCTTACCGGGGCTGCGAACATGGCTGCATCTATTGCTATGCTCGTCCCAGTCACGCCTGGCTGGGCCTGTCGCCGGGGCTGGAATTTGAAAGCCGGCTGTTCTTCAAACCAGACGCGCCGGCCCTGCTGCGCCGGGAGTTGAGCAAGCCCGGCTACCGGGCCGCGCCCCTGGCCCTATCCGGCGACACGGATGCCTATCAGCCCAGCGAACGGCGTCTGGGCCTGACCCGGGGCCTGCTGGAGGTGCTGGTGGAATTTCGTCATCCGGTGCTGATTGTCACCAAATCCGCCCTCATCGAACGGGACCTGGACCTGCTGCAAGCCCTGGCGGAAGCGGATCTGGTGCGGGTCAGCCTGTCCCTGACCACCCTGGACCCGGCCCTGGCCCGTCAATTGGAACCCCGGGCCAGCGCGCCGGCCCGGCGGCTGGCAGCGCTGGCCAGGCTGAGCCAGGCGGGGGTGCCGGTGGGGGTCATGACGGCGCCGGTGATTCCGGCCCTCACCGACCAGGACCTGGAAGCCCTGCTCGGCCAGGCCAAGGACGCGGGCGCCGCCTGGGCCAGCTATGTGTTGCTGCGCCTGCCCCTGGAAGTGGAGGCCCTGTTCCGGGACTGGCTGGCCCGGTATTGCCCCCAGCGGGCCGAACGGGTCCTGAGCCTGCTGCGGGACAGCCACGCCGGTCAGCTTTACAATCCCCGCTTCGGCGCCCGCATGGCCGGCGCCGGGCCGGTGGCGCAACTGATCGCCCAGCGCTTTCGACTGGCCCAGCGGCGGCTCGGATTCGGCGTCTGGAGCGCCCCGGACAGCGGACAGTTCCGGGTACCCCGGAGCGGCCCGGAGCAATTGAGTCTCTGGTGACGCCGGTTGCCGCCGAAAAAGCCACTGTATTTGGGCTAATCTGCTAGCTTTTGTGCGTTCCCGCCGCCATCGCGCCGATTGGAGTCGGCGGGAGCGGAAATTTCTACTAGGAGCCCCGCCCTTGAAGCTATCCCAGCCGATCCTTTGGTTACTAACCGCTGTCCTCGGTGGCGCCCTGCCCCTGGCCAGTCAAGGGGCGACCTTCCCCGTCGATCAATGCGCGGCTGACCGGTACGGGCAAAGTCTCAACTGCACCGCCAACGACCTGGAGTTCGCCAAGGACGCGGAGATCCTGTCCGTGGACGGGGTGCCCGGCGTCACCGCCTGCGTGGCCGGCAGCACAGTCACCATGGAGCTGGGCTTCACCCTGCAAGCCGGCCAGCCGGCCCGCTACAACGTCGGCGTGTTCGTCGGCAACCAGGGCAAAGACATCAAACTCACCAGCGCCGGCGGGGGCAACAGCAGTTGCTCGGTCGCCACCTTCACGCCGCCGGACTATGGATTTCTCGACCTGGACCACAACCCCTGCGGCGACGTGTCGGATCGGCAACTCCTGTACCCGAGGGTGACCGCCGAGGTGCTCTGTCAACCCGGCGCCGATGGCCGGGTATTGTTGCCTGGGCTGCTGTCCTGGGACGAGCAGGTCAATGCCTGCTCGGGCCCCCAGTCGCCGGTGCCCGGCACCCGCGCCAAGTGCAATGCCTCCTCTAGCATTGATTCCGGCGTCACCGCCCAGGCGCAACTGACGGTTTACAAACAGACCATTGGGGAGCCGGCGGGACCAGCGGCGAGCTTCACCTTCACTCCCAGCGGGACGCCGACCCCGGATCCCAGCACTCCGTTCAGCCTGAGCAACGGGGATTCCCGCACCATCCAGGTGCCCTACGGGCCTGGACCTACCGCCCAGGTGGACGTGGTCGAAGCGGTTTCCCCCGGCTGGACCCAACGGCCACCCGTCTGCGTGGACGCCGCAGGCGCCCCGGCCGGGCCTAACGTGACCATCCAACCGGACGGCGTCAGCGCTACCTTCGATGCCACCCACAGCGCCTACCATTGCCTTTTCGTCAACGTCTACGGCATAACCGCACCCCCACCGGCCGGCGACCTGGCGATCACCAAGGTGGTGGACGATCCCACTCCCTATCTGGGCGGGTCGGTCACCTTCAGCCTCCAGGCAAGCAACCTAGGTCCCCTGGCGGCGACCGGAGTCAAGGTCCGGGACCCCTTACCGGCCGGCCTGGTCTTTTTGTCCGCCACCGCCACCAAGGGCCAATACGACCCGGCCCAGGGCCTCTGGACCATCGGGGACATGGCGGTGGGGGAAGTCCAGCAATTGCACATCAGCGTCCGGGTGGATCAGCCTGGCCTTAAGCTGAACCTGGCGTTGATCTCGGGCGACCTGGACGAACAGCAATTGCGTAACAATATCGCCCTGGCGCTGGTGCGGCCTTGGCGCATTACGGATCCCGCCGCCCAGGCCGAACTGACGGTTTACAAACAGACCATTGGGGAGCCGGCGGGACCAGCGGCGAGCTTCACCTTCACTCCCAGCGGGACGCCGACCCCGGATCCCAGCACTCCGTTCAGCCTGAGCAACGGGGATTCCCGCACCATCCAGGTGCCCTACGGGCCTGGACCTACCGCCCAGGTGGACGTGGTCGAAGCGGTTTCCCCCGGCTGGACCCAACGGCCACCCGTCTGCGTGGACGCCGCAGGCGCCCCGGCCGGGCCTAACGTGACCATCCAACCGGACGGCGTCAGCGCTACCTTCGATGCCACCCACAGCGCCTACCATTGCCTTTTCGTCAACGTCTACGGCATAACCGCACCCCCACCGGCCGGCGACCTGGCGATCACCAAGGTGGTGGACGATCCCACTCCCTATCTGGGCGGGTCGGTCACCTTCAGCCTCCAGGCAAGCAACCTAGGTCCCCTGGCGGCGACCGGAGTCAAGGTCCGGGACCCCTTACCGGCCGGCCTGGTCTTTTTGTCCGCCACCGCCACCAAGGGCCAATACGACCCGGCCCAGGGCCTCTGGACCATCGGGGACATGGCGGTGGGGGAAGTCCAGCAATTGCACATCAGCGTCCGGGTGGATCAGCCTGGCCTTAAGCTGAACCTGGCGTTGATCTCGGGCGACCTGGACGAACAGGAATTGCGTAACAATATCGCCCTGGCGCTGGTGCGGCCTTGGCTCATCTCGAACCCGAGTGGCGCCCAGGCCATTGCCACCTGGCCGCCAGCCGCCGCAGCTTTGCTGGCTTTGCTGCTGGGCATGGCGGCGCTGCGCGCCCTGGCACGCCGGAGGGCCTCGGCCACCTGGAAATAAAGATGCAAGATGAATCCGCCCGCCCCCGCACCCTGGTGCTACCGCCGGCACCCTTCGCCGCCGCCCTGACCGGCGGTTGGTGGCTGGACCGCACCCAATGGCCCCTGCCCTTGCCCGATCACCCCCTGGCCCACTGGCTGGGCTGGGGGCTGACCGGCGCGGGGCTGGTGCTGAGCATCTGGACCGTCGCGACCCTGTGGCGCCATCACACCACCGTCAATCCGTTCCGGGGCGTGGCGACCCTCTGCACCGACGGGCCATTCCAGTTCAGCCGTAATCCCATTTACCTGGGGGACTGGCTGATCCTGGCCGGTCTGAGCCTGGTACTGGCCACCTATTGGCCGCTGCTGTTTTCGCCCCTGATTTGGCTGTTGTTGCGCTATGGCGTGATCCGCCACGAAGAGGCCCATCTGACCCTGCGCTTCGGCGATGCCTACCGCCGTTATCAGGCCCGGACGCGGCGCTGGATCTGATCCATGTGCGGCCTGTGTGGATTTTGGCAGGGGTCCGCTAGGTGGGACCCGGAACAGGGCCGGTGCTGGGTCCAGCGCATGGCGGAGCGCCTGGTGCATCGGGGTCCGGACGACGCCGGGGCCTGGGTCGATGCCGAGGCCGGCATTGCCCTCGGCCATCGCCGGCTGGCGATTCTGGACCTGTCCCCGGCCGGCCATCAGCCCATGCTGGACGCGAGCGGCCGCTGGGTGCTGGTGTTCAATGGCGAGATCTATAACCACGCCGAACTGCGCCGGACCCTGGAAGGACAGGGCAGCGGCGGCTGGCGCGGCCATTCGGACACGGAAGTACTGCTGGCCGCCATCGGCGCCTGGGGTCTGGAGCGAACCCTGGCGCTTTGTGTCGGTATGTTCGCCTTCGCCCTCTGGGACCGGGAGCAACGCCAACTGACGCTGGTCCGGGACCGGCTGGGGGAGAAGCCCCTCTATTACGGCTGGCAGGGCGACTGCCTGTTGTTCGGGTCGGAACTCAAGGCCCTCAAGGCCCATCCCGCCTTTCAGGGCGCTATCGACCGGGACGCCCTCACCCAACTGCTGCGCCTGTCCTATGTGCCGGCGCCTCGCTCCATCTACCAGGGCATCCGCAAGTTGCCGCCCGGCACCTGGGTCCGGTTTGGCCAGGACCGGCAGCGGGACCCCCAGCCGGTGTCCTATTGGTCGGCCCGGGACGTAGCGGAGGCGGGGCGGCGCACGTCCTTCGCCGGTAGCCCGGACCAAGCCCGAGAGCAACTGACCCGCTTGCTGCTGGACGCGGTGGGCCAACAGATGCTGGCGGACGTGCCCTTAGGCGCCTTCCTCTCCGGGGGCATCGATTCCTCCACGGTGGTGGCCCTGATGCAGGCCCAGTCATCCCGGCCCGTGCGTACCTTCAGCATCGGCTTCCAGGAACCCGGCTATGACGAGGCGGTCCAGGCCCGGGCAGTGGCCCGGCACCTGGGCACCGAGCACCAGGAACTCTATGTCAGTCCGGACCAGGTCCAGGCGGTGATCCCCGACCTACCGGCCCTATACGACGAGCCCTTTGCCGATTCGTCCCAAATCCCCACCGCCCTGGTAGCCCGGCTGGCCCGGAGCCAGGTGACGGTGAGCCTGTCCGGCGATGGCGGCGACGAACTATTCGGCGGCTATAACCGCTATCTGTGGGCGCCCCGCCTGTGGCGGCGCCTGCGGGGGATTCCGGCGCCCCTGCGCCGGGCGGCGGCCCGCGCCCTGACCGGCCTGGCACCGGCGGACTGGGACCGGCTGGGCCAGCCCCTGCTCGGCTGGTTGCCGGCCCGCCACCGCCAGGCGCGGCTAGGCGATAAGCTGCACAAGCTGGCCGGCACCCTGAGCGCCGCCGGACCGGCCGGCATCTATACCCAGTTAGTGTCCCAGTGGCCGCAACCGGAAGCCCTGGTGCGGGACGGCCGGGAACCTCCGTCGCCCCTGATTGACGGCGGCGCCTGGCCTGAGTTGGGCTCCTTCGAGGAGCAGATGATGTATCTGGATCAGTTGACCTATCTGCCGGACGACATCCTGGTCAAGGTGGACCGGGCCGCCATGGGCACCAGTCTGGAAACCCGGGTTCCCCTGCTCGACCATCGGGTAGTGGAGTTCGCCTGGCGCCTGCCCCTGGATCTCAAGATCCGGGATGGCCAGGGCAAATGGCTGCTGCGCCAGGTGTTGTACCAATACGTCCCGGCGGAATTGGTAGAGCGGCCCAAGATGGGTTTCGGCGTCCCCATCGATAGTTGGTTACGGGGTCCCCTGCGGGACTGGGCGGAAGCCCTGCTGGACCCGGCCCGGCTCCAGCGGGAGGGCTGGCTGCACCCGCAGCCCATTCAAGCCGCCTGGCGGGAGCACCTCGGCGGTCAGCGCAATCTGGCCCACGCCCTATGGAATCTGCTCATGTTTCAGGCCTGGCTGGCGGTCGCCTGAGCCGTTGGCGAAGCGGCCCCGGCTTGGATTTTTTTGGGGCAACGGATAGAGTTAAGGTCACGCGGCGATCGTGCCGCCCGGCGGAATCGGGCCGGCCCAACGCCCGAAGCGGTATTCAAAAGGGGAATGGCATGAGCAAGAATCTGTTGGCTACCGGCAAGGTCCTGGCGGCCTTGGGTGTCATCGGCATGGTGGCGTCCTTGCCCGCCCAGGGCGAAAACATGATGAATTGGATGAACCCCAGCAAGTGGTTCAAGGATAACGACCGCTACTATGATCGCGGCTATGGCTACGGGCCTGGCTACGGCGGTTGGGGTGGTCCTGGCTATGGTTGGGGCGGCTATCCAGGTTATGGCGGCTGGGGTGGTCCCGGCTATGGTTGGGGCGGCTATCCGGGTTATGGCGGTTGGGGTGCTCCCGGCTATGGCGCGCCGCCGAGCACCAGCAGCAGCACGCCACCCCCGCCCCCGGTTCCCCAATAGGCGCGACCCGCCTAGGCGCGGGCCGCCCTGGCCCGCGTGCCCATCCCGATCGATGACCCCCTCCGACTGAACCCGCCTTTAATTGTTCCGGCGCATTCCTTAGACTGCGCGGCCAACGCACCGGCGGTCGCGCTGGGCGCTCCAGGCTGGAACCATTGGAACGAGGGTGATCCCAAATGAGTGAAGTAAAGCATTGCCGATTGCTGGTGCTGGGCTCCGGTCCAGCCGGCTACACCGCCTGCGTGTACGCCGCCCGCGCCAACCTGAACCCCGTGCTGATCACCGGCCTGGACCAAGGCGGCCAGCTCATGACCACCACCGAGGTGGACAACTGGCCCGGCGACCCCACCGGCGTCCAGGGGCCAGACCTGATGGAGCGGATGCGCCAACACGCGGAGCGCTTCGGCACCGAGATGATCGCTGACCACATCCATACCGCCGACCTCAGCCAGCGCCCGTTCCGCTTGACCGGCGACGAGGGCGCCTATAGCTGCGATGCCCTCATCATCGCCACTGGCGCCTCCGCCCAATACCTCGGGCTGCCGTCCGAGGAACAGTTCAAGGGCCGGGGCGTGTCCGGCTGCGCCACCTGCGACGGGTTCTTCTACCGCAATCAAAAAGTCGCGGTGATCGGCGGCGGCAACACCGCGGTGGAAGAGGCCCTGTATCTATCCAACATCGCGTCCGAAGTGGTTCTGGTGCATCGCCGGGATGCGCTGCGCTCCGAGAAGATTCTCCAGCAGCACCTGTTCGAGCGCAAAAATGTCCAGATTCTGTGGAATCACGTCCTGGACGAGGTACTGGGGGACAAAAGCGGCGTCACCGGCATGCGGGTTAAAAACGTCCGGGACCAAAGCACCCAGGACATCAGCCTGCAAGGGGTGTTCATCGCCATCGGTCACAAGCCCAACACCGCCCTGTTCGAGGGCCAGCTAGAACTGGTGAATGGCTGGATCCGGGTCCAGGGGGGAGCCAACGGCAATGCCACCGCCACCAGCATTCCTGGCGTGTTCGCCGCTGGCGACGTGATGGACCAGATCTATCGCCAGGCCATCACCTCGGCGGGTTCCGGCTGCATGGCGGCCCTGGACGCCGAGAAGTACCTAGACTGCCTATAGGCCGGACACCTGGCCAAGGATGGCCCCGCCGCCAGGACCCGGTCAATCCTTCAAACGGGTCGTCTCCCCCGCTAGGCGCTCCATGACAAAGGCGTGTATCAGCACCTTTTGGAACCGGTTGATGGATTGGAATTGCACGCCGGTCCAAAATTGCAGGGGATCGTCGTCCAATTGCCGGCGTCCCATGCACCTAACCTCACAGATCAGACCCAAATTCTCATCCATGCCACATACCGACAGGCTGATGAGCAGGGTCAGCAAATCCCCTTCCTGACCTAGGGGGCCTTCGGACACCAGGCGTGCGCCGGTATGACTGATGTCCACCACCCGCACCGCCCGGTGCTGATCCGCCTTGTCGACCCGCTTGTTATTGCGCACATAGGCCGGAATGTCGGTGGCCGCCCGCAGCGCGTTGCGCACCACGATGCTTTCCATTTCCCGGGGATAACTGAGATGGAGATGAGGAAAGGGCGCGCTGTAGGTCTGTAGCACGGAACTGACGAAGCCGAACACACTGCTGCCCTGCAACACCCGCACTGCGTAACGCTGGTCCGGGCGAATGATGGCCACCTTGCCGTTCACCTGCGGCGTGGTGACGATCAGACTCTGCCCGGCAAGATAGCCCACTAACCGCACCAGGTAGCGCTCGGGACGATCAGACGGCGTCTTCTGCAACTGCAACCGGTCGCCCACGTTCATGCTAAAGGCTTTCTGTTCTAAGTTCATTCCTTTTACTGCTCCGTGGGATAGGTCACTTTGTTCAGCAATTCCCTCACCATTTTAGGGCAATCCAATGGCTGGTGTTGCAGCGCCGCCGACGCTCCAGTCCCCGTCGCAAGCTGGGCGCCCGGCCATTTTTTACCCGACGCACTCACCATGCCAACACTATTTACTGTTTGGATTAGCCTATTTCCTATCCCCTGTACCGACTTATAATCAGGCCCGCGGTTGGGATGGGGATTGAGCCGATACTCGACATCCGGCACCCCAATCCGTAATACTGATAAGGACGGCATATCAAATGCCGAGTCCTGAACTCTAGACTTAAGGAATATGCAATGAACAAGTACGTGGCGGAATTTTTTGGAACTTTTTGGCTGGTCTTAGGGGGATGCGGAAGCGCGGTTCTGGCGGCCGCCTTTCCTGACGTGGGGATCGGCCTGTTGGGGGTATCCCTGGCGTTCGGCCTCACGGTTCTTACCATGGCCTATGCCATCGGTCACATTTCTGGCTGTCACCTGAACCCGGCGGTGTCTGTGGGCCTATGGGCCGGCGGCCGTTTCCCGGCCAGTGACCTGGTGCCCTACATCATCGCCCAGGTAGCAGGCGCGGTGGTGGCCGGCGGCGTGCTCTATCTGATCGCCAGCGGCAAGGCAGACTTCAGCCTGGCGGGCGGATTTGCCTCCAACGGCTTCGGCGACCATTCGCCGGGCAAATATTCGTTGGTCTCGGCGCTGATCACCGAAGTGGTCATGACCATGATGTTCCTGCTGGTCATCCTGGGTTCCACCGATAGGCGTGCCCCGGCCGGCATGGCGCCCATCGCCATCGGCCTCTGCCTGACCCTGATCCACCTGATCAGCATCCCGGTGACCAACACCTCGGTCAACCCGGCGCGCAGCACCGGGGTCGCCCTATTCGTGGGAGATTGGGCCGTTGCCCAGCTATGGTTGTTCTGGTTGGCGCCCATCGCTGGTGCCGTCCTGGGCGCCATGGTCTACAAGGTCATTGGCGGCAGCCAGGACTAACCGAGTCGCAGCCGGCGCAAGGAGGCGCCGGGCTCCGTGCCCCAAGGACTGCCTAGACTTTCTGCCTTAGCAAGTTGTATCGATCCCGCTGGGCGCCATGGCCCAGGTACAGGGGCACGATTTCCTCGATACCCCGCTGACGGATGCCAAACCGGGCCAGGTCATTGCCGGCACAGCAGCTATTGACCCCCATGGACAAATAATTGTCCGGCGTAAAGGGCCGGCCAGGCACGAAGTCCAAGACCTTGGCCTGGAGTCGCGACAGCCGGTCACCAAGACCCACCAGCAATACCCGCCGTCCCAGTAACTGGGCCGTGTAGGCTAGGATCTCCCGCAGGCTGAGTTGCCGGAGACCGCATAAATCGTAACTTTGGCCCCAGGTATTGGGATCGTCCAAGGCCCGGGCAAAGGCATCCGCCACGTCGCCGACGAAGACGGGCTGGAAGCGGGCGTCTGGGCAGGCCAGGGGCACCACCCCCGGCGCCATGGCCAGCAGGTCCGCAAAGCGGTTGAACAAGCCATCGCCAGGGCCAAAAATCACCGAGGGCCGAAAGCTGGTGACCCTAAGACCAGCCTGGGCCGCACCCAGCGCCAGCGCCTCCCCCTCGCCCTTACTTTTCAGGTACTGGCTGGGTCCGCCCGGATTGGCGTGCAGGGCGCTCATGTGCAAATAGCGTTGAACGCCCGCTTGCTGGGCGGCAGCGATGACCCGCTCCACCAATTCCACGTGATAGCGCCGGAACCCGGCCCCCCGGCTGCGCCGCTTTTCGTTCAGAATCCCGACCAGATTGATGACCGCCTCGCAACCGGCGAACTGTTCCCGGAGAAACTCAGCATCAAAAACGTCACCTTGCACCAGGCTGATGCCCGGCAGGATCCCTAGGTCCCGATGCCGCTGGGGGTGCCGGGTGAGAATCCGGCAACGGATCTGGCCGCGACCCAGGCGCGCGGCTAGCGCGTGGCCCACGAAGCCGGTACCTCCCAGAATACAGACACTTGTGATTTTCATGATTCGGCACCCGAGCTAGAAGTAAATCTCACTATACCGCCGGTCGCCGATAGCCCTCAAATCCTTTGCCAGCCTCCGGCGCCCGGACCTACCACCAAGGCGGATCACCCCGGAACGTGCCCAGTTCCTTGCGCCGGAACAGGAATAACCGCCCCTGGTCGTCCTTTAGGACCAGGCGTCCCTGGTCCTCCGCGAAGGCAAACACCCAACTGGTCCGCGACTTGGGCGCATAGAATGCCAGCCGCCCGCCCCGCGCCTGGACCAGCCCGTCCGCCTGGCGGCCGTCGCCGCTTTCCAAGCGGAAGGTGCCACCCTTGATGACCAGGCGTTCGCCGCCACTGCCGTCCCAGACGCCCTGCAGGCGCACGCCGGCCGGGGCGGTCTGCTCCTGGGGACGGGCGCCGTCTTTGAGGTCCCAGGGTAGCGCCGGCAGGGGCTCCCGCCCGGAACCCCGCGCCGTGCCCATGGCATCCATCAGTTTGCGCATACTGTCCATCATGAGGGTGGCGCCAGTATCCAGGCCCCCGGCACCGGGGGCCGCCTGGGGCGCCAGGATCCCCAGACCTAACAGCAACGCCAGGGGCAGGGCTGGGACCCGGCCATGCGGAAACCATCCAGACCGTTGGGACTTAGTTAGGATCACCATCCCTCTTTGCTCCTGTCAACCCATGGCACCAGCCTCCGGATCGCCATGCAGCCAAGCGGTAGAACCACGCCACTTGCCAAAGCGCCGGCATATTCCAGGAATTATTCCCTTTCAATAGGCTTTTAACACCTTTTAATTCTCCATATGACTAGCAGGCGGCGGAAAACCCGGCGCGCGGGTCTGTGCTGCTCCGTCCAAAACCCCTTGTCAACGAATGATAAAAGATGATTAGCTATGGGCGCTTCGCTACTCGATGAGAAGGCGGGATAGATAAAAGGGACGCCGTTCTATTTAAGGATCGGACCCTGGGGTTCATGGGTTAATTGATTAGGGGTTGCTGGTGGAACTGGTCATGGGGCAACAAACGGATCGCAGAGGGCTAACCAAGAAAATCATCCGCAACCTATTGTCGGAACGGCAAGACATGCTGGTGGCCTTCTGTCGCTTGGCGGGGCTGGAGCCATACGCGGGACATCAACCCCTAAAGAAGGAACTGGAGGATTTTTGCCAATTGTTGATGGACTATACGGCGTTGGGTCATTTTGAACTGTACGCCCGGATCATCGACGGTCAGGAGCGGCGCTCGGACGTGCTTGGCACGGCGGAAAACATTATCAGCGCCTTGGAAGCGGTGACGGCCGAAACCGTCGCGTTCAACGACAAGTATGACGGCACCACCCGTGTCCTGGATCTGTCCGAACTATCCCAGGATCTGTCAGCGCTAGGCGAGCACCTGGCCCGCCGGTTGGAACTGGAAGACCGTTTGCTGCAGGCCTTTGTTTCCTCGCCTCCCAGAACGAATTGATGGGTTACCGGGCCGGATGGCTTGGCTCTATTATCCTACTAAGGCATTTAATGAGACTTGTTGGCAGGATTCCGGCCAGCGGCAGGGGGCACGGAAATTTGCCGAATTTTCCGGTCAACTAGTTGATGACTAGATATTAGAATAATCTGTTCGACGTTAAGGGATGTGCCGCCCCATTTGCCAACGCGAGCATGGCCACTGATATCTGGGGTAGGTTTTTGAATAGTTTGGTGGCCGGGTTGGACTCATAGCCGCGCCCCAAGATCTGCCCCCTGCTGCGGCTTTGGTAATGATAAGAACCCGATTTACTGGTTGGCTCGCCTGGCAACCCCAGCCGGCGGAACTCTTAGCGCGGATGCGGCCGATCAAACCCTGGCCCCTGCACCTGGAGCGCTTCTCCAAGGGTATCGACAACACCAATATTGATGTCTGGCTCAGTGCCAGGTTTCGAACTCTGGCCCGGGACCTAGTCCAGGTCCTGGTCAACCAAGACGTGGCGACCCGCTATTGGGGCAGTACTCCCCACGGTCACGGCCCCCAGGACTGGGACGAGTTCCGCTCCTCCTACCTGGAACTGATGGGAAGTACCATCGGACCGAACCCGTCCCTCGTCCCGGACGATGCCGTGCGCCTCGCCCAACTGGCGGTATTCAAATTATTTCTCCTGCTGGTTCCCGAGGAAATTCAGGGCCTCAAACAGAGCCTGGAGTCGCGGCGGGACGAACAAAGCGCCACCACCAACGGTAGCCGCTTGGAATATCACGAACGCCTGGTGATCCTAAGCAGGGAAGAACGCCAGGTGGCTTACCGGGTGCATCGACGTCTGTTCGGCGTCGTCGAGCGGCTGGAAACTGCCCAACTGGCCAAATTGCGCCAGGCGCGCTTAGGCGTTGCCTGGCCATTGCCCCAGAACGCCCTGTTCAACAGCCTGGTGATTCTGCCGGGGCTGGTCGCCGACGAAGTGGTGATGACCCATTACCCCGCCCTCTGGTTCGCGGACGATGGACAAGGGGTTTTGGGCGGGCTCAATCGCTGTCTGACCGAAACCTTGCGGCCCTATCTGCCCTCCTGGGTGCAAGCCACCGAGGCCGCCGCCGGCGATGTCCGCGAGGCTCCAGCGCGGGGCACCTTGCGGGTCGGCCATCGGCTCGATCAGGGCATGTTGCCGGGCTTCCTGGCCACGGAAATGTTCCTCGGTCAACTCCTGGCCGAGCAGGAGTATCGCCAACCCCTTTATTCCTGGCTAGATGATCCGGGCAACCTGCGCTGGTTGCTGGGCATCAAGCAACCCGGCACTACCGCAGCGGACCGGGAGCGGGGCGACAATCCCCCGATGTCGAAACTTTGGCTAGAATTTAGCTCCCTAGTACGGCAGCGGTTGCACGAGCGGATGCGGGCCATGAGGATCAACGAGGGGATTTTCGCCGCCTACTGGACCCCCCGCATTGTTCGGGAATTGTCTGGGGCGGTCCCGGCGTCCCTGGTTTACCAGGTCATCAGCGGCCAACAGGACCGCCGTCGCCTGCTGCGGCGGCTCGGTTCCGAGAATCCGGGTCTGGACGCCAATTTGGTCAATCGGATGTTGGACTCCACCCTGGCCACCAGCAAGCAACTGAGTCCCGATGATTGGGGGCATTATTACGACCGTCTGCTGGTGGACTTTTTGACCCTGCGCCGGGATCTCAAACTGGCCTTCAAGCTATTCGAGGCCATGGATCAAATTCGGCTGCGCACGGATCCCAAGGAGGTGAACCTTTCCCGTACCAATGGCCTGCTGTACGAATTCGCCGGAATTGATGAGCAAACCGTCGGCGCCCGGATGGGCGCCCATGTGATCCTAAAGGCGGACGTGCGCGGCTCTACCCGCATCACCAGCGAGTTGCGGGCCCGCAAACTCAATCCCGCGACCCACTTCAGTGAGAATTTCTTCAATCCCATCAACGCGTTACTGCCGGATTTCGACGCCAGTAAGGTGTTCGTGGAAGGCGACGCGGTGATTTTATGCCTGGTGGACCAGCTGGTGGGCAGCCGGCGCGGTCTCGCCGTCGCCCAGGCGTGCAGCCTGGCCTTGCGTATCCTGGAAGTGGTTCAGAAGCAAAATATTCTTAATCGCCAACACCAGTTGCCGGTGCTGGAAATCGGCCTTGGCATCGCCTACTGCGCCCAGGAACCCACCTTTCTATATGACGAAGACCGCAAGATCATGATCTCCCCGGCCATCAACCTGGCGGATCGGCTATCTTCCTGCTCCCAGACCCTGCGGCGGGCGCCCTTTGCCAAGGCCCAGCGTCCGTTCCGGGTCGAGGTGGTCAAGCCGGACCCGGATGGGGACTCCAGCCGTGACGAGCCCCGGGATCCGCGCCGGTTCAACCTGAATGGCGTCGCCCTGCACGAAGGCGCCTTCAACAAGCTCCAGCACGAACTGATCCTCCGCCGCCTGGAGCTGGAAGTATCTGGAAATCTGGAACTTTTTCATGTAGGAAGCTTCCCGAACCGCGCCAACCAAACCCAGTGGATGGTGATCCGGGACGCGCCGGTGCGGGCTTGGCGTAACCAGGACGTTATCCGGGATTCTGATCAGGAGGATCGCTTCTACGAGTTGGTGGTGGACCCGGCGCTGATTACCCTGATTCGCTCCAAGTTGCGCACCGCCTTGGGCACTCCGGCTAGCACCCCCCAGGCCAAGCCCGATTCCCACCACCGGTTTGGTTGAGGGCGGGTGCGCGAGTCAGGTTAAGCCACGTCCCTTTCGAGCCGGTCTCGCGACAACCGGCCGGGCTGCTCCGGCGCCAAGTGGACATCGCCGGGCCAGCGCACTAATCCTCCTTGGCCGGTTCCAGCGTCTCGCCGGACCCAGACCCGCCGCCAACTGCGTCAATGGGGCGCATACGTCCGGACAAAGGCCCAGGCTTGCCGCCGAGCCGCTGGTCATAGATCAGCCCATAGGCCAGCACCCGCCGCACATAGTCCTGGGTCTCCGCGAACGGAATGGTCTCCACCCAGATATCCGCATCCAGGGTGCGGGCTGGTAACCAGCGCTGTACCCGGCCTGGACCCGCGTTGTAGGCGGCGGTGACCAATACCGGGTTGGAGTTGAATTTACGCCGCAATTGATCCAGATAGCTGGCGCCCAGGCTGATGTTTCGAGCCGGACTCAACAGGGCGTCCGGGTTGAACTTGGCTTTTTTATTGGTTTGGCGCGCCAATTCGGCGGCGGTAGCCGGCATGAGTTGCATCAGCCCCAGTGCCCCCGAACTGGACCGGGCATCTTCCGCAAAGGCACTTTCCTGGCGCACGATGGCGAACAGCCAGGACAGCTCCAATCCAGTCCGGTCCGCCTGCTCGGTCAATTCAGCGCGGAATAGCAGCGGGAAGCGGAGGTCCAGGTCATCCCAGGACTCCGCCTTGCCCAGGCTTTGAATGGCCTGATCCGGCCAGCCCCAGCGTTGCGCCAGCTTGGCCGCAGCCTCCAGGTCGGCCCGCTCCAGACTGGCGGTCAGCCAGCGCCACTCCCGCCGTGCCTCGCTCTTGCGATTGAGGGCTAACCATTCCGCCACTGCCTGGGTGCTGGGCAGGGCTTCCAGCCGATCCATGCGGGCCTGCTCCACCGCCAGGGGCCGGTTTTCCAGGTAGTAGTCGAGTCCGGCCCGTTCCGCCGCCAGGAAGGCATAATAGGTGCGGTCCTTGGCCATTTCCTGAAATACCTTGCGGGCTTCGTCAACCCGGCCGAGGCGCTCCAACGCCCGTCCGCGCCAGTATCGCCAGCGCTCACCATTGCCATCCGCCGGCGCCATGGCTTGAATGAAGCTCAGCACCCGGCTCCAATCCTGGTGGGCAACCGCCAATAGGGTGCGCTTCTGGTGCAGGAGTTGATCCGCCGCATCCGGCTCCATGGCGGCCACCCGTTCCAAAATGCCGGGTCGATCTTCCTTGATTTGGGCCAGGGCCAAGGTCCGCTCGCCGCGCCGGGCACCGCTGGTGCTGAAGGAATAGACCTGCTTTAGATTCGCCCAGGCCGCTTCCGCAGCAGTCAGATTGCGCCGCGCCAAACGTTCCAAGCCATGCAACAAAATTTCTTCCCGTTGCCCATGCTCACCCGCAAAGGCTTGCACGTCCAATAGGGTTTCCGGGCTGTCATGGACACCAATCCATTTGAGCGCCCAGGCTTGCCCAACCGGGTCCAAGTAACCTGCCAGCTTACGGGCTAGGGTCGGTTTGTCCTTGGTCAACGCCCAACCGAGCCGCTTCCAGAGTAAATCGTCGGTCAACAAGCCAGAGCGGCGCCAGGCGTCAGTCGGTTCGTCACAAGCCCCATGCAAGGGGTCCCCCGCGCCCCAAAGGGAGCCCAATTCGGCGTAGGCCTCTTGACCATGCCCGGTCAATACCAGGGCGTTCAAACGTTGACAACGACGTTCCGCCGACTTGACCGGCCGATAAAAGACTAAAAATTCTTCCCAACGCCCCTGCTTGGCCAATTGGTCCAGCCAGGCATCCCGCAACAGGTCACCGGCCAATTGGTCCCCGTATAGCCCGAGAAAACCCTCAATCTCGCTGGCCGAGGCACTCGGCAGACCCAGTTTTAGCGCCTGGTATTCGAGCATCGGCAACAGGGGATAGCTGGCCAGCCTTTCCCGGGCCTGCTCCAGTGGGCGCCGGTCTCCCTTCAGCAACGCCTTTTCGGCGCTCTGAAATAGCTGCCTTTGTTGTTCTGTACCCGCCTCGGCGTCACCGCAACCGGGTCCCACCAGCAGTGCCCCCAGAAGCGCTGCCATCATGAACGGCCATCCAGGGGCCGCCGTGCGGGCGGACAGGCGGCAGAGGCCTAACATGGGGGCAGGATGCCCTTACGGCGCAGAAACGCCAGTAGGTCACCGGCCAAATCCTCCGGGGAATGGTCCACCGCCACTAGGCGCAGTTCCGGTGCCAGCGGCGCCTCGTAGGGGTCGTCAATGCCGGTGAAACCCTTTAGCTCGCCGGCGCGGGCCTTTTTATATAGCCCTTTGGGGTCCCGTTGCTCGCAAACCTCAATAGGCGTATCCACGAACACCTCGATGAATTGGCCTGGACCCAAAGTATCCCGCACCCGGTCCCGATCCCGCCGATAGGGGCTGATGAAGGCAGTCACGGCGATGATGCCCGAGGCGGCGAACAGGGCGGCCACGGCACCGATCCGGCGGATGTTTTCCTCCCGGTCGATGGCCGAAAACCCTAGGCCGAAGCGCCGGGCGAATTCCACCCCATGGGCTTGTTCCAGCATGGCGGGTCCGGCATTGAGGCCGTGGCGAACATTGTCGCCGTCCAACACCATGCTTCTCATACCTTTTTGGTATAATAAATAATCCAACGCATTAGCGAGGGTGCTCTTACCTGATCCGCTGAGCCCGGTCAACCAGATGACGCAGCCCCGGTGACCGTTGAGGGCTTCGCGCTGTTCCCGTGAAACCTGATGCGCATGCCATCGAACATTATTTTCTTCTGCCATGGACTACACCCGAACCAATATGAATTAATTTAATAGTATACTCGCTGCCGGGCGCCCCTCGATAAACCGGACGCTATAACTCCTCGCCCGCCGGTCGCGAATATTTCTTTAAAAATCCCCGCCTAGCCAAATAGGTTGTTTTTTCTTTATTTGGCTATTTATATATTATCCAGAAGGTTTTCTGGACTCCGCCAAGCCTATCAAACCAGGTATTTCCTACAGACGGACGCTAAGCTATTTCGTACAATGCGCGCCCTAAGACCTGGCCTCGTCGTAAACCTGCCGAACTCACTGCTATTCGCTCGTTAAAAGGATATTAAAGCATGGCTGCCAACACCAATGATATTTGGGTATTTATCGGTTATTTCAGCTCTAATAACTCCAAACGGTCCATCGCCCGTTACGTTTTGGACCTCTGCCCGCGCGCCGGGAAGATCTCGGTTCACTCCCGCGCAGTAGGCACCACCGGCAAGGTATTGCGGGTGTCACTCGCCTTCCGGCGCATCTCTGACGCATTATCCGCAGTCAAGACCATGAATGAAAAGGGCTTCCATGGGGCGCCGCTGGCCGCCCGGCTGTGGGTCGAACGGGACGGCTTCAACGACCGCCGCACTCCGGGCTGGCGAGACCGGCCATGGGGCGGAGGCGAGCAACGTAAGTCTGAACGGCGTGTCTATAAAGCCCCCACAGAATTCCCTGATAGTCTCGGCGTGGCGGGCCGGCTGTTCATGATGACGGAACCCGTGCGCCCCCAGCCCCCGTCTCCAACCCAGGCTCAATCGGAGTTCCGCAGCGACAATGAATCCCTTCTGCCTACTGGTAGGCACTCGTCCTCGGCGTTGAATTCCCAACTGGAGGAATTCGGGATTTTTAGGCGCGCATAGGAATTATTTATTGGCGTTGCGGGGCACCTGCCCCACGGAAGGGCTTGTTCGACCCCGCCGTTATGCTCCGCTCTCGCCGACCGGGCAACCAGCCTGTATAGTCAGCCGGCACGCTAGGCCAACCCCCGCAGGGAGGCCATGACCAAAGAGCCTCTAGGACCCTGATCCGGGGGCCCGTGGATCGGCCTCGCGGCCGCGCGGGAGGCCAGTTGTCATTCCACCCCAACCCGCGCTAGCTGGAAATGGCGGGCTCGCGAGGCACCCATGGCGATCAAGGAAATCCAGACCGGAATAGCCAAAACCAGACGCCGGGCCACGCCCCAGGCAGGCTCTGGCGCCGCCGGCGCCAGCCCAATCCAGACCAGCCCTCCCCTCGACCCACCGGTCGGCGGCACTCTAGAAACCGGTCCAGACGCCGTGTCCCAACCCGCCCCCAGGGCACGCCCCAGCGCGGCGGCCAAAGCCCAGGCGGATTTGCAGGCGCTGCGTGGTGATGTCGCCAAGGTCCAGGAGGGATTCAGCCTCATCGGCGCCCAACAGGAACGGATCGCTAGTCAACTCCAAGCCGCCAAGGAAGGTTACCAGGTCTTGCACAAGGAACTGGCCCGCTTGGGGGAACGCCAGCAGCAGTTCCGGGAACTTCCGGCGCGACTGGCAGATAAAGTAGCCCAAACCGTCAACCTGGACCTGGCGCGGTCTAATCACCAGGAAATCCTGGCCTGGGTACGCAATCGGGTGGACGGGCTGGCGGCGCTTCATCAGACTTTGGGCCGGCGTTTGGACGCTGCAACCAGCCGGACCCAGCGGTTGCGCAAGGAGCAAAAGAGCCTCGCCCGGGCCCTGGCCGACTGGGAGGCGGGGGGCTTCTCCCCGAAAAGCTGGCGGCAGTTCAGCGCCACCCTCAAGAATCTCCAGACCGATCAGACCCAGGACCGGCTGACCCACCAGCAACATCTGGCAGCGCTACGGGAGGAAACCCGCCGGGGTCTTCAGGAACTGACCGCTGCCATCCGGACCGGCGCCGAGCAACAAACCAGCCAGCGGGAACAGGACCGGATCACTACGGACCAGCGCTTGGAGCCGATGCGGCAGCAATTGGCGGAACTGACCAGCGCCAAGCAATGGCTCGAACACCGCCTGGGTGAAATTGGTACCGCCACCGCTGAACAGGGAGGCCTAGGCGCCCGCCTAGAGGAAAGGTTGGCGGCGACCGCTGACCGTATCCGATTCCTGGAACAGGGTTTGGACCAGGCCCAGGCCATGTCCGCCCGGCAGCAATCTGTCGCAGACCAGTTGACCGGCGCTCAAGGCGAGCTGCAACGCCTGGATGCCCAGTTGCGGGATCTGGAAGGCGCCGACGGACGCCTTGAGCAACGCCTAGCCGAATTGGCGGTTCTGGTCGCCCAACGGGAACGTTGGGAAGCGCGGTTTGAACAGGCCTTGACCAAAACCCAGGAAGGTCAGCAGCGCCTGGAACAGGGGCTGAGTCAGGCCCAGGCCAGCGCCGAACAGGCGCTACAAACGGCGCTCCAACTGCAAAATGACCGGGCGACCACGCCCAAATCCCGGCTCCCAGCCAGCTTCTGGCCAGGTTTGGCTCTGGTGACCTTGCTGTTCGGGGGGACGCTGCTGATTGGGCGTTTCAACGCGAGCGACCACATCCAGGAGCGGGAGGCATTCCTGGCCGAACTGGATCGGTTTGAACGCCGCTTGACCACCCCGCCGGCGCAGTCCGCGGTCCCGGCGCCGTCGTCCCCAGCCACAAGCACATCGACACCCAGCACGGAGCAATGGGAGCAGCGACTCGCCACCCTAACCGACCAGCAATCCGACCTTGGCGAGTCCCTGGCCATGCTAACCGCCAATCTGGACCGCTTCGTCGCGGCGACCGACGGCTTGCGTCACGCACAGGTCCAGCACTCCGGCCCGGAGTCCGGTGCGACGACCGCCGCACCAGTCCCGGTCCCGCAACCGGCCGCGATGGCCACCAGCAAATCCCCTGCTCCCCATACCCATCGGGACACCCAGGAACCCTGGCGGGGCGCCCAGCAAACCGGCTGGTACAGCATCCAGATCGGTGCCGGACGCCAGCGCGATAGCCTACTGAATCAGCCCAAACAAATGGGCCTTGAGGGTGACCTGGCCTATCTGGAAACCCGCCGGGATGGAAAAACCTGGTACGCCCTCTTGATGGGACGCTACCCCAGCCAGCCAGCGGCGGCGGCGGCCTTGCGGGAATTGGCGGCGAGACAGGATGTTCCGGGCGC
>CAZIHO010000051.1:0-22883 GCA_964538875.1 uncultured Chromatiaceae bacterium
ACCGGTCAAAAAGCCTGATCCCAACGCATCGACAAGCGGATCGCCGAGTTGACTAGCCCCACCATGCTGTAGGTCTGGACAAAGTTGCCCCACTGCTCACCGGTTTCCGGATCAATATGCTCGGCCAGCAACCCATGGTGATTGCGGTAAGCCAGCAGGCGCTCGAACAGAGCCCGCGCCTCGACCCGGCGGCCTACGGCTGCAAGGGCATTGATGTACCAGAAAGTGCAGATGATGAAGGCATTCGCCGGAACACCAAAATCGTCCGCTGCCACATAGCGGAAGACAAAATCCCCACGGCGGAGGTCTTGCTCCACGGCGTGGATGGTACCGAGAAACCGGGGATCGGTAGCCTCCAGGAAGCCGATCTCCGCCAAGAGCAGGAGACTGGCATCCAGGCTGTCACCCTCAAAGCTGGCGACGAAGGAGTTGCGCCCCGGATGCCAGGCGCGCTGCTCGATGACCCGCTGCATGGCATCCGCTTGTCCGCGCCAATAGTCGGTACGTCCGCCTAGTCCTAGGTGGGTGGCGATGCGAGCCAGCCGGTCGCAGGCCACCCAGCACATAACTGCTGAGAAGGTATGCACTTGCGCACTGCCGCGCAACTCCCATAGGCCAGCATCCGGCTGATCGAACAGTATCCGGGCCTGCTCGCCCAAGGGTTCTAAGCGCCGAAATAAGGCGGCATCACCCCGCCGGGCCAACCGCTGGTCGTAAAAGATGTGGGCGACCGCCAGGATCACGGCACCGTAAACATCATGCTGGCGCTGCTCCCAGGCCTGGTTGCCGACCCGTACCGGCCCCATGCCCCGATAGCCGGTAAGAGCCGCCACTTCCCGTTCCGGGAGTTCTGCGCGGCCGTCGATGCCATACACCGGATGCAGGACGCCATCTGGGGTCTCGGCGGCGACGTTGAGAATGAAGCCGAGATAGCGCTCCATGGTTTGGGTCGCCCCCAGCCGGTTGAGGGCATTGATGACGAAATAGCTATCCCGCAGCCAGCAGTAACGGTAATCCCAGGTGCGGGGGGTATGGGCCGCCTCGGGAATCGAGGTGGTAACGGCGGCGATGATGGCGCCCGTATCATCGTAGGCGTTCAGCTTTAGGCTAATGGCCGCACGGATCACCGCATCCTGCCATTCAAAGGGAATGCCCAGAAAGCGGACCCATTCCTGCCAATATCGGATCGTCTCCTCCAGGAACCGGCGGCCAACCTCGTCCACCGCCCCGCTCAGGCTCTCATCTGGCCCCAGCACCAGCGTCAGACGGTCTTCCAGATAAAAATAGCTCTCGTTCTGGATGGCCGTGATAGACGCATCCGTCGTGATACGCACCACTAGGTCCGGCATCAGATAGCGGAGATGATGGCTGCCGCAGGTTTTTGCGGGCCGCCCGGTGCCGTAGCCATACAGGGGGCGGATTCGCAACCGTATCCGCGGGCTCCCGGCCAGACGGCGCAGCCGCCGCACCAGGTTCATAGGCCGGAACATCCGTCCATATTGCGCAAAACGCGGGGCAAAGTCGGTCACCTCAACGCTACCGCCGTGGCGGTCGGTCAAGCGCGTGACCAGGACGGCAGTATTTTCGAGGTAATACTGTTCAGACTGCTCGCAATCCAGCAGGTCGATGGCCCAATAGCCGCCATCATCCGGACCCCGCTCGCCTTGAAGTAAGGAACAAAACATGGGATCCGCATCGAAGCGAGGAAAGCAGGCCCACACCAGTTCCGCGTGGCGGTCGATGAGGGCGCCAATGGTACAGTTGCCAATCAGGGCGAGATCCAGATTTTTCATATAGTCTCCATCACCAGCCTGGTGAGCCAGCCACGTACCTGGACTATGTCCGGTAGCCGGTACTGGGCAATGGTCGGTTCGGGTCCGACTTTGATCGCGACGCCCCCCATACGACTGACTGCGGCGAAGGCAGGTTCATCGTTATCGTCGTCGCCGATGAACAGGGGCCGGCGCCCAGCGAATGGCGGTTCGCCCAGGTAAGAGGTGATGGCAGTGCCCTTGTCGATCCCCGCCGGCTTGAGTTCGACGACCCGCTTGCCCGCTTGCAACTCGTAACCTGGACCCGCCTGCGCCATTATTTTGGCCATAGACTCCTGGACATAGGCCGCTAAGTGGGGCTGACCGCGGTAGTGCAGGGCTAGGGTCAAGCCCTTATCTTCCAATAGCAGGCCAGGTTGCTGCGCCTGGACCTGTTGCAAGCGGGCCTGGAGTCGCGGCCAGACCGCCGGCCTGGCGGGGCTCCACACCCGCCCTTGGGAGTCACGGCGCTCCAGCCCATGCTGTCCCGCCATGGGAATGGCCAGGGTTCCCAGCCGGCTATCTAAATCTGCCAGGGAGCGGCCGCTGATCAACGCCAGCGCTCCTCCGGCCACCTGTTTCAGCCGCCCTAGCAAATCCAGCAGCGGCGCGTCGATTCGCACGGCGTCCGGCCTAGCGGCGATCTCGATCAGGGTGCCATCTAGGTCAAGGAAATAGGCCCAGTTCGATTTGGGCGTGGGTGGAACGTTGGTGGGCGACATGGATAGTTGGTACCCCTGACCTTCATTTGGCCGGCGCCGCCGGTGTTAGCAACCGTCCCCGGCGACGCATCAGGGCCGCATCCAGCAGCATACGCCCGGCCCAGCGGTACACGTTGAATTCCATAACCAACGCTCGCATCAACTTCATCCGGTCCCGCTGCTCGGCCACGGGCATGGTCATTGCCAGGTGCAAGGCGGCGGCGCATTGGTCCGCATCGTAGGGATTGACGATCAGGGCCTCCGGCAACTCCCTGGCAGCGCCAGTAAACTGCGACAGGATCAGCACCCCCAATTCGTCATCATGGGCGGCCACATACTCCTTGGCGACCAGGTTCATGCCATCGTGGAGGCTGCTGACGAAACAGAAATCCGCTGCCCGGTAGTATTCATACACCTGAACCGGCTGATGTTGCTCGGCTTTCAGGATGATGGGCGGCATACCGCCTTGGGCGAAGCGTGCGTTGATCTGTTGGGCCAGGGCCTCGACCCGGGCTTGATGATCTTGGTATTCACCGATCCGGGAGCGCGTCGGAGCGGCGATTTGGATGAAGCTAAAGCGGCCAATCCACTCCGGGCGCAGCTCCAGCAGGCGCTCGATGGCCCGGAACCGTTCCACGATACCCTTGGTGTAATCGAGCCGATCCACGCCCACCCCTAGAAGGCAATCCGCGGGCAGTCCGTTTTGTGTGCGCAACAGCGGGCGGCAGGTCTCCAACGGCCTGGCCAAGCTGGCGTGTAGCGGCGGCCACTCGATGGAAATGGGATAACGGCGCACTGCGGTCAGCTTGCCACCAAAGGAGACGGTGTGGGACTCACGATCCACCCGTGCTTCCAGACAGCGATCCACGGTATCCACAAAGTTGTTGCAATGGAACATGGTGTGGAACCCCAAGATGCTGCTGCCTAGCAAACCGTCCATGATCTCTGGGCCCCAGGGGCAAATGGCGAAGGACTCAGGATTGGGCCAGGGAATATGCCAGAAGGTGATAATGGTCGCCTCCGGCAGCCGCTCCCGGATCATGCGGGGCGCCAAGGCAAAATGGTAATCCTGAATCAGCACGATGGGATCCGGGGTCTTGGCGGTGGCCACCACCGCGTCGGCGAAAATGCGGTTTACCTCGACGTAATAGGCCCAATCCTCTGACCGGAAGGTGGGCCGCACATGGGCAATGTGGCAGAGGGGCCACAACCCTTCATTTGAGAAACCATAATAATAACCAGTTTCCTGCTCCGGCGTCAGCCAGATTCGCCGCAGGCAATAGACCGGGTCATCCGGCGGAACCGCGACTTGGTCCCGTGCGTCCACGGTCTCCCGGTCAGCACTGCCGCTGCCGTGGGCGATCCAAACGCCGGAACACGCCCGCATTACCGGCTCCATGGCTGTCACCAGGCCGCTGGCCGGACGGTGCACCTCGACCTGACCCTCCCGGCGCAGGTGAATATAGGGTTCCCGGTTAGACACCAAGATAACGTCGTCGCCCCGCAATTCTCCCCGGAGAATGGCCCGCAAGGCCTCTGGGGTCCAGGTAATCTGGCTTTCATCCCGGGACCGGTAGCTCGATTCCAATTCCCTCAACAACCGCTGCAGATCCCGGGCGATGGGCTGGAATTCGGGGGCGGGAGGAACCGCAGCGAGGCTGGCCTGGGGACGCCGGACCAGCCCCTCGCCACGAAGAATGGCGCGCATACCCGCAACCCAGCCGCGCCAAGACAACTGGGCGATCACCACGGTAATGAGTGACACCAGCAGGGTGACACCAAGAAACACGTAAAACACATATTGCCGCGTCTCGGCGCTGCGCCGTCCGACGAAGCTCATGTCATGGACGATGACCAGTTGTGCCGCAGGTGCCGATGCCGTGGCCATGGATTTAACGGCCAGGTGCAATAGGCCATGGGTATTCTCGAGGATTGGACGGCTTTGTTCACGCCAGCGCGACAGGTCGTTACAGTGAATCTCAGACGGCAATGACGCGGTCGCGATCATAGGGCCTTCGGGTCCAGCGCAATAAGCGAGGGCGAATAAGCGTTCATCCAGGGTGATATTGCTTAGAAACGCCGTGACCTTGGCCGGCGCCTGCGAGGCTAGCCACAAGGTGAGGGGTTCCCTGATCGCGTTGCTGATCAGATCAGCACGAATATCCAGATCGCGCTCGAACCAGTGCAAAGTCAACCGGTCTATCAGCGGTACCAGTCCGTACGCGACAAGGCCTAAGGCAAGGATCAAAGGCACAATGAATCGTAACGATATTCGCATAGTGGTCCCCTCCTCCTTTTATTCACATCGTCAGCCGCGCACGATTCCGAAGAAAAACTTGTTGACGGCAACCTAACAGAGGGTAAAGCCTTACCCGCCTTCCGCTTCGGACCCTCCAGATTCCGGTGGCGGTTTTTTCGCATACCCTAGGGTAGTAAAGAAAAAAATAGTGCATTGAAATCCCGTTATAGCCCCTTCTGCCTGAGTTGGACCGCACGGACACAGACCTGTTCTGTCACTGGACCCGGCAAGAGCCGGCGTCCAACAAACACCTGCCCCCGCCAGCCACTGGTGCTGGTAGACGCCCAGCTAGGGACGAACCAATCTGGCCGTCTGCAAAGGGCGTCGACTAGGCGGACCGCTAACTGGTTGTCATAGGCTATTTTCCTTGGTGCTCTGGGACATTTGGCTGGACCTGCAACCGGTCGAGCCGTTGGAATATTCCCGGCCGGAGCGCTGGTCGGGGACTGGAGCGGTAAGGCGATTATTCAGCGCTACCCACTTGGTTTTCATAAAAATTTCTAAAGGCCGCAAACCAGCCAGAACTGGCACCTATAGCCGCCAATACCGATGAACGGTGCCGGGAATCCCGCATATCCCTTTCTCAGGCGGGGATCCTTGGGCAAACCAAGAGCACTCACTTCCGCCGCAGCTCCCTGACGCTGGCAATAGGAAGTTATGGTCGGTTGACTATCCGGGGACCGGGAATGATCTGGGCTTAGTCAGGATCATTCGGTGTTGGCAGCAGGCTGGTTTCCGGTGGATTGCGAATCGGTTCCAGTTCATGCCACAGACGCCGGTGTTGGGCAAGACTGGTGGCCGCGGACCTGGGCAGCATCCGGACTTCAGGCGCAGCCGCGCCGGTTGCGAGCAATCAATCACTTATGTCACGAGCGGCGCATGGACTTGCTCAGTTCGGCCGCCTGGGACCTATCCGCCCTGCCGGAACCGGCCCGGACCCTGGTGGCGGAGTTAGTGGCGCATCCGGCGGCTGGGGACCGGGCCTCCTGTAGCCTGAATTCCCAGGCCGGTCGCTTCGATTTTCGGGCGGAACGCCTGCAGAATCGCCGGGGCTCCGGCGGCCGGATCCTGGTCAACATCAGTCACGCGGAACCCAGGGATCTGAGTGTGGCCCGGCGCTTGGCGGATTGGTCCCTGGCACCCCAGGAGAAGCGGAGGCGTTGGGCGTGAAGGTGGGAACCCTGAAGATGTACATCAACCAGCTCAAGGCCAAGTTGGAAATCGAGTCACGAGAGGCGTTCATCGGCCAACTGTTGGCGGAACCCCCGTCCGATCCTTGAGGCGCGGCGCGGACGGGTTGGGTTCCCGGTCGAGGCGTCCTGAATGGTCCGGTGCACCCCATCCCTACCGCGCCCAGCCAGCACGGCCAGCGTCCACAGCCCGCCCGGGGGGAAAGCGCGCCATCGCCAGGCAACTCACTAGCCGGGGTGCGCCGATACCCCGCGCCGCTCATTTGGGCAATAACCACCCCATCAGCCTTATCCATGGTTTGTAATGGGCTGCCTATCCGTTATCCGGTGGATTTTTTGCTGGCCAAATGGTCATTGACACATTTTCAATGGGCCATTCCGTGAAAATATTTCTTTAGTGTTCATGTGCATCATTTACGGTTTTGCTACCCATGGGTCACCCGCTTGGGGCACAGTATGTGCGGGACCTGTGCAACGCCCGGCAGGCATGTCCCCAGGGTTGGCCGGTCAAGCATCCATTTGGTTGCAACCCAATGGGCTGGGGATCCGGCAGCAGCCTCTGGCGGTGACGGGCTTCGACCCCGGACCTGGCCGACCTTTTACGTCAAAGAGTTTGAAGGGGATTCAAGATGCCAAGAGAAGACGATCGTCCGATGCGCGAAACGGAACTGGTGCTGCCCCCCGGCGTCTTTGCCTTCGTACTAGATAGCACTAAGGGTAATATAAATACCTATTGCGGCCCCATCAAGCAAAGCCTGAGTAATACCGACCAATTGGTCGTCTATAACGCCGATAGCCGCCGCTTCCAACCGGCGGCCAATTTCAGCCAGGCGATTCAGACCCATATCACCGCCGCTAAGGGGCACTACGTCATCCTGCAAAACCCGTCCCGGGATGGGCATCATCCCGAACCGGGCAAAGCGGAGATGTTGCCCCCGAATTTCCTCAAGACCGGGGAAACCGAGAACCTGCCTGGCCCCCAATCCTTTCCCCTCTGGCCCACCCAGACCGCTGAGGTGGTGTTGGGCCACCAATTGCGTTCTAACCAGTATCTATTGGTGCGGGTTTATGACGAGGAAGGCGCCCGGACCAATTGGAACCAGGGCGTCATCAAGCTGGCGGAAACCGCCGGCGTCGGCAATGCGCCCGCCACCTCGGTGCTGGGCATCGATCCCACCGGCCTGTTCACCGGCCAATTGCTCATCATCATGGGGAATAAGGTCAGTTTCTATATTCCCCCGAGCGGCATCGAGGTCTTACCGGAGAGCGGCGGCACCGAGCCCCGCTATGTGAGGGACGCGGTGACCCTGGAGCGGCTGGAGTATTGCATCCTGTTGGATGAAAGCGGCCTCAAGCGTTACTTGATCGGCCCGGAAGTGGTCTTTCCCAAACCCACCGAGCAGTTCGTGATCCGGGACGGCAAGCGCAAATACCGGGCCTATGAATTGACCGACATCAGCGGCCTGCACATCAAGGTCATCGCCGACTACCAAGAACCGGACGGCGCCTGGCATAAGGCCGGGGACGAACTCTTCATCACCGGCGCCAGCCAGTCGATTTATTATCCCCGGTCGGAACACGCCATCATCAGCTATGGCGACCGGGAACTCTATTACGCCATTGCCATTCCCTCCGGGGAAGCCCGCTACCTGATGAACCGTCGCACCGGCGACATTCGCTTGGTGCGGGGTCCGGCGGTCTATCTGCCCAATCCCATCGATGAGGTGGTGGTCAAGCGCATCCTGAGCGATAGCGAATGCGGCATGTATTTTCCCGGCAATGGCGCGGTGCTGGACTACAACCGGTCCCTGCGGACCCGAGGTGCGGGTGGGGCGGCGCCCCTGGAAATGCCACCGGACGGCCCCCGCCCGCCCCCACTCCCGGCGGCGCCAGCCGTCGCCCTCCGGGAACTCGCTGGCCCTGGTGCCTTCGGCGACACCCTGCAACGGGTAGCGACCTACACTCCCCCACGCACCATCACGCTGGACACCAAGTTCGAGGGGGCGGTGACCATCGATGTCTGGTCCGGGTACGCGGTGCAGGTGGTGAATCGCCAAGGGGAACGCCGGGTGGTGACCGGCCCCCAAACGGTCTTGCTGGCCTATGACGAGATCCTGGAACCCCTGGCCCTGAGCATGGGCACTCCCAAGGACCCGGCCCGCACCCTCAAGACCGTCTATCTCCGGGTCCGCTCCAATGCGGTCAGCGACCGGGTCAGCGTCAAAACCCGGGACCTGGTCCCCCTCACCGTGCAGTTGAAGTACCTGGTGCGGTTCGACGGTGATCAAGCGAGCTGGTTCAACATCGACAACTACATCCAATACCTTTGCGACCATTTGCGCTCCCTGATCGGCAATCAGGTGCGGGCGATCGGGGTGCTGGAGTTCTATTTTTCCGCCGCCACCCTGCTGCGGGACCTGGTGTTGGGCGCCAAGGCCCAGGACGGCAGCCGGCCGTTGCGGCATTTTGCGGAAAACGGCATGACAGTCTATGACCTGGAGGTGATTAGCATCTCCATCGACGATGACCGCATCGACCAACTGCTGCACCAATCCCAGCAAGAGAATCTGCTCAACACCATCGAGTTGGAACGGCAACAGCGCCTGCATCTGCTCACTGCCGGCCAGGAACAGGCCAAGCGCCAGATCGAGCAGGAGCGGGCCACTACCCAGGCCCTCACTCAACAGCTGTTGCTGGACATTAGCGAAGGTCAGGACCGGCTGGCCATGGCGGAAATTCAATCCCAGACGAGCCGGGAACAGCAACGGGCCAACGGGACCCTGGAAGTACAGGCGATCGACAGCCGCATCGCCGCAATGCGGCTGGCGGAGCGCCAGGCGCAGTTGGAAAGCGAGGCCCATTTTGCCCACCTGGCCCTGGAACAGCGCCTGCGGGAGAGCGATGCCCAGGCCCGCCACCTCACCGAGCAAATGGCGGCCATCCAACCTGCCCTGGTAGAGGCGCTGACCGCCATCGCCGCCACCGGCACCCTGCAATCCCTAGCGGAACATCTGGCGCCCCTGAGCCTGGTAAGGGACCAAAGTCTGGCGGCCACCCTGGAGCAGATGTTCCGGGGCACCCCCCTGGCGGGGCTGTTGGACAACCTGCGTCAACTGGGCCAGGGACGGCTGTTGCAAGGAGAGGACCCGGCCGATGCCAGCTAGCCTTAGCACCCAGCCCTTCACGCTGATCCTGGCGGACAGCCTCACCAACGACTTCATGGGCGGCGGGGCGTTCGAGCAAACCGGAGTACATATCGGCCAGCGGGACGTGGAGCGGCTGATGGGGGCCGGCAGCGCGGCCGGCAACGGCCCCCTGCCCACTTTCTTGAGTCAGGCGGTGGCAGCCCGCCGCCAAGGCCGGCCCATCGGCCTGATCCTGGTGCGGGATTGCCACGACCCCAAAGACCCGGACCAACTGCCGGAACTGCTCCGCTATGGCCGTCATAACGTCCGGGGCGAACAAGGCGCCGCCTTTTTGCCCTTCCTCAAGCCCCTGCTAAGTGCGGCCGCCATCCTGGAAACCCGCTCCCTGTCCCTGCCCCTCAAATCTCTGCGGCGGGTGACGCGACGCCTGTTAGGACAGGATCTACTGACCCTGAACGGGGAACAGCGGCGGCTGCTACGCTGGGTGCTGGTGGGGTGCCACACGGACAAGCGGATCCTGGGCACCGCCAATCTGTTGCGCAACGTGTTGGAATTTCCCAATGTCGCGGTCTGCCCCCATCTGGTGGGGAGCAGTAACCACGAGGCCCACCTGGCCAGCTTGCAGGTGGCTCTGCCGGATGCCTTGGTGCAGGTGTTTCCCGATCTCCGCGCCCTGCTGGGGTTCGCCGGCCTGGCGAAAAAGCCGTTCCGCCAGTTCGACTGCCGGGGCGCGGCGCTGGGGCCACCCGGCGTGATCCAGTCCTTGAACGCGGACCAGAGGCACATCCTGGAGCTGGCTTTTCTCCGTTGCTCCCAGGTGACCCTGCAACCTTTGAGCGGCGGATTTAGCGGCAGTCTGCTGTGGCTGGCGCGGCGCCAGATCGACGGCGTGGCGGGGGCGCCGGTGGTGGTCAAGATCGACCGGCATGGGGCTATGCAAAAGGAATTGGAAGGCTACGACCGGGTCAAGGCCATCTTTGGTAGTCAGGTGCCCAGCTTCGGTACGCCCATCTCGTCCGGCGGTCATACCGGCATCCTCATGGAACTGGCCTCCCGTTCCGGCACGCCCCACACCCTGCAATGGCTGTTTGAGCAGGCGGTGGAACAGCGCGACCCGGACCAATTCCTAGCCCCGCTCCGGGCCAGCCTGGAATTGCTGCACCAGCGCCTGTACCGGCCCACCTTGCGCCGGTGCCGCTTCTCGCCCTGGCAGCGGCTCGGGCTGTCCGCGCCCCAGCAATGGGAGTGGCTCAGGGAGAATATCGGCCACATCACCAACGACGGCTGGCAAGGCGGCCCGATCCGGCTGACGCCGGATCTGGTGTTGGAGGACTTCACCGCCCTGTTCCAGCAACTGGCCGCCGACTCCCATTGGCTGCCCGGCGCCCATTGCCTTGGCCATGGAGATCTGAACCTGGCCAACATCATCCTGGATGACCTGGCCAATGTCTGGTTCATCGACTGGACCCACGCCGGGTTGCTGCCCGTGGAATTGGATCTGGCCAAGCTGGAAAACGACATCAAGCTGGTGGTCAGCAAGGGGCTGGCCCACCAGGACCTGGGGGACCTCCTGATCCTGGAGCGTCTGCTGCTGGAACAGCGGCTACCCCTGCCCCTGGAGGAAGCGGCCAAGCGGTTGCCGGGGTTGGCCAGCGACCCGCACCTGGCCTTGGTTTACCAATCCGTGGCCGCCATCCGCCAGCGATACGCGGACCTGCATCCAGAGCAGGATGACACCCTGTATCAAATCGCCTTGCTGCGTTATGCCACCCATACCCTCAGTTTCGATGCCCGGCGCGGGCGGGGCGAGTGCAGCTTGGAGCAACTGCGACACGCCCTGGGCACCGTGCATCTGCTGGTGCAACAACTGGCTAGGGGCGATTTTCACCGGCTGACCCCCGCCGTGCGGCCCGACTCCTACCCGGACCGGCAACGGCTACCCCGGGAACTGGCACCCTGGCCAGTGCCCTGTCCGGACTATCAGCCCCCCTTCCATGAGGACCCCATCCTGTCCCACAGCGACTGGGCTGATCCCCTGGACATGGACTGGGCGCCGCCGGATGACGCCGACCCTTGGCGGGACCCCCTGGGCCGTCCCCTCAATCCACGGGGCCGCACCGGCTTGGCGGGACGGGGGCTGCTGGGCCGCTGGGGCGCCAACCGGGCGGTGGATCCGGTTATCACCCGGATCAATCCCGGTAACGGCCGGCTGGAACTGCTGCTGGGCCGCCGTTGGGACACCGGCGAAAGCTCCCTGCCAGGCTGTATGCGGCTGGCGGGGGAAAGCGAGGCCCAGGCCCTGGTCCGCTGCCTGCGGCTCAAGGCCGGGATTTCCCTGCCCATGAAAGCGGGCAGCCGGGTCTACCGGGGGCCGGTGGACGATTTCCGGGACACGGACCACGCCTGGATCGAAAGCAGCACCTGGAGTTGGCATTTGACCGGCAAGGCGGCCCGGCGCCTGTACTTCCGGGGCGGCGGCGGTCTCGGCGAACTGGGCTGGACGGGCATCAGCCCCGAACTGCTGCGGAGCCTGTTCGCGGGCCACGCGGACCTGGTACGGTGCGCCCTGCGCTGGCGGGCCGCCCGCCGCGAGCCCGGCGCCGATCAGATGGAACAGCTTTTACGGGAGAGTTGACCTGACCTTGGAACGAACCTCCACCACCCACCCCATCCGCATCGACTGGGTGTCCCTGGGCGGCCGGGGCCGCATCGGCATGACCTTCTGTCCCGGCAAGGTCCAGGACGACGCCTGGACCGGCCGCTGGCGCCGGGATCTAGGCACCGATCTGCTGGCCATCCGCCGCTGGGGGTGCCGCCTGCTGCTGTCCCTGATCGAGGAACCGGAATACCTGGAATTAGGCGTTCCAAATCTGGGAGCAGAGGCCCAGCGCTACGGCTTGGCCTGGCAGCCGCTGCCCATCCGGGATCGATGCGCCCCGGACCAGCGTTTCGAGGCGGCCTGGCCCCAGCTATGGCCACAGGTGCAAGAGGTATTAGAGCAGCGGGGAGACCTGGTGCTGCACTGCAAAGGCGGACTGGGACGCACCGGAACCCTGGCCGCCTGCCTGCTGGTCAGTTTCGGCGAGTCACCGGCCAGCGCCCTGGGCCGGGTGCGTCTGGCCCGTCCGGGAACGGTGGAAACCCCGGCCCAGGAAGCCTATGTGCGGGCTTGGCCCGCCAGGTGGGCAAGTCTGGGCCAAAAATAAGTCAGGCCCATCCTGGATGCGCCGGGATCAGACCAGATCCACCCGGCTGCCGTTCCATTGGACCGCCCCGGTCCCGGCCCTCGTACACCCGGGAGCCTGGCGCACGGCTGCCAATCAGTACCCATGTCCCAGCGGTTGGGATAGGGTTTCCAGGCGCCTTCGATGCCGCTGGTGGTGGCGCAACCCCCCAGGCCAGACCTGCTCACCATCTCCAAACTGCCCGGCGATGCTGTTACCCGCATCATCAGCCGGCACTATGCCCACCTGTGCCACAACACCCTGAAAGCTGCCGTCACCAATCGGCCCAGCTTGGGGCATCAGGCCGAAACCAAAAGGAAGCCAGACCCACGGTCTGCACGTGCAAGCGCAGACGTGCCCTGCAAGGGGATGGGCGCGGAGCGGGAACGCGCTGGCGGGAGTGGCATCCGACGACGGATAGGAAATCCAACCGGCCCAGGAAACCATCCCTTTTTGTTGTTTATGATCAGATAGTTAGCGAGCACCCGGATGTAGGTTTAGTAGGCTGGAGGCACCTGCCAAAGCCTCCGGTAAGAATCTGGCGGCAGGTTTTTAGCGGTTGGGAAGCAGACGGGGAACCGCTTGCGGAATCTAACGCAAGCTCAATCCAGCTTCGCACCAGGTGGCCTCACAGAACTCTCGGTTAGTATGCCGGTGCCTCGGCTGCGGAACCGCTTACCAACTGCCGGTCTGGTCGAATTGGCCGACGACTCGGCCGAGGCCGTGTTTGCCAGGATCAAGGGGCGGTGAGGATTCGCGTCCTCTCCCGCGCCGAGGAAGAATTTGTTGAAGCGGTCAAGATACAACAATGAGCGTCCCAGACTTGGCCACGAGTACATTGAGGAGGTGCAGGCCGTCTTCGACCGCATTCATGCCTTCCCCGACCCATGCCCGATCTTTTCCGTCCGTGCGCGTCGCTGCCTCGTCAGGCGTTTCCCGTATCCTATCCTCTACCAAGTCCGCGCCGACCGCATCCTCGTTCTCGCCATCATGCACCTCAAGCGTGACCCCAATGCCTGGCGCCAACGGGCAACCAACTGAGCCGTCTCGTATCGCAGCACCGATAACTTCGGTTGATCGTTCCCGCACGGGAAGCGACTCTTGGGATTGGAGCTTATGGATACTGCTCCGCCCGCTTCACCCGCTTGTAGAGATCCTTCTCACGGGGTTCCAAGGGCGTAGCCGGGCAGGGGTTGAGGACCTCCACCCTGCGGTTGGCGTTGTACTGGACTGGACCACCACCCGCGGGGCGGGTCTACCCTATGGCTTCTTCAGCGGATCGTTGGCGACCTTGGGGTCCAGGTAATCGATCAGCGCCACGAGGCCGCCCTTCAAGGCGTAGACGTTACTGAAGCCGATGTCCCGCAGGGCCACGGCGATCAGGGTGCAGCGCAGTCCCTGCTGGCAAACTACCAGGACCTTCTTGTCGGTGGGGATCCGCGCGAGATTGTCCGGTTGAAACACCTCGTTCATCTGCATGGACAAGGTATCCGGGTTACCGATACCGAGCACGCGGCGTTCCGCTGGCGTACGCACATCCAGTATCACCACGGACTCGCCGGCCTTGATCCAGTTGACCAGCGTTTCCGGGGGTATCCTGGCCAGGGCCTTGGGGGTATTGGCATCGGCGAAGGGGGCGAACAGCCCCTCGTACTGTTTGGCCTTGGTCGCGTCATAGGCACCGGCCGTGCCCATGAGCAGCATCAGCAGGGGCAGCATGAACAGGCGCCATTTCATCTCGTTTCTCCTCAGTGAGCGGAATCAATCATCCGTAATTTTTGGCTATACCCGCCGGGGCAGGCACTTGCCATGATTTTTCGCAACAAATAGGAAATCCAACCGGCCCAGGAAACCATCCCTTATGTTTCGTTTATGATCAGATACTTAGCGAGCACCCGGATGTAGGTTTAGTAGGCTGGAGGCACCTACCAAAGCCTCTGGCAAGAATCTGGCGGCAGGCTTTTAGCGGTTGGGAGGCAGACGGGGAACCGCTTGCGGAATCTAACGCAAGCTCAATCCAGCTTCGCACCAGGTGGCCTCACAGAGCTCTCGGTTAGTATGCCGGTGCCTCGGCTGAGGGACCGCTTACCAACTGACGGTCTGGTCAAACGGGAAGTCATGCTGCACTTCCCTGTGCAGCACCCTTCGGGCGGCCTAGGGCCGTGCAAACCGGCTTTCCTGCCGGTTGTTCAGGTTCAGGCTGGGCCAGGGGATCAAATGACGGCAAGGCTTGCGCGCCTGTCGCTGGTTGTCCCTCGCTTTCCTCCCACCAAATAGGTGGCCCCCTGACCGGGGAGACCTTATGCGGATCGGTGGGCTGGCCGATGTGCTTCAGGATGCGGAGGACCGTTGAACCCTGGGGAACGAAGGCGATAATCCGCAGGTCAGCCGAGCAGTTCGGACAGGTGAGCGGCACCGACTCGTACAGACGGGCCAAGAGAACGGCCCAGAGATACCGGGCCGGAGAGCGCCAGCACCCTCGTCGGCTAAGGAACTTAACTGCCCCGCTGACCAAATGGGCGACTCGGCTCCCATGAGCGTCTGGCTGTCCAAAAAGTCCTGCGCCAGATCGCTGCTTATGGCGGTGACATCCCGAAGGAATTGATCGTCTAATTGCAAGTAGAAAGTCAATAGCGCGGACAAATGTCCGCGCCGTTTTTCTTATCAGGGAAGTCGTGGAGTTATGGTAATGGAGGAAACAGGCACTCCAAGCAATCTTTTATCTTTAGGGACAAGCCAGGGCTCGCAAGTTAATGCAAAACGGGTTGGTGCATCTTCGTTTACCTGAAACGAAATCCTTCGCGGAGCGCGTTCCTGCAAAACTGGCATTGGCTTCTCGTTGATATAAAATTTTAAATTCTCTATAGGCCGAATAGCCATTAACCAGTCAATCTCCAGATCATAATTACCCGGCACCAGGGAAATTTCTATCATTGCAACGGGTTCGCTCCACCTAAATCTTTTGCCCTGCCATTCTTCAGAAGCATAAAAGCCCCCAAAAGGGTAAGAGCGCGCTTCATCCGCAGTCCATCGTAGGGATGAAGTGGCTGCTGAAGGCTTTTCCTCAATATCGAAAGCGAAGCGAACTCTTTCAAGCTTAACCGTCGCATCGATCAGCTGCAAAAATTGTGTGTGTAGATAAGATTTTCCGAACCGCAAATTGAGCAAAAGGGTTAAGAGCCATCGTTTAACTTGAAATCGAAGCCAGGCATGGGTCAGGGATGTTCTCTTTAATGTTTCAAATGGAAAACTTAATCTAAGTAACATCAAGCCGCGTGCAAATATCTCACGAGGGCTCAAACATCTTCGGAAAGACTTCGAATGCGAATTGGATGACAGCCTAAATGCCCTGTCATATAATCTCGAATTCCATCGATAGAAATTCAGCCACTCGAGCGGGTCTGGAAAATAAGAGCGGCTTTCATCATCTTTATATTTTGAAAGGTATGTCATTTCCCCACGGGCAAAATCTTCCGAAAATTTAATTAACTCTTTTATTTCTCCGATATAATAATGATGCACTTGGGCTTCTGGTACATACCCGATTTGATATCCATTTTGGTGCATTCGGGCAGCTAAATGCCATTCAGCAAAGTGACCAAGTTCGGGGTTAAATCCGCCTGCCTTATGGTAATTTCCTGCACGCACTACAAAACATTGATCTAATATTCTCCTCCAAGGACATTCATTCATACCATAAAGGAGATCGGCTTCATACATATCGGCTTCGATCACAGACAGGCGATTGTGCGTTATACGAATAGATTGGCAGGAAAACCCTGCCCAGTCCGGATGTTCATCAATCGCTTTATCTGCTACGGACAAAATATTTCGATCTGGCAAAACATGAGATTCGGTGAAAAACAATATTTCACCTTGGGCTTGTCGGGCGCCAAATGCACATAAAGCCATGTCGTGAGGCTCATCAAAGAGCAACAATCGATCATATTCACTCAATAGGGTCTTGAAATATGCAATTGTCTTTAAATCTAATGAGAATCGGCACCCAACAGCAACGACTTCAAATTGTTCGCGCAGGTAATCTTGCTCTTTAACCCAACGGCGTAGACATTCTTCACTTTGCCCACGATGGAACTCTAATGGAATAATGATCGAAAAACGAAAGGACGGTTTTTTTTCAGCCATAATAAAATTCTATTGCTGTTTGAGCGCAATGCTCTATACAGACTCCACTATCTGCATATTACGGACGCCCAAAATAAGCGGACGGGTATCGCCATTGGGCAGCACAGGGATGGTGGCCTGCTCCACTGCTTCAAGGATAAGTTCATTCTCGCCAACAGAGACCGGCACACTTACTGCTACAGCACCCGGCTGGACAGCGAGTATAACGCTCCAATTTCCTGATGTTACACGAAGATGCCGTTCAACATGCGCATCGAAACTGGGGCCTGGGATGGCATCAAACATCAAACGGATTTCCCCATTAAATGCCGTATAAACATCTAAGTGAGTTGCGGCTCCGCCGATCCAAAAAAAAGGTAAGTTATCTAATGTTTCCAATCCGTTTGGGTTGATAACGGATAGCACCTGTAATGGCAGATTGGTCTCGGCGGTCCCATCGGCATACCCGGCTGGCAATGAATATCCAAATTCTTCACAAAAATCAACCAATGAACGGCGCAAACGGGCTGGGAACGTGTTCAGGTATTTAAAAAGTACCGGGTTCTTTTTCCATTTTTCGATCGAGTCTGAAAATATCCGAATTCCTGCTCGGTTTTCACTAAAAGTATGAGCGACGGCAAGGTCGAAGTGTTTTGACAATTGTGTCTGAACAACATCTGGTTTGGCGATCAATTCTTCATACTTCAAAATAAACACTTTCGGGTTCGGCTGTTTCTTGCGCAGGGTATGCCAGGCATCATATTCCATCATCCAACGATCGAACGTAATATGAAATCTGCGCAAATGCTTAGTTAACGGATGTGTACTGGTCAAGACATCAAACGGATGACGCACGCAATAGATTAGCCCTATATCATCGGGTAGAGACGCAAGGGTTCGCCAACATTCGCCGGTTCGTTTGATGACAACATTACTTTCAGGGCAGAAAATTTTGGAAAAGCTTGAAAAAGGGGCTTCACCATATGCGCCTTCCGTGTATACATAGGTATCTTCAAAACACCCCATTAGATCCCGGATCAAAGTCGTTCCGCTTCTTCCGCAACCAGCAATAAAACTCTTCATGGACCCTTCCAGGCGGAAATTTATATCTTATCATCAACAGCGAGTATATCAGGTTGTATAAGGATAAAGCGATCATGCCACCTTATCTATTGAAAATAGCCAACGAATTTCTGAGAGCATTCATAGTATCAGATACTTTTCAACCTGCTAATACCATTTGAATGAGAAGCGGGCCGGCACCTGCCGGCCCGCTAAACGCCTCGACTAGACCAAATCGAACCGGTCCAGGTTCATGACCTTGGTCCAGGCCGCGACGAAGTCCGCCATGAACTGCTCCTTGGCATCGTCACAGGCATATCGTTCGGCGACCGCCCGCAGTTCGGAGTTGGACCCAAACACCAGATCCACCCGGCTGCCGGTCCATTTGACCGCCCCGGTGCCCCGGTCCCGGCCCTCGTACACCCCTGGGATCCCGGCGGACGGCTGCCAATCGGTGCCCATGTCCAGCAGGTTGACGAAGTAATCAGGGGTCAGCATCCCCGGCCGATCGGTGAAAACGCCGTGCCGGGACTGCTGGAAATTGGCATCCAGCACCCGCAGACCGCCGATCAGTACCGTCATTTCGGGCACGGTCAGGGTCAGCAACTGGGCGCGATCCAGCAACAGTTGCTCGGCGGGGGTTTTGATACCGTCCGCCAGGTAGTTACGGAAACCATCCGCATGGGGCTCCAGCACTGCGAACGACTCCAGGTCCGTGTGCTCTTGCAGCGCATCGGTGCGGCCAGGCGCGAAGGGGACCGTCAGGTCGTGGCCGGCTTGCCGGGCCGCCGCTTCGACGGCAGCGCAGCCGCCCAGCACGATCAGATCGGCCATCGACACCCGCTTGCCCCCGGTCTGCCCGGCGTTGAAGGCGGTCTGGATCTCCTCCAACACCTTCAGCACCTTGGCCAACTGGACGGGCTGGTTGGCCTCCCAGTCCTTCTGGGGCGCCAGGCGAATGCGGGCGCCATTGGCGCCGCCCCGCTTGTCGGAACCCCGGAAGCTGGACGCCGACGCCCAGGCGGTCGATACCAATTCCGACCGGGCCAGCCCTGAGGCCAGTAGCTGGGCCTTGAGATGGGCGATGTCCTGGGCGTCGATCAGGGGATGGTCGAGGGCCGGCACCGGGTCCTGCCAAACCAGCACTTCGGCGGGCACCTCGGGACCCAGGTAGCGGGAACGGGGCCCCAGATCCCGGTGGATCAGCTTGAACCAGGCGCGGGCGAAGGCATCGGCGAATGCCTGGGGGTCCTGATGGAAGCGGCGCGCGATCGGCTCGTAGATGGGGTCGAAGCGTAGCGACAGGTCCGCCGTGGTCATCATCGGCGGGTGCTTCTGGGCTGGATCATGGGCGTCCGGGATCAGGTGCTCGTCCCGCACGTCCTTGGCCTGCCACTGCCAGGCGCCGGCCGGGCTTTTCACCAGTTCCCAGTCGTAACCGAACAGCATGTCGAAGTAGCCCATGTCCCAGCGGGTGGGATGCGGCTTCCAAGCGCCTTCGATGCCGCTGGTGGTGGTGCAAACCCCGAGGCCAGACCCGAAGGCGTTCTTCCAGCCCAGCCCCATCTCTTGGAGTGGCGCCCCTTCCGGCTCCGGTCCCACCAGCTTGGGGTCCCCGGCGCCGTGGGCCTTGCCGAAGGTGTGGCCGCCCGCCACCAGCGCCACGGTTTCCTCGTCATTCATGGCCATGCGGGCGAAGGTGGCGCGCACGTCCCGGCCGGAGGCCACCGGGTCGGGATTGCCGTTGGGGCCTTCCGGGTTCACGTAGATCAGGCCCATCTGGACGGCAGCCAGGGGGTTCTCCAGCTCGCGGTCGCCACTATAACGCTGGTCGCCCAGCCATTCGGCTTCCGAGCCCCAGTAGATGTCTTGTTCCGGTTCCCAGATATCCTCGCGGCCGCCGGCAAAGCCAAAGGTCTTAAAGCCCATGGACTCCAGCGCCACGTTGCCGGCCAGGATGATCAGGTCCGCCCAGGAGATTTTGGCGCCGTATTTTTTCTTGATGGGCCAGAGCAGCCGGCGCGCCTTGTCTAGGTTGCCGTTGTCCGGCCAGCTATTGACCGGCGCGAACCTTTGGTTGCCGGTACCGGCACCGCCCCGGCCATCCGCGATCCGGTAGGTGCCGGCGCTGTGCCAGGCCATGCGGATGAACAGGCCGCCATAATGTCCCCAGTCGGCGGGCCACCAATCCTGGGAGTCGGTCATCAGGGCAGTGAGGTCCCGCTTCAGGGCCTCGAAATCCAACTGCTTGAATTCCTCAGCATAGTTGAACTCTGGCTGCATCGGGTTGGAGCGCGCCGAATGCTGGCGGAGGATCTTGAGATTCAACTGGTTCGGCCACCAATCCCGGTTGGACCGGGCGCCAGCCGTGGTGCGGGCGCCGGCGAACGGGCACTTTGCTTCACTTGACATGGGTTTATCCCTTCCGTTGCTTGAAGTTGAAGTTCCAGCATAGCGCGATGCTATTAATCGGAATAATCTTTTATTGTTATTGCTATGATAGGTTTATTCGCTAATTTCTGGGGGAATCGAAGCGACACCCGGCTGGCTGGGATTAGGACGCCGCTAGATTCCAGCCCCGGCGCTGGGCCAGCTCAATGAGCAGCGTGCGGGCGCGGGCGAAGTCCATGTTGGCGACCGCAGCCCCGGCAAGGGCCAGCTCCGCCTCCACCTCGGTACCCCGGACCAGGGTTTGCAGGTCCCGGAACCGGGCCACGGCGTTGAATCTCTGTTGTTCCAGCAGGGGCAGGGACTCCCGGAGCAGTGCCTCGACCCGCGCCACATCCAGGGTCCGGGGCGCCGCGACGGGTTCCCGCCGCTGCTGGGCGGTGCGTTCCGGCAGCCAATGGGCCAATAGCTCGCGCAATGCCGCCCACACCACCGGCTTGGCCAGCACGCCATCCATGCCCACGTCCAGGGCCCGTTGGCGGCTGTCGTCAAACACATCCGCCGTCAGGGCGATGATGGGGAGGCGTGGGCGCTGGTGGGCCTGTTCCCAGCGGCGGATTTGCTGGACCGCCCCATAGCCGTCCATGGCCGGCATGCGCAGGTCCATGAGCACCAGATCCACCGGCTCGCCGCGGCGGATGATGTCCAGGCCCTGTTGCCCATCCTCGGCCTCGATGACCGATAAATCCAGCTTGGTCAGCATGGTGCGGATCACCTCGCGATTCGAGGCCGAGTCATCCACCGCCAGCACCCGGCCCACCAGCCGGGCAAACTCCTCTGAACCCGCAGCCTCGGCATTCCATTCGGGCTGGCGCTGATCTTCACCCGCGCCCACCGGTTCCAGGCGCACCCGGAACCAAAACCGGGACCCGTCGTTCACCCGGCTCTCCAACCCAACCTCGCCGCCCATTAGTTCCGCCAGGCTGCGGACGATGGACAGCCCCAGACCCGTGCCGCCGAAGCGCTGCGTCATGGCACCGCTCGCCTGGGCGAAGGGCCGGAACAGGCTCGCTTGTTTGTCTTGCGGCACCCCCACGCCGGAATCCGCCACCGAGAACTCCAGCAGGGCCGCCTCCCCCGCCCGGCTGAGTTCCCGTCCCTCGACCCGGATCTCGCCGTCGCTGGAAAACTTGATGGCGTTATTGACCAGATTGGACAGCATTTGCCGCAGCCGGTGGGGATCGCCCCGGTAGCGTTGCGCTGGCGGCCCGGACCAGGTCGAACACAACCCCAGCTCCTTGATCTGGACCACCGGCAAGAACAGGCGGGTCACCTGTTGCAGCAGTTGGCTGGGATCGAAATCCGTGTATTCCAGGGTCATCCGGCCCGCTTCCACCTTGGACAAATCCAGGATGTCGTTGAGCAGGGTGAGCAGGGTCTCGCCGGCGTGCAGGATCATCTGGGCGTGGTCCAGGCGTTCCTGTTTGCTGACTTGCCGCCCCAGCAGCAACTGGGCCATGCCCAGGATGGCGTTCATGGGCGTGCGGATCTCATGGCTCATGGTGGCCAGAAAGCTGCTTTTAGCCCGGTTGGCGGCCTCGGCCTGATCCTTGGCCTCCGCCAGTTCCGCCTCGTAGCGCCTGCGCTCGGTGATGTCCACATGGGTGCCCAGGGCACGCAGGGGACGGCCTGCGGCGTCCCGCTGCACCGTCCGCCCCCGGCCCAGGATCCAGCGGTAGCCGCCGTCCTTGGCCCTCAGCCGGTATTCCGCCTCGAAGGGACCGGGTCCAGCCAACGCCTGACCGACCCGCGCCACCGTGGACTCCCGGTCATCGGGATGCAGCAGGTCGAGCCACAGGCTATCCGGGTCCGGACCTAACTCGCCGGACTGGTAGCCCAGCATTTGGAAGTAGGCCGGATTACAGTAGGCCTGGTCGCTATCCATGCGCCAGTCCCATAGACCGTCCTGGGAGGCCTCCATGGCCAGGCGAAAGCGCTCCTCGCTGGCCGCCAAGGCTTCTTCCAGGCGCCGGCGTTCCGAGATGTCTTCAATCAAGACCAGGTGACGGGGACTCTCACCCCGCTCCGCCGTCACCGGCGCGATGGTTATACGGATCCAGACCGCCGTGCCGTCCGGGTGCAGATACTGCTTGTCCATCTGGAAACTAGCGATTTCTCCGGCGTCCAGGCGCGCCATCTGGTCCAGTTCGTCTTGCGCGCCGTCGGGATGGGTGAGTGGCATCCAGTCGATGCGGGTCATCTCGGCGCGGGAGCGGCCGGCGATGGCGGCAAAGCGATCATTGACCTCCTGGATCCGGCCAGTCAGGGAATCGATGAGGGCGATTCCTAGGGGCGCCTGTTCAAACATGGTGCGGAACCGGGCCTCGGAACGCGCCACCCGCTCCAGCAGTTCCCGCAATTCGGCCTGGGCCGCCACCAATTCCTGGGTCCGGTCCGCCACCTTACGCTCCAGGTTGGCGTTGAGGTCCCGGATCGCCTCCTCCATGGCCTGGCGCTCGGAGATGTCGACCAAGATGCAGTGGGTGCGCAGGAAGCGGCCCTGGTCGTCGCGCTGGACGCGCCCGGCGAACAGAACCGTCAGTGGCGTGCCGTCACGGCGGCACAGCGTGACCTCCCCGTTCAGGCCGAGGTTGGCCTTGAAGCGCTCGAAATTGGCGTCAAACCGGTCCCGGAGCGAAATGTCCCAGTAATCCGCGAACGATAGGCCCAACAAGTCCCCGGGCTTGGCGAAGCCGAGCAGGTCGGCCATCTTTTGGTTGGCGTCTAGCCAGCGGCCCTGCCCGTCAATGGACTGATAGGCAATGGGCAGGTGCTCGAACAGTTCCCGGAAGCGGCGTTCGCTGTCACGCAGGTTGTGTTCGGCCTGCTTGCGCCCGGTGATGTCCTGCATCAAACCTTCCACGCCGGTCACTTGGC
>CAZIHO010000052.1:0-22838 GCA_964538875.1 uncultured Chromatiaceae bacterium
CGCACCGCTGAACTTCAGGAGACCCATAAGCGGCTGCTCGATACCCAGTTCGCCATGGATAGCGTCGGCATCGGCATCGAATGGGTGGACTTCGACAGCGGCCGCTTCATCTATTTGAATTCCTTCGACGCGGCCTTGTTGGGCTATACGGTGGAGGAAATGCTGGGGCTCAAGGTGGACGACATCAATCCCGCCTGCGACGCCGAAACCAACCGGAAAATGCGGGACAACATCCGCCGGCTTGGCCAATTGCAGCACGAAACTCTGCACCGGACCAAGGACGGCCGCAACGTTCCGGTGGAAATCACCGCCTATTACAAGGAAGGTGACGCCGAGTTACCGCCCCGCATCATCGCGTTCGTGAAAGACATCACCCAGCGCAAGGCCGCCGAACAGGCCTTGATCGAGGCCAAGAACGCCGCCGAGGCCGCCAACGTTGCCAAGAGTACCTTTTTGGCCAACATGAGCCACGAGATCCGCACGCCCCTCAACGCGATGACCGGCATGGCGCACCTGATCCGGCGGGCGGGATTGACCCGCCAGCAAGCGGATCTGATGGGCAAGCTGGAAGCGGCCAGCGAGCACTTGCTGGGCATCATCAACGCCATCCTGGAAATGTCCAAGATCGAGGCCGGCAAGCTGGAATTGGAGGAAATTCGCCTCAAGCCGGAAAGCCTGGTGACCAACGTGGTCTCGATCCTGCGGGAACGGGCCGATGCCAAACAACTCACTGTGCGCACGGAAATCCAGCCCCTTCCCGCCGGTCTCCTGGGGGATCCGACCCGCATCCAACAGGCGCTGCTCAACTTCGCGGGTAACGCGATCAAATTCACCGAACAGGGAACGGTCACCCTGCGGGTTAAATTATTGGAAGAGGATAGCGGCAGCGCCTTCATCCGCTTTGAAGTCGCGGATACCGGGGTCGGCATCGCCCCGGACGTCCTGCGCAAGCTGTTTTCCGCCTTTGCTCAGGCCGACAGCAGCATGACCCGCAAGTACGGCGGCACCGGCCTGGGACTGGCCATTAGCAAGCGTTTGGCCCAATTGATGGGGGGTGACGCCGGCGTCGAGAGCCGTCCGGGCCTGGGCAGTACCTTCTGGTTCAGCGTACGGTTGAAGAAAAGCGGCGAACCCGAGGTGCCGGTGACGGTGATCGACGGGGCCTTGGCGGAACGGATGCTGACCCTGGAGTTCGCGGACACCCGGATTCTGCTGGTGGAGGATGATCTCATCAACCGGGAAGTGGCCCTGGGACTGCTGGAAGACGTGGGTCTGCGGATCGACACCGCCGGTGATGGCGTGGAAGCCCTGGCCCAGGTCAGCCACACGGATTACGCCCTCATTCTGATGGATATGCAGATGCCCCGCATGGGCGGATTGGAGGCCACCCGCCGCATTCGGGCCTTACCTAGGGGTAGTCGCGTCCCCATCCTGGCGATGACCGCCAATACCTTTGCGGAGGACAAGGCGCGCTGCCTGGCCGCCGGCATGAACGATTTCATACCCAAGCCGGTGAAGCCCGAGCAACTCTATGGCCTAGTGCTGAGCTGGCTGTCCGCCACCCCACCGGTCTAGCGGGACTGGCCGGGGCCGCTCCGGCCGGAGCGGCCTGCCAATGGGTCCATTCAGGGCCGCAGCGGAGCGCCCGCCGCGTCGAAGCGGACACATTCGCCCTTGGCTCGCTCAAGCAAATCCGCGATCGACGCGGACACCTGCTCGATCTCGTCGTAAATCCGGCGGGCATGCTCTTTCTCGCCCCGGTCGCACGCCACCACCGCCTGCTTACCGAGTTCATGGATCCGCTGATGCGGATCTTGAATGGCGCGAAAATAGCTGTTGGTACTACAGACCTGGGTGCCGTCAGTGTCATACCATTTGCCAAAGCGGCATTCGTGGTGCGACGGCAACTTCTCTGGGTCCAATTGGATGGTCCCGTTGATATGGGCGGCGATCTTCGCCACGTACAGCCGGTGATCGGTCCGTGCCACGTCGAACATGAGCTGTTCACTGCCGCTAACCTTGAATCCAATGGTCGTGGTCCGCAGCGTCTCCGCCGCCTTAATCAGGCCGTTCACCTCATGCATGGTTTCGGACGCCATGTTTGCCATGTTGGTCGAGACTTCGGAGGTCTTGCCGATGCCACCCACCACATGCTCCGACGCGGCGGATTGTTCATCGATGGACGCCGCGATCCGCGTAATCTGATCGTTCACCTCTTGGACCGCGTCCACGATGGTGGTCAAGGCGCCGCCCACATCCCGGATCAGCCGGGTGGCCTGGGAGACGCTGCCGGACGCAGCCTGCATGGAGGTCGCGGTGCGGCCCGCCTCGTCCTGAACCTGGGCGATTTTTTCGGAGATCTCTGAAGTCGCGCCGATGGTTCGCTCGGCGAGCTTGCGCACCTCGTCCGCCACCACCGCGAAACCCCGTCCGGAATCACCGGCCCGGGCCGCTTCGATGGCGGCATTCAGGGCCAGCAGGTTGGTCTGGTCCGCGATGCTCTTGATGACGGTGACGATGCTGCCGATCTCGTTGGTCCGTTCGGCCAGCCGGCTAATCATCGCCGCGAGTTCTTCCGCCGAAGACTGGACATGGTTCACGGTGCCGACTGCGTTCTCGGCGATGCCCTTGCCCCGGCCGGCGGTGGCCATGGCCTGCAGGGCCGTTTCCGCCGCCGCCGTGGCGTTCCGGCCAATCTCGGTGATGGTATGGCCCATCTGTTCGGCAGTGACGGCGATGCGCTGCGATTGGTCGGAGAGGTCGCGTGCGCCCAAGGTGGTGTTCTGGGCCTTGAGGCGGACCCGGTCCAGGGTGTCGACCACATGGTTCGAGGTGTGAATCATGCCGCGGATCGCATCATCGAACGACCCGGCGAGCTTCTCCACATCCTCGGCCAGGCGGCTGATCTCGTCGCCATTGCTGTGCTCGGTCTTGATGGTCAGGTCCCCGGCGGTCAAGGCGTGGATGCCGTTGCTGATGCCCACCAGGGGACGGACAATTTGCCGGTTGGTCATCAGTAGCACGATGCCGCACACGGCGGCGATGGCGGCCATCAGCAGAATCAGCAAGGATTTGAGATCCGCCACATGGTTTTTGGCGAGCCCCTCCGCCTGGGTGACGGACTGGTCGGCCAGATCGAAAAATGCCTCGCTTTCGGCGATCAAGGATTCGGCCAGCTTCGGATCCTGCCGCGTGGCGGCAATCTTGGCCTTGAGGCTGGTCCAGGCGCCATTGACCCTCTGCATGGCCGCGACGAATTCAGAATGATCCTGTTTCGGCAGACGGAGTTCCTCGTCGCCATTGAGCAGGCCGCTGGAAATCCGGTCGAGCTTGCCAATCAGCGCATCAGCCGGTTTTCCGGCCGCCTCAAGCTTCACCAGGCGCTGGGACGCGCCACGGACAATCCCGGCGTAATTGACCACCCGTCCGTCGTCCGACATGTTCCCGAGCGCGAGGAACACGATGAGCACACCCATCAGACTGAGCAAAAAAAGTAACAATATACCCAGGAATAATTTAGTTGATATTTTCATGCCGAGTTCCTCGGAGCGCCATTCAGTTGGTGATTGATTCCCCGCGTACCCCCGCAGCATTTCCCGGTTGGGACCAGCCTGCGGGACCCGGAACTCGCCGCCATGGGGCGCGCTATTGGGGAATCGTTGCACCTGAACCCTACGGCTCAGTTCCGGAAAAAGCTGGCTGATTTCCGGCCGGTTCCGCCGCGCTGGCGTAATGCCCTGGCTTTCTCGCCCATCGCCGTGCAAACGGGTTTAGCTGAGGTGAGAGCAACAGGGCGGGCAACCGCGCTATCGTCCAGGCGGCGCGCCCATCGCCGGATTATTGATTGCGGAAGGCGATTGGGTTGACGGCGCTAGAAGGTTTAGCGGAACCCAACGGCAATTCTTTAAGGACCGGGCCAGGCGCTCCAGCCAGCCAGCCAGCCCGGTCCAGGGATAGGCCAGACAGATTCCGGACCAAAGCATCATGGCGCGAGCTTGCCATGACCGGCCGGGCTCCGGGGTGCAATCACGGCCAGGATAAGGATCGGGGCGGGCGCGCTGGCCCAGTGCCCGGCGGGCCCATTTGGATGACCTAGATTCCAAATCCCAGATACGCTAAAGTTTGCCTGAATAGCGCCGAAACAGCCTCCATGACCATTTGCACGATGCCGGCCTTGCGCCTTTTGACAGGCCAGCGTCGGCATCGTGGCAGCGGAACCGAGGGACCGGCTGAATAACGCCTTCCTGGCACCATCAGCCTCCGGGAACGGCCCAGATGACTGGCCCTTCCCTGCGGAGCCAACGGCTTGTGGCCGTCAAATCCGCCCTGCCCCCGGCCGGACGTGACGCCGGCCAGGGGTCCCTCCGGTATCCGTGCCGATTGCTCGAATATTGCCGATGGTCTGCGCGGTTCCCGTTTCTCCGTGGCGCACGGAGATTGCGGTGACGACCAAACGCCTAAATGGTATTCCTACAGGGGACAGTCATGCAAAACTCCCGGACCATCATTGTATTCACGCTGGTTGCCAGCTTCGTTTGTCTCTTATTGACCGGGGCGGCGGTTTGGCGCCTGCGGGTAGAAGCCGATCTGGCCAACCAGGCGGCCACCAACCGGTATAAGTCCTATCTGCTGGCGGACGAATTGCGTCAATCCTCGGATGACCTGACCCGCTTGGCCAGAACTTATGTCATTACCGGCGATGCCTCCTACGAGAAGCAATATCTCGACATCCTCGACATCCGCGGCGGCAAAAGCCCGCGCCCGGAAGCCTACCATCGCATTTACTGGGACTTCGTCGCTGGCGGTGTCGCCAAGCCCCGCCCGGATACGGTGTCGGCACCCCTGTTGGATTTAATGAAGGCGGCCGGCTTCACCGACGAGGAGATGGGCAAATTGGCGGAGGCGAAAAAGAACTCCGACGGACTGGTGGCCACCGAGACGGTGGCCATGAACGCGGTCAAGGGGCTGTTTGACGACGGCAAGGGCAACTTCACCCGCAAAGCGGCGCCGGACTACGAAAAGGCCCGGGAAATGATGCACGATGGCCAATACCATCGCTTCAAAGCCAGCATCATGAAGCCGATCGACGAGTTCTTCGTGTTGATGGAGAAGCGTACCCAGCAGGCGGTGGATGAAGCCGCCGCCCGGCAGTCCCTGTGGCAAAACGTCGTCGCCCTATTGCTCCTGGCCACGGTGGTGCTGCTGATGGTGGCCGGACGCGCCATCCTTAAGCTGTACCAATTGGTGGGTGGCGAGCCGGTTTACGTCACCAACGTGCTGAAAAAGGTGGCGGAAGGGGACCTGCGGGTGGATATCCGCACTGCGGACAATGACACCTCCAGCATGCTCTCGGCGGTCAAGGGCATGGTAGCCAAGCTGGAAAGCATCATCGCCGAGGTATTCTTGAATGCCAACGCCTTGGCGGGGGCGTCCAAGAAAGTCAGCGATACCGCCCAGTCCCTGTCCCGGTCGGCGGGCCGCCAGGCGTCCGGGGTAGAAACCACCACCGCGTCCATCGAGCAGATGATGGCCTCCATCGGCCAGAACACGGACAACGCCAAAATCACCGACCGCACCGCGGGAGAAGCGGCGCTGGAGGCCAAGGAGGGCAGCACGGCGGTACAGGACACGGTGCAGGCCATGCGCCAGATCGCCGAGAAAATCAGCATCGTGGACACCATCGCCTATCAAACCAATCTGTTGGCCCTCAACGCGGCCATCGAGGCGGCCAGGGCGGGGGACCACGGCAAGGGCTTCACGGTGGTGGCGGCCGAGGTGCGCAAGCTGGCGGAACGCAGTCAGACCGCAGCCCAGGAAATCGGCGAACTGGCCAGTTCCAGCGTCACCCAGGCGGAGCGGGCCGGACAAATCCTGACCGCCATCGTGCCCGCCATCACCAAGACCTCGGGCCTAGTCCAGGAGATTTCGTCCGCTTCCCAGGAGCAGTCCCAGGGCGTTACCCAGATCAGCCATGCCATGTCCCAGTTGAGTCAAGCGACCCAGCAAAATGCCAGCGCGTCCGAGGAGTTGGCCGCCACCGCCGAGGAAATGAGCGGTCAGGCCGAGAACCTGCAACAGTTGATGCGGTTCTTTAAGATCGCCGACGACAATGGCCAGGCAGCGGCGGCGGGATTTGGCGCCAGACGCGGGTCCCGCACCTAGGCCGGATCCATTCCTTGCGCATTTTCCGGCACAGGGAGGTGCCGGTGCCCCGTCCGCCGGGGCGTGCGGCGAGGTGGCCATCTTCGCCCGGGCCGGCTTCACCCCTATCCTGCGCTTCGCCTGCAAGCTGGCCCCATCCCGGCCCCGCAAGCTGCTGATTCTGGTCTCCTAATCCAAGCCCGGCATTGTTCATCGCCAACCCGATCGGCACCTTCTGGACCGCCTGTCTGATGCTGGAGCCTTTAGGCGAACCAACGGCGGCGGCCCGGCTGATGTCCGCCATCGAGCGGGTCACTGCCACGCCGGCATTGCCCACGCCGGACCTGGGCGGCACCGCCACCACCCGGCAGGTCACGGAGGGGATGATCGCCCGGATCCAGGCCGGCGCGCCATAATGGTTGGGGGCGGACGCTGGTGTTCCGCCCCTACCGGCTTTCCATCCGCAAGCGAGGGACTGGACCCATGACCCAGACACCGCAGGATCTGCTCCGCCGCCTATTCGACGCGGCGGTACAGGCGGCGCAACCCGCCTATTGCATTCCGCCCCACTTGCCGCCGCTCCCCAAGGGCCGGCTGGTGGTCATCGGCGCCGGCAAGGCCTCCGCCGCCATGGCCCGGGCGGTGGAGGACCACTGGCCCGGCCCCCTGACTGGCCTGGTAGTCACCCGGCACGGTTACGAGGTGCCCTGCCGCCAGGTGGAAGTGGTCGCGGCGGCCCATCCGGTTCCAGACCAGGCGGGGCTCGGGGCGGCCCGGCGCCTGTTGGAACTGGTGCGCGGTCTTTCCCGTGACGACTTGGTGCTGTGCCTGATTTCCGGGGGCGGCTCGGCCCTGCTGCCCATGCCCCTGGACGGACTGACCCTGGCCGATAAACAGGACATCAGCCGTGCCCTGCTGCGCTCCGGCGCCAGCATCGGCGAATTCAACACGGTACGGCGGCATCTCTCGGCGATCAAGGGCGGGCGCCTGGCCGCCGCCTGCCATCCGGCCAGGATGCTCAGTCTGTTGATCTCCGACGTGCCGGGCGACAACCCCATGGACATCGCGTCGGGCCCAACCGTGGCCGATCCGACCAGCTGCGCCGATGCCCTGGAGATCATCCGTCGCCACGGTGTCCCCATCCCGGCCGGAGTACAGGAACTGTTGGAGTCTGGCCGGGGCGAGAGCGTCAAACCCGGCGATCCCCGCTTGGCCACTGCCGAGACCCGCATCATCGCCGCGCCCCAACTGGCGCTGGAGGCTGCCGCCCAAGTGGCCCGGGACGCCGGCATCCCCGCCTACATCCTCGGCGACGCCATCGAGGGCGAGGCCCGGGAAGTCGGCACCGCCATGGCCGGGATGGCGCTCCAGGTGGCGAGTCGAGGACAGCCCTTCCCGGCCCCCTGTGTGCTGCTGTCCGGCGGCGAGACCAGCGTCCGGGTCCAGGGTAGTGGCCGGGGTGGGCGTAACGTGGAATTTCTGTTGTCCATGGCCATCACCTTGCATGGACGATCCGGCATTTACGGCCTGGCCGGCGACACCGACGGCGTCGATGGTGTAGAGGAAATCGCCGGTGCCTTCATCACCCCGGATACCCTGGCCAGGGCCTGGCGCGCCGGCATCAATCCCCGGGACGCCCTGGCCGCCAACGACGGCCACGGCTTTTTTCAGGCCCTGGGCGACTCGGTCATCACCGGCCCGACCCTGACCAACGTCAACGACTTTCGGGCGATCCTCGTGACCGAATCCGCCCCAGGGGCGGCTGGTCCCTGACCGGGTCCGTCACTCCGAACTGGGCTGATGCGGGGTCAGGCCGCCCGGCGGCGGCCAGGAGCCCCAGTGTCCGGGCGGCGCGCCACTCCGACGGGATGGCGCGTCGCGACTAGCAGTTATTTATCCCGCGCGGTGGCCGGGGCTTGCGCCTGGGGCACCAGCACCGGGGGCAGGTAGGCATAGCTGGGTATCAGCCCGTAATAGGGATAGCCCCAGCCGTAGGGCTGATGAAAGTAGGACCAATAGGGGTTGTAGCCATAATAGCTAGGACCCCAATAGCCCGGTCCCCAGCCATAACCGGGTCCCCACCCGTAGCCGGGACCCCAGCCATAACCTGGCCCCCACCAACCGGGGCCACCCCAGCCGCCAAAGCCAAAGCTAAAGCTGAATCCGCCATCAAAGAAGCCAAAAAAGGCCTTGGCCTGGATGGGCACCACCAGCAACAGGGTCGAGAGCAGGGTAGTCAGGAACAGAGAACTGCGTTTCATGTCACACCTCCTTCCCTAGGATTTGCCCCGGGAATCCGGGGACGGGCACAATCAGGGATTCGCAATGGAAGTATAGAATATTAGCAAAGGCTTATTTAGAAATTTTCCCGGCGGACGCCAAAACGCCGGGGCTCCCGCCGCCGGCCTCAAGTTGTCCGGCCAGCGTCCGCTACAGGAACCTGTGACCATCCCTTAAAGGAAGCCTTGTGGTGAATCTGCTGTTTACCCCCGCCATCCTGGTATTGAATCGCCTGGGTTATCGCAACAAATTCGGCATCATGGGCGTACTAGCCTTGGTGGCTATCGGGGTGCTGGCGGCCAATCTATACCAGAGCCAAGACAAGATCATCCGCGACTCCCGGCAAGAATTGCTGGGTGTGGAGGCGGTCCAACCCCTGGCGCGGCTGATCCAACATTTGCAGATCCATCGGGGACTCTCGTCCGGGGTACTGAACGGCAACCAGGCCATGCAGGACCAGCGCGCGGCCCGCCAAACCCAGGTCAACCAAGCGATGGCCTCAGTACAGGGCCGGTTGCCGCCGGAACTCATCGACAGCGACTCTTGGCAACGGGTCCAGGAACGCTGGGTAGCCATCGAAAAGGACGGACTGGAATGGATTCCCCGGGAGAACTTCACCAGCCATACCCGTCTGATCGCCGAACTCCTGGATTTCCAATTGGACGTGGCGGACCAGTTTCTGCTGACCAATGATCCAGGCCTGGACACCAGTTACCTCATCAACACCGCCCTGCAACAGTTTCCCCAGGCTCTGGAGCAGATGGGACAACTGCGGGCCTTGGGCACCGGGATCCTGGCCAAGAAGCAACCCGTACTGCCCTCCCAGCAGGTGAATATTTCTCTGCTGGTCGCGGAACTGAATGGGGCGATCAGTAGCTTGCGCCGCAACCTAAACATCACCGCACGCCTCAATCCACACCTCCAGGCCGGACTGACCGGCGCCCTGCGGGACGTAGGTGCCGCCGCAGACAAGGTGACGACGCTGGTGAATCAGGACATTCTGTCGGGCAAGTTCGAGACCGCACCGGACGCCTACTTTGCCTTGACCACCGATTCCCTGGAAAAAGGTTACCGGGAAATGTTCGACGGCCTATTTCCGACCCTCAACCAGTTGTTGAACCAGCGCATCGGCGACGCGGAACGGCATCTGCACCTGGGTCTGGTGGTGTCCGCCTTGATGATCCTATTCTATGCCTACGCGGCCATCGGCCTCTATCTGGCCACGGTGGGCAGTATCAGCCATCTGGCGGACAAGGCGCGCACCATCGCCACGGGGGACCTGGGGGTCCGGGTCAGCCTGGCAACCCGGGATGAACTGGGCCTGGTGGCGGATAGCCTCAACGACATGGTGGAGTCCTTTGCGCGGTTGATCGAACGGGTGCGGGACAGCGCCAACGAGGTCATCGGGGCCAGCAAGTCCCTGGCGGCCTCCAGCGCCCACGTCAGCCAGGGCAGCCGCCAGCAGACTGAAGCCGCGTCCAGCATCGCCACCGCCATCGAGCAAATCACCACAGGCATCAGCCATTTGTCCGCCAGCGCCGAGGATGCCAACCAGATCGCCAGCCACGCCGGGGAACTATCCGCCGAGGGCACCCAGGTGGTGGACTCGGTGGTACGGGAAATCGAGCGCATCGCGGAAGTGGTGAACCAGTCCGCATCGGTGATCGCCGACCTGGGCGGGCGGTCCGAGCAAATCTCCGCCATCGTGCGGGTGATCCGGGAAATCGCCGATCAAACCAATCTGCTGGCGCTCAACGCTGCCATCGAGGCGGCCCGGGCCGGGGAGTCCGGGCGCGGCTTCGCGGTGGTAGCCGACGAAGTACGCAAACTGGCAGAACGGACCAGCGGCTCGACCCAGGAAATCTCGACCATGATTTCCGCCATCCAAAAAGGCACCCGGGACGCGGTGGAAAGTATGCAAATCGGTGTGCAACGGGTTGACCAAGGCGTAGCCCAGGCCAACCGGGCGGGCGCGTCCATGCGGGAGATCGGCACCGGCGCCCGCCAAGTAGTGGAGAACGTGGCGAATATTTCCCGCTCCCTGCGGGAACAAAGTGCCGCCAGTACCCAGGTAGCGGGTAACGTGGAACGGGTGGCGCGCATGGCGGAGGCCAATAACGCCGCCATCTCCGCCAACGCGGACACCGCCAACCGGCTGGAACAGCTATCCGCCGGCTTGGCGGCCGAGGTTAGCCGGTTTCGGCTGGCCTAGGCTGGCCAGTGGCGCCCGGCGCTAGTCCTTGACAGCGGGCGTGATGGACGGCGGCAGGCCATCGCTTGCGAAGGAAAAGAACAGGCACACTTTTTCTTTTTCGTCCGCTGAACATACCCGGACGGGATTTTTCAGCGTTTCCCGAGGTCCCGCGCCCGGCTCAAAGCACCCAGTTGAACACATAGCCGACCAGCATGATGCCGGCGGCGACGACCCCGACGAAGGTGCCGATCAGGGGCCAGCGCAGCACCTTGCGCAGGATCATGATTTCTGGCGCGGACAGGGCGATGACGCTCATCATGAAGGCCAGGGTGGTGCCGAGGGCGGCGCCCTTGCCCATCAGGGCCTGCACCACCGGCACCATACCCGCCGCGTTGGTGTACATGGGCACCCCCATGAGCACCGCCGCCGGAACCGCCCACCAGGCATCCCGGCCCATGAAACTGGCCAGGAAGTCCTGGGGAACATAACCATGGATCAAGGCGCCCAGGCCGATGCCGGCCAGCACATAGGGCCACACCTTGCCGAGGATCTCGCCCACATGGCGCCCGCCCGCTTGCAGCCGGTCCCGCCAGGAATAGACCCGTTGGTCCGGCGCCTGGGCCTGGCCCAGATGGATGGCCCGCACCCAGTCCTCCAGATAGCGCTCCAATTGCAACTGGCCGATGACCATGCCCGCCAGGATGGCAACCAGCAGCCCCATGGCCAGGTACAGGGCCGGCACCTGCCAGCCGAACAGGCCCAGCAACAGGGCCAGGGCCACTTCGTTGACCATGGGCGCGGCGATCAAGAACGAAAAGGTGACGCCGAGGGGAACCCCGGCGGATAAAAAGCCAATGAACAGGGGCACGGCGGAGCAGGAGCAAAAGGGCGTGACCACACCCAGACTGGCAGCCAGGGCGTTGCCCACGCCCAGCCGCTTACCGGCCAATAAGGCCCGGGTCCGTTCCGGCGCGAAAAAGGTCTGGACCACGCCCATGACAAACACGATCCCCACCAACAGCAGCAACACCTTGGGCGTGTCGTAAACAAAGAAATGCACCGCTTCGCCCAGGTGGGTGGCACGGGTCAGGCCGAGCAGGTCCACCACCCAGTCCGCCAGGTCGGTTAGATGCAGATAGGCCACCAGCCACAGGGCCGCCGCCAGCGGCAGGCCCCATGCCCAGTGGTTCAGGGAAGGGGACCGAAGGCCGTTCATGCTGGGTTTGGCCTGGGAATTTAGTCCCGGACCCAGGATCGCACCTGGTCCGGGGCCGGGATGCCACCCGCATGGACCAGCTTGCCATCCACCACCACGCCGGGGGTGGACAGGGCGCCATAACTCACGATTTGCGCCAGGTCGGTAACTTTCTCCAAGGCAATCTCTACGCCCACCTCCTTGGCCGCCTGGTGGATGATGTTGGCGGTGATTTCGCAGTTCCGGCAGCCGGAACCCAGAACCTTGATGCTCTTCATGTCGATGTATTCCTTGTGAGAGGGCTGGAACCCCAGCCGGCCAACGGGCGGGTCCCGCCCGTCAAGCAGAGGCGCCGCGCAGATATTCCAGGTGGACCGGAAGCCGCAAGGCGCCAGGCCGCAAACCCTGGACCTGGCTCACCACTTGGTCCCAATCCCAGCCTTGCTCCAGTAGCAGCAGCGCCGCCATGAAGCCGGTCCGGCCGGAACCGCCCCGGCAATGGATGGCCACCGTCCCCTGCCCCGCCAGCACGGCGAGAACTTGCTGCTTCTGGCGCTGAAAAGTCTGGGTGAAGCGCTCATCCGGCGCCTGATCGTCGCCCACCGGCCAATGCAGCCACTGGATGCCCTGGTCCGCGCACGCCTGCCCCATCGCCTCCGCCCCATGCTGGGCCAGTTCATCCTCGGGCATCAGGGTGATGAGCGCCGCCGCTCCAGCGTCCTTGAGAGTGGCCAGTGAGTCTGCCAGGCTAGCGCCCTTGGTGCCGGGGCAAGGGGTGAAAATAAGGCTGCCTCCCGTGGGGAGCGCCAGTCGGTCGTAGGGATGAGCCATGTCGTGCAATCCGCCTGTGTGAAAAAACCGGGCTGGCCGGGCGCCCCCGCTAGCTGGGGAGCAGACCCCGCTCATACCAATCCTTGGTGCGGTTCACCACCCGCACCACCAGCAGCATCACCGGCACCTCGATCAGCACGCCGACCACGGTGGCCAGGGCGGCGCCGGACTCGAAACCGAACAGGGCAATGGCGGCCGCCACCGCCAGCTCGAAGAAGTTGCTGGCGCCGATTAGGGCCGAAGGACAGGCGATGGAATGCCGCTCCCCCACCAGGCGATTCAACCCATAGGCCAGGGCCGAGTTGAATGACACTTGGATTAGAATCGGCACCGCCAGCAGCAGGATGACCAGGGGCTGGCTTAGGATCGCCTCGCCCTGGAAAGCAAACAGCAGCACCAGGGTGGTCAAGAGGGCCACCATGGACGCCCGGCCCAGAATCGCCAACCGCCGCTCCAGGCGGTCCGGCCCCCCCTGGAGCAACAGATGGCGCCAGGCTTGGGCGATGGCCACCGGGATCAGGATATAAACCACCACCGAGGTCAGCAGGGTGTCCCAGGGCACGCTGATGGCGGACAGGCCCAACAACAATCCGACGATGGGGGCAAAGGCGAACAGCATGATGCTGTCGTTGAGGGCCACCTGGGTCAGGGTGAAATAGGGGTCCCCGTCCGACAGCCGGCTCCAGACGAACACCATGGCGGTGCAGGGCGCCGCCGCCAGCAGAATCAACCCGGCCACGTAGCCATCCAGTTGCTCTGCCGGCAGCCAGGGGGCGAACAGGCCCCGCACCAGCAGCCAGGCCAACAGGGCCATGGACAGGGGCTTGACCAGCCAATTCACCAGCAGGGTCACGCCGATGCCCTTCCAGTGGGATCGAACCTGATGCAGGGCGCCGAAGTCGATCTTCATGAGCATGGGGATAATCATGATCCAGATCAGCAGGCCCACCGGCATATTGACCTGGGCCAACTCCAGCCCGCCGAGAAATTGAAAAATTCCTGGAAAGGCCTGTCCCAGCAGAATTCCGGCGCCGATGCAAAGAAACACCCAGAGGGTCAGATAGCGCTCGAACAGGCTCATGGAGCTTTTGGCTTCCTGCCTGAGGGAGACTGGACTTTGGGCACGCATGGGCGGTCTCGATGGCTGGTTGGGGCGGCGCGGGCAGAGGGCCACCCGCGCCCGGCCTTCATCCCGGCTGGGCGGTCGCCGGTTCCGCCGGCACCGGCGGCAACATCCAGGAAATGAGGGCAGCGGCCAGCACGAAGGCCGCCGACCACCAGAGGCAACCCACCAAGCCCTGGGTCTGATACACCCACCCGGACAGCAGGGTGCCGGTCAGCCGCCCCGCCGCGTTGGCCATGTAATAAAAGCCCACGTTCATGGCCACCTTGTCATGGTCGGAATAAGCCAGGATCAGGTAGGAATGCACGGCGGAATTGATGGCGAACACGGCGCCAAAGGCAAACAGGCCCAACATCAGGGACAGAGCCGGATCCAGACCGTACATCAGGGCCAGGGCGATGGCGGCCGGCAGCGCGGCCAACGCCAACGCCCAGTCCCGGGCACTGGCGCCCTGGGGACCCCGCCCCCCATGACCGCGCCGCAGCAACGCCGGCGCCCCGGCCTGGACAAAGCCGTAGGCCACCACCCACAGGGCCAGGAAGCCGCCCACCTCCAAGTGGTTCCAGCCGGTCACCGATGCCAGGTACAGGGGCAGACCCACCACGAACCAAATATCCCGGGAGCCGAACAGAAAAAACCGGGCCCCGGATAGCACGTTGATTTCCCGGGTCTTGGAGAAAATCTGGCTGATCTTGGCCTTGGTCTTGCTGGTCCCCAAGCCGCTGGGCAGCGCCCAGGCCACATAGGCATAGATGACCAACAGGGCCGCCGCCATACTGGCCATCGCCCAGCGGAAGCCGATGGCGTACAGCAACAGCCCACCCAGGAAGAAGCCCACGCCCTTGAGGGTGTTCTTGGAGCCGGTCAGGATGGCCACGTACTTGAACAGGCGCGTCTCCGCGTCCGCCCCCTTGGGCACCAGCGTCTTGACGCTGGACTTGGCGCTCATCTTGTTCAAGTCCTTGGCGATACCGGACAGGGCCATGGCCGTCATCACATAGGTCACCGTGAGCCAGGCCGGTTCCACCGCCAGCATGGACAGGGCAAACACTTGGAGAAAGCCGCCGGCCACCATGGTCCGGTTGAGCCCCAGGTGGGAGGCGATCCAGCCGCCCAGGCCGTTGGTGATGATGCCGAACACCTCATAGAACAGAAACAGCAACGCGATGCTTAAGGGGCTGAAACCCAGATTGTGGAAATGCAGGACCACCAGCATATGGATGGCCCCGTCCGTCAGGGTAAAGCCCCAATAGGCGCCCGTGACGACCAGGTAGGTGCGCAGGGCTGCGTCCATGGCTACAGCATCCGGGCCAGTTTGCGGGCGATGTCCATCATGCGGTTCACGTAACCCCATTCGTTGTCGTACCAGGCATAGATCTTGACCTGGGTGCCATCCACCACCAGGGTGGACAGGGCGTCCACGATGGAGGAGCGGGGGTCGCCCTTGTAGTCGCAGGACACCAGGGGCCGCTCCTCATAGCCAAGAATGCCCTTGAGGTCTCCCTCGGCGGCGGACTGAAAATAGCCATTCACTTCCTCGGCGGTGACTGGGCGGGCCGCCTCGAACACGAAGTCGGTCAAGGAAGCGTTCAACAGGGGCACCCGCACCGCATGACCATTCAACTTGCCGGTCAATTCCGGGAAGATTTTGGTGATGGCCTTGGCGGAACCGGTGGTGGTGGGGATCAGGGACTCGCCCAGCGCCCGGGCCCGGCGCAGATCCTTATGGCCGATGTCCACGATGGTCTGGGTATTGGTGATGTCATGGATGGTGGTCATGCTGCCGCGCAGAATGCCGATTTTTTCATGCATCACCTTCACCAGCGGCGCCAGGCAATTGGTGGTGCAGGAGGCGGCGGTAACCAGGTGGTGCAGGGCGGGGTCATAAACCTGATCGTTGACGCCATACACCAGGTTCAGGGCCGGATCCGGCACTGGCGCGGACACCAGCACCTTCTTGATGCCCTGGTCGAAATAGGGCTGGAGGGCTTCCGGGGTTTTGAATTTACCGGAGCAGTCGATCAGGATGTCGATGCCTTTGGCGCCCCAGTCCAGGTCCTGGATGCTGGATTTCATGCTGAAACCCACTTCCTGGCCGGCCACGATCAGGGCGTCTGGCCGGGAACTGATCTGGTCCCGGTACCAGCGGCCATGCACCGAGTCGAATTCCAGCAGATGGGCCTGACAAGCCGCGTCGCCCTTGATCTCGTTGACGTGCACGATGTCAAACTCGGCGCTGCCCCAGCCGGCCCGAAAGCCCAGCTTGCCCATCCGCCCAAACCCATTGATGCCGACCCGGATCGCCATGGTATGTTCTCCCCTGGAGGTGGTTGATATATGCCTTTGGCGTAATATACGCACAGGCGAATATATCCGCAAGCCTATCGGGGCGGGTCGCAAATGAAGTTTGTGTGTCGGTTTCGACTATGAACCTGGCGGTTGAGGACCCTGACTGCTGGGATAGATTCACCAAAGCCGGAACCTTTCCTGGCCAGCCAATGGCACCGGGCCAATCAATCCGGGAGGTGGTACTGGAGAGCCGGTCTGGCTCCCCCGGCTAAGCCGGGGGATCGAGGAACTGGACGACTAGCGAGATTGCACCGCCGCCAAGAGCGGCCGGTAAGTTGTGGTTCTGGATCGCTAGGGCGCCCCGACGGCGCCTAGCTTCGATCGAGGTGCCGCGGGCTCAGTTCCATTGCCCGGCGGCGCGACCACCACCCCGCACGCCTCGGGACGAGCCATCGTCATCCTTCATCTTAAAGAACGACATAATTTGCCGCAGTTGGTCGGCCTGGCCGTTGAGCTCCTCGGCGGTGGCAGCCAGTTCTTCGGAACTGGCCGCGTTTTGCTGGGTGGCCTTGTCCAGTTGGCGCATGGCTTCGCTGATCCGGTTGATGCCGCTGGATTGCTCGATGGACGCGGCGTTGATTTCCTGCACCAAGTCCGAGGTTTTGACGATGTTAGGCACTACGGTATTTATCAACTGTCCCGCCTTTTCAGCGATGGCCACGGAATTAGTGGCCAACTGGTTGATCTCCTCGGCGGTGACGCGGCTGCTTTCCGCCAGTTTCCGCACCTCGCTGGCCACCACCGCAAAGCCCTTGCCGTGCTCCCCGGCGGACGCGGCCTCGATGGCGGCGTTCAGGGACAGCAGGTTGGTCTTGTAGGCGATGTCCTCGATCAGCTCGATTTTCTTGGCGATGTTCTTCATGGCCGACACGGTTTCGTTGACCGCCTGACCACCTTCCCGGGCCTCCGCCGCAGAGCGGGTGGCGGTTTGCTCGGTCACATGGGCGTTCTCGGTATTCTGGCGCACCGAGGCGTTGAGTTCCTCCACTGAGGAGGTGGTGTCTTCCACGCCGGCCGCCTGTTCGGTGGCAGCCTGGCTGATGGTCTGGGCGGTGGAACTGACCTGCTGGGAAGCGCTGGACAGGGTATCCGAGTTGGTGCGCACCTGATCCACCACCTGGCTGAGCTGGTCGCGCATGTCCCGCAGCGCTTGGGCCAACTGGCCAATTTCGTCCTTGCCGACCACGTCCAACTGGGCGGTGAGGTCCCCTTCCGACAGGCTGAGGGCGAACTTGACGCCGCTGCTGATGGGCCTGGTGATCAAATTGGCCAGGAACATGGCGATCAAGACGCCTAAGATGATGGCGGCGATGATGGTGCCGATGATGATCTTGTTGGCCTGGTTAACCAGCTCCTGGGCTTGGTTGCGGGCCACCCCGAGCTGATGGTAGCCCGATTCCTCGGCGGCTTGAGCCTGCTTGATGACGTTGCTGCCCAGGTCCGCCATTTCCTTCAGAATCGTCTTGAGTTGGTCGTCGTTGGCGATCCAGGTCTTAGCGGCCTGCTGATATTCCCGGGTGGCATTACGAGAATTACTGATGAGCGCTCTTGCTTCGTCAGATGTGACGGTCTTTTCCAGGTCGTCATAGAGGGTGAGTAGTTCCGGCAGCCAGACCTCGATCTTTTTCCAGGCGACCCGGTCCTTGTAGTTCACCTCTTCCTTCTCGGCCCGCATGATTTCCATGGCCTTGACGGCAATTTCGGTGGCGCCGATATAACGCTGCACAAAGGCATCCAACTCCTTGGCATCGGCCCCCTTCTTCATGGCTTCGGTATATAGGTTGACTTGGCGCTTGAGGAAAGCATCCGCTGCGTTGGCCACCACGTTGCCTTTCTCCACCATCTTTTCCACCGCCGCTTTGTTGTTCTTGAGCGCGGCGACGCCGGCCCGGTATTTCTCGGCATACTTGGCGGTCCCTTCCCGGGCGGTCTTGGACTGGTTGAGCAGGTCCCCATTGTTGTACTGCTTGGCGACCTGATCGACCTGATCCAGATACTCGTTCAACTTTTTGACGTTGGCTTCGGCGCGCTGGTGGATTTCGTCTTTTTCCTGCAATAGATAATTTTTTTCTTCCATGATGGTGGCCAAGGCCATGCGCTCCACCCCGGTCGCGTACTCCACGGATTTCCCGTTGTTGTCCGTGATGCCGAACAACGCCTTGGCGATATCGCCAATATAGAGGTTGGCCAACAGGCCGAAAGCGATGGTGATGGCCACCAACAACATGGCACCGGTCAGAATCTTGGTCTTGATCTTCAGATCGTTGATTTTCATGACTGAAAGCCTAGGGCAAGTTAACGATAGGGTTTGGGTGGTAACTGGGTGGCGTCCAGCCCGGGCACGGCATCATTTTGGCTTGCGGACGATTTTCGCCACCTAAGCCATGGCGGCCCCTCGCCCGGATCCTTTAATCAAAATGGGCGGACCACGGCCGGAAGTCAGCGGAATTAGGAATTTTTCCCAGGCCGGGCCAACAATCTGGGCTGCAATAGCGCCCCGGAACAAGCCAACCCCAACCAAATCGGCACTCTATTCCTCTTGTGCCTAGACTGCGGTGGCGTTCTAGTCAGGGCACCCAGGATGCTGGCGTTCCCGACCTTGGGCGGCTGGGGAGGACGACGCCGGCAGGCCCCACAAAAAACAGTCGAGATTCCATAAGAATTTGATACAATTCTTAGTTGCGTGTTGCAATAGCATCGTTGCGGTGCGCAACAACTTTTACCACTCGCTATTAGGGGAACGATATGTTGGTCCAGTCCCCCCGTTTTGTCTTGGGCGTCGCCCTGCTTCTGGCCTGTTGCATAGAACCCAGCCTGGCCGCCGATCCCCAGGCGGTCGCCGAGGCGGCGCCGACGGTCGTCGCCTGGCCCTGGTGGGTGTGGGCATTGCTTCTGTTCGTCGTCACCTTTTTGATGGGTATCGTCGCGGTGCTGGGCGGCGTCGGCGGGGGCGTGTTGTTCGTCCCCATCGTCGGCGGTTTCTTCCCCTTCCATTTGGATTTCGTGCGGGGCGCCGGTTTGCTGGTGGCCTTGGCGGGAGCCTTGGCGGCGGGACCCGGACTGTTGCGCTCGGGCATGGCCAATATGCGCCTAGCCATGCCGCTGGCGCTGATCGCCTCAGCGTCCGCCATTGGGGGCGCCATGATGGGTTTGGCGCTACCGGCGAATGTGGTGCAAACCGCGTTGGGTGTCACCATCCTGGGCATCGTGGTGCTCATGTGGTCGGCCAAGAAGTCCGAATTTCCGGAAGTGCCCCAAGCCGATGCCTTGTCCAGCGCGTTGCGCATCACCGGTATTTATCATGATGCAGCCTCGAACAAGGACATCAATTGGCGCGTCCATCGCACCCCCATGGGTCTGGCGCTGTTCGTGGTCATCGGCATCATGGCGGGCATGTTCGGTCTGGGCGCCGGTTGGGCCAACGTGCCGGTCCTCAACCTGCTGATGGGGGCGCCCCTAAAAGTCTCGGTCGCCACGTCCAAGTTCATGCTGTCCATCGTGGACACCTCCGCCGCCTGGGTCTATTTGAACCAGGGCGCAGTGCTGGCCATCATCGCGGTTCCCTCCATCGTGGGCATCATGCTGGGCTCCCTAGTGGGCGTGCGCCTGCTGAAAAAGGCCAACGCCTCGGTGGTGCGCAAGGTGGTCATCATCATGTTGACGCTGGCCGGTAGCCGGGCCCTGCTCAAGGGCCTGGGGATCTGGACCTAAAGCGGATGCTGGCCCAAATCGCTTCTCAACCTGACTAACCCGCGGGAGATCAACATGGCCGATCATCAGGCTGGTTCGGAATATGCCACCCAGGATCAGATTGCCTACGCCCAGATCCTGGACCTGGGGATGCGGATAGGCCTGGGGGCCCTGGTCGTCTGCTTCCTCATCTATGTATCTGGCCTGCTGCCGCCCCAGGTGCCCCTGGATCAGGTGTCTCAGTTCTGGTCCCAAAAAGCCCACGATTACCTGGTGGCCAATCAGGTCCCGGTTGGTTGGGGTTGGCTACGGTTGGCGGGTAAGGGCGACTTTCTGAATTTTCTCCCCATCGCCTTCCTGTCGGCGGTGACCATCGCCTGTTATGCCCGCATTTTGCCGATGCTGCTGGCGGCCAAGGACCGGGTCTACGCGGGCATCGCGGTGATGGAGATCCTGGTGCTGGTGTTGGCCGCGTCCGGCATCCTGGCGGTTGGTCATTAATCGAGTTTGCCGCCACCGGTGCCGGGCAACCGGTCGGGCAAACCTAGGTTTTCCAAGTAACTCAAAGAGTTGACAGTATCCCACGACTCCCAACCGCCTTGCGCCGCAGGATACTAGTCTACACTTGTGTAAATTCGCGACTCAGGGAACCAACTTATGACTCAGCTTTCGCCCCTAGGGCGTTTCGATAAGATCCTGGTGGCTACCGACGGATCGGAGTTTTCTGCCGGGGCGGTACGCTTGGCCTTGCTCATCGCCCAGCGTTGCCAGGTCACGCCCACCGTCATGACCATCGTGTTGTCCAACCCAGAATATGACGCCATCGCCCCACAATTGGCGGGACAGGCGGAAACACGCGCCAACGAGATTTTGAACGAGGTTTCCGACCAGGCGGCGGCTTTAGGAATCAGTCTCGACCGGGTGGTATGCCGGGGTCAGGATCCCTACCGGGAAATCATCCAGCAAGCGGAAGACATGCAAGCCGATCTAATCGTCATGGGCCGGCGCGGCCGCCGGGGCCTGGCGCGCATGATGGTGGGGGACGCCACCGCCAAGGTATGCGGTCACGCCAAGTGCAGCGTGTTGGTGGTGCCCAAGGCGGCTGATATGTGGACTCAGCGGATTCTGGTGGCCACCGATGGCTCCCGCTGTTCCGACGCCGCTGCCGTCGCCGCTGGGCGCTTGGCGGAACTTTGTGAGCTGCCGATCAGCGTGGTGTCCACTGTTCGCCCCGTACACAACCAGGCCCGTCAGGACCAGGCCAGCTCGGCCCTGGCGCGGGTCATGGAGGCTTACCGGGACCAGCACCTGGATACCACCGGCTTGCTGGAGCAAGCGGATCGTCCGGAAGAAGCGATCGTGACTGCTGCTGTCAACGAGGGCGCGGATCTGATCGTGGTCGGCAGTCATGGCCATACCGGCTTGCAGAAAATTCTCCTAGGCTCGGTGTCGGAACGGGTCATCGGCCTCAGCCAAGTGCCGGTGTTGGTCGTCAAGGCCGGCTAACCTCTGCTCTAAACCGCGACCGGATCTTGCCGGTCGCGGTGCCCTCGCCAACCCGAGGGCCAGCCTACAAAAATTTCTATATTTGATGTTGATAATGTTGTTAAACTGTTAACTGGCGTCCTGCCGGGTGGCGCCAATAAAACTCGGTTTGCCGTTTGGAGTCGCGAGACAAGCGGCCCAGCGGCGGCGGGGCCTGGCGCGAAAACCCTTCCAGGGTCAAGCAACAGGGGAAGAGGTCTCCGGATCCCTTCCCCCGGTTCAAACCGTTTCCGGTAGAGAGCCCAGGCGTCCCCATATCGACCATCAACCCCACAGGGGCGAGAGCGGTCGGCGGCCGATAGACGAGGAGACACACCCATCCCAGAATCCACGGAAGGCCCGGTGGGAACTTGTTGTGGCGCCGCTGGGGCGTCGAGTACCAGGGAGACAATCCATGTCCAAAAAACATCCCATAGTCGCCGTGACCGGTTCATCCGGAGCCGGCACCACGACCGTCAAGCGGGCCTTCGAGCACATCTTTTACCGGGACCAGGTGTCTGCGGTGGTGGTGGAAGGCGATAGCTTTCACCGTTTTGACCGGGTCGCCATGCGCGCGGAAGTCGCCAAGGCCGGCGCCGAGGGACGCAATCTCAGCCACTTCGGAGCGGACGCTAACCTATTCGACAAACTGGAAGATCTGTTCCGGAATTACGGCACCAATGGCACCGGCGAAAAGCGTTATTACCTGCACAGCGAAGAAGAGGCCGACGAACACGGCAAGCGCCTGAGCCTAGACCTCAAGCCAGGTGAGTTTACGCCTTGGGAGGCAATCCGCCCGGACTCCGACCTCCTGTTCTACGAAGGTCTGCACGGCGGGGTGGTGACGGCGGAACACGACATCGCCAAGTACGTGGATCTCTTGATCGGCGTGGTGCCCATCGTCAACCTGGAATGGATCCAAAAGATCCACCGGGACAATGCGGAGCGCGGCTATTCTCCGGAAGCCATCGTGGATACCATCCTGCGCCGCATGCCGGACTACATCAAATACATCACGCCCCAGTTTTCCCGCACGGACATCAACTTCCAGCGGGTTCCGACGGTGGATACGTCCAATCCCTTCATCTCCCGGGACATCCCCACCGCCGACGAGAGTTTTGTCATCATCCGCTTCTGCGACGCCGAGAAGTTCGATATCGACTTTCCCTACCTGTTGGCCATGATCCATGACTCCTTCATGTCAAGGCGCAACAATCTGGTGGTGCCGGGTGGCAAGATGGGATTGGCCATGGAGATCATCCTGACCCCCATTATTGAACGCATGATGGACGAACGAAACGCTTAGCGCCTAGGTCCGGGACCTGCGGGTCCCGGCCGGACCACGGTTCGATCCCCCCGGTTGCAAGCACCGCCCTGGGACTGGCGCGGTTTTGCTATTCAGCTTTCCCTCTTGGGTCCGAACCAGGCTGGCGTCCGGATACCGTCCGGTCAGGGAGGCTCTGGCTCTGGACCAGGTGGTGATTCCTCCCTTGGATCCGTTTCAAAGCCAA
>CAZIHO010000053.1:0-22247 GCA_964538875.1 uncultured Chromatiaceae bacterium
GCGGGTCATCGACCACCGCAAGGACCGCAGATAGGCGGCCGGGGCGCGGTTCCGGGGAACCGGACCCTGCCCCTACTTGGGCTTCAGCACCCCTAGACGGACCTGGGGATCCAACTCCAGGATCCGCTCCCGGACTGGCGCCACCTGGCCGCCGGACAGGTCGATCAGCAACAGCAGCCGACCGGCGGCGATTTCCTTGCGGAAGTCATCCAGCCAATGGCTGTGCCGATGGACGCCCAGCAGGGAGTTGACCAGGGCGCCGACGGCGCCGCCGCCCAGGGTAGCCAGGATCACCGAACCCAGCCCTAGGCTGAGGCCAGCCGGCGGGAAGCGCAGCGCCAGCAGGGCGCCCAGCAGGCCGGCCACGCCGCCCAGCCCGATGCCCCACTCGACCCCCCGGGCCAGTTCCGTCTTTTGCCAAACGTCCGCTTCCGGCAGTCCCCGCAGGTCCTGGCCCAGGCTGGCCAGGACGTGCATCTGGCGCTCCGGGATGCCGAATAGCTCCAATTCGTTGACCAATCGCTCGCAACTGGCGCGATTGGGCAGGACTACCCAGAGCTTGCGCATGGCGGCCTCCTAGCCGGCGAACAACAGATTTTCCGTTTCCCGGGTACAGCGGATACGGGCCGCTAACGGCAGGTCCTCGGGGAATTGCTGGGCGATGACCCAGATTTGGGAGACCTCGGCGCTCAACTTGGGCAGCGCCACCAGGGCGTTGCGGGTGCGGGCTTCGTCGAACAGGGCGAAGGGTTCGTCCAGGAACAGGAACTGCCGGCCCAGGTCCAGACGATCGATGAGTCCCTGGGTCAGGGCCAGGCGCAGCGCCAGCATGATCTGGCGCTGGGTGCCGCTGGAAATCTCGTCCAGGTCCAGGAAATCCCGCTTCTCGTTGGAGAAAGCCCGCACGCTCAGATCCTGGTTGATTTGCAGGTGCTGATAGCGGCTTTCCGTGAACAGGGGCAGGGCGCGGCTCACCAGTTCCCGCAAGTGGTGGTTGAAGCGGTGGGAGATGAAGCGAATGGCGCTGGAGGCCAGTTCGTTGGCTAGTTCCCGCTCCTGAATACGGCGCTGATGCTGGGCCAACTGGCTTTGGAAGCCGGCTTCGATGTCCGCCAACGCCTGGTGTTGGGCGGCCCGGTCGATCTCGGTGGCGATCACGGAAGTCAGAGCCGCCAGGCGTTGTTGGGCACGACCCAAGATTTGGTCCAGCCAGGCCGTTTCCCGGGCCACGCCGCCGGCTGCTTCCTCACCCCCTAGGTCGGATTCCTCTATGCGGGACCGCAGGTGGGCGCGGATCTCCGGATCGGAGCGGTGGCCAGAATCGGTATTGGATTCTGATTTCATGCCGGGCTGGTTGCGGGTGGCCAGGTCCGCCGGAACTTGGGCTTCCAGATCGTCCAGTCCCGCCAGTTCTCCGGCCAGGCGCTGGCCGCTGTCCCGGAGTGCCCGTACTCGACCGCCCAGCACCGCCGAGCGGATCCAGAACACCAGGCACAGCAGGGCACAGGCGCCGCCGCCGAACAGGAACCAGGGCAAATGTTCCCGCCAGCCGGGTAGGTTGCCGTCCAAGGCCATCTGCAATTGATCGGTCAGGGGCCAGCCCGGCTGTTGGGTGATGAGGGCCCAGAAGCCCAGGCCCAGCAGTGCCGCCAGCAGGAATAGGGTGCGCATCAAGCCGGCGAAGTCCTGACGCGACTCCGTGTCCCTCAGGCGAGGCTCGTCTTGCTGGTAGGCGCCGGCGGCCCTGACCAGGGGTTCCCGCCGCCCGCGAATTCCTTGCTCCAGTTCGCCCAGGCTAATCCGGTCCCGCTCCAGATTGGGCAGCAGGCTGGGGTCGAAGGCGAGGGTCTGCAAGTCCGCCTGGGTGCCGGCCAGCTTGGCCTCGATTTCAGCGACGGCGGCCCGTTCCTTGGCCAGTTCGTCGTCGAACTCGCTCTGGCAATATTCCAGGGGCGCGATGCCGGCCATGACCTTGAGGGTATAGCTGTGGGGGTGGGGCGTGGTGAGTTCCCGCTGGGCCAGGTAGAAGGACTCCACGAACTCGTCGTACTCAAAGCCCAGAATATCTGCCAGGCTGTTGTCCACCGCCTCCACGCCCCGCGCCAGGGGCGGATCCGGTTGCTCCGCCCGGACCAGGCGGGCAGCATGATTGCCGTCCCGGTCCAGCAAGCGGGTCACCTCGTAGGATTGGCCGCCGTGGCTGAATTGCAGCGTGACCGAGCAGCGGCCCTCGCCCCAACGGATGAGTTTCTGGATATTGTCCCGCTCCACCGAGAAAGAGCGGCCGAACAGGGCAAAGCACAGGGACTCGCCGATGGTGCTCTTGCCGGATTCGTTGGATCCGGAAATGGCGATGACGCCGTTTTCCGGCAGGGCGGTGAGGCGCAGACGGCGGTACTTGAGCAGATTCTCCGCGTTGAGACTTTGGATAATCATGCCAATCCCTCCTCTTCCAGCCGTTGCAATTTGCGCATCACCAAGTCCAGGGCGGCGTCGAACAGGGGTTCGTCGAAGCTGTCCCCCGTGTTTTTGCGCCGTTCCCGCTCGCTGGCGCCGAATTCCGCGAACGCCTCGGTGGCGCTCTGGGGCCGGTGGAAGCTTAGGGGCTTGGATTCATCCTGGGTGGCCATCAGGGGTCTCCTGTGATGCGGTGGTTGATGCGTGTCCCGGCGCGGCGAGCCCTGCGCCCGGCCCAAGTATAAGGCACCATAGGCCGGATGATTCGGTGCCGTCGAGGCGTCCTGATGACTGGGGTCCCGCCCTCAACCGAGGGGCCGGGCGTGGAAATAGGCGCTCTGATCCGCCAAGTCGAGTTCCCGGGTCTTGAGTTCCAGCCGGTCGTTTAGCTTGGGCGGTCCGGATAGGCGTACCTTGGCTTCCATGGCCAGTTCCGGGATCAGGACCGTGGCCTTGGACCCGTCGGTTTCCACCACCACCGCCTCGCCCCGCCAGTTGGGGTTGTCCTTCAGCCAGACCAATTTCCAGTGTTGATTGGAGCCGCGTTCAGCGCGGCGGATGGCCAGGCTGCCCGCCTCCGCCAGATCGATCCGCTGGGCGACCTGGGCCGGGTCCAGGGGCTCCCGGCCCGCCAGGACGGCGCGCAGTTGCTGATGGGTAAGCAGATCCGAATAGCGTCGCAGGGGACTGGTGGCGCGGCTGTACAGAGGCAGGCCCAGGCCGCCGTGGGGAGCCGGGTCCAGACTGAGGCGGGTGGGTTTGATGCGCCGCCGGGCCGCGTACTGGGCAGCCAACCCGGGGGCCGGGGCTAGGCCCTCGGGGGCATCCTGGGTGGCGTAGGGGATGGGCAGACCGAGGGCCTGGGCCTGGCGGGCTGCCGCCTCCCCAGCCATGAGCATGGCATCCGTGACTAGCGCCCGGCTGCGGAGACGGGGCAGGGAGCGGATCTGGACCACCCCATCCCGCACCCGGATGCTGACTTCCGGTAGCTCTAGCTCCACCGCGCCACGGGCCTGGCGGGCGGTGCGAAAGGCCTGGGTGATGGCCAGCAGATCCCGGAACGGGGCCTGGTCGAGCTGGGTCTCCACCCGCTGATAACTGGTGCGCTGGACCCTTACCCAGGAGGGCACCACCTCGATGTCGGTGATTTCCCCGTCCCGCAGGCTAAAGCCGAATGACAGGGCCGGCGACACTTCCTGTAGCCCCAGGCCCAACCGCTGGGTGAGGAGTTCCGGCAGCATGGGCACCCACAACTCCGGCGCGTATAGGCTGGAACCCCGGCCGGCCGCTTCCTGATCCAGGGGATCGCCCGGCGTCACCAGGGCCGCCACGTCCGCCACATGGACCCAGATCCGGTCCCCGTCCAGGCTGAGGGCGTCATCCGGGTCTAGGTTGCCCTCGTCGTCGATGGCGTAGGCGGGCAAGCCGGTCAGGTCCCGGCGGGACTCGTTGGGCAGTTCGGGAACCGCCATCTGGGGTTCGCTGCGGGCTACCCGATGACGGGCCGGATAGGGGTTATGGCTGGGGGTCCAATAGCCCACCGCCACCAGGAGCCGGTGGGCGTTTTCCTTGGTTTCCTGGTGCCCCAGGGTCTGGAGTACGCGGCTGTGCTCCCCGTCCCCCAGCGCCAGGCGCTCTACTTCCAGGAGCCGTTCCCGGTCCTGATCCTCGCAGCGGTTCTCCTTGAGCCGGCCGATGAAGGCTTCCCAGGAGCGCTTTTCCGCTTCCCTGGCGTCCCGGGCAGCGCGGTCCCGGTTGACTTCCTCCAGGCTGCGTACCTGGATTTCCTGGGGCGACCCGGAAAAGTACAGGCCTTCCGCCACCCGCTGCCAGAGATTCCAGGCGCTGGCCGGGGTGAATTGGGAATAGGCCAGTTCCGACAATTCCCCCAGGCTGGTGGTGGTGCCGGCCAAGAGTTCCCAGGCTTCCAGCCATTCCTGGTCGTCGCCGGCCCGGCTGCTGGTCAATTCGCCGAGGGTGCGCAGCGGGCCCGGGTGCAGGACTTGCACATCCTTATCCCGAACTCGCTTGGTCTCGCCCCGGGCCAGTTCGATTTCGATTTTGTCGCCGATGGCGAGAACCCGGGCCGGGTGTTGTTTGTACAGCACCAGGCTGGACACTGAGGGTCGGGGTTCAGTCATCGTGTATTCGACCGCAAGCGCGGAGTCCTGGCCTTCTTGGCTATGGTTGGGTTGGTTATGATACTCCGTTCTTTGCTCTAGCGAGGGTTTCGACCAGGCCCCATGGATACTGATTGGCAAGAGTTTCTCCTCTCCCAAGGCGCGCTCGGCGACGCCACCGGTGTTTTGGACTTCCCAGCGGAAGCCGGCGCCACTACCCACCTGCACGACCTGTCTCGCTTAGGGTTGATCGTCGTGAGCGGCGCCGACGCCGAGCGCTTCCTGCAGGGGCAGTTCACCAATGATCTGCGCCAAGTGACCGAAGACCGGGCCCAACCCAGCGGTTGGTGCAATCCCAAGGGTCGGCTGCTGGCCAGTTTTCAACTGCTGCGCCGGGACCAGGACTATGTTCTACAACTACCGGCGGAGCTGCTGGAGCCGGTACTCAAACGCCTGCGCCTGTTTGTGCTGCGTTCTCAAGTCAAGCTGGACCAAGCCGGCGGGCGGTGGCCCCGGATCGGCATTGCCGGCCCGGACGCGCCAGATCTCCTGGCCCGGTCCCTGGGAACCCCGCCGGAACAGGACTGGGGATTAGCGCGGATCGGGGACCTGAGCCTGCTGCGGCTGCCCGGTGGCGGCCTGCCCCGCTTCGAGATCCTAGGTCCGGCGGCGCCCCTGGCTAATCTATGGCTGCGTCTGGCGGTGGATGCCCAGCCCGGCTGTTGGGACGACTGGGCGCTACTGGACATCCGCGCCGGCCTGGCCACCATTTTGCCCGCCACCGTGGAAGCCTTCGTACCCCAAATGGTTCACCTGGACCAAATCGGCGGCGTGAGCTTCACCAAAGGCTGCTACAGTGGACAGGAGGTGGTGGCGCGCCTGCACTACCTGGGCAAGGCCAAGCGGGGTCTGTTCCGGGCCCGGCTGGTGGCGGACCGGCGTCCCCTGGCCGGCGACCTCCTCCATGACCCGGCCGGCGCGACCGTAGGTCAGGTGGTGGACGCCCGACCCACAGCCCCGGACCGGCACGAATTGCTTCTGGTCGCAGACATCGGCGCGGCGGAGGCCGGCGGCCTGTGCCTGGGCAACCTAGGTCCCGCCCTGGAACTGCTCGACTTGCCCGGTTCCACATCCTAGTTTCGCCCCCCCGCGCCCTGGAGTACTGTCCCGTGGACGACGTTAATCAATTCTTGGCCAAGCTAGAGCGGGCCATCGCCCAGAACAAGATCACGCTGCCAACCCTGCCCGAGGTGGCCCTGCGGGTTCGCGACGTGGTGGAGCGGGAAACCGCCTCTGCCCGGGAGGTGGCCCAGGTGGTGTCCACGGACGCGGCGGTCACCGCCCGGTTGTTGCAGGTGGTGAACAGTCCCCTGTACCGGGGGCGGATGCCGGTGGACAACATCCAACTGGCGGTGACCCGTCTGGGTGGACGCATGGTGCGTTCCCTGGTGATTTGCGTGGCCATGCAGCAGATGTTCCAGGCCACGTCCCGGAATCTGGATCGCCGCTTCCGGGAAATTTGGGAGAAAAGCGTGGAAGTGGCGGGCATCAGCCGCATGCTGGCACGTATGCTGAGACACCTGGACGCGGAACAGGCCATGTTGGCCGGGTTGCTGCACAACATCGGTGCCTTGCCGATCCTGGTCATGGCGGATGGGGACGACAACTTGGCGGCGGACGAGAAGCGCCTTGATTTTCTGATGGATCGCCTGGGTCCCACAGTGGGCCGGATGATCTTGGAAACCTGGGATTTCCCCTCGCCCCTGGTGGCGGTGGCCGAGAACTACAACAATTTTGCCTACGACGGCGGTCCCCAGGCGACCCTGGTGGACGTGGTGATCGTGGCGCGCCTCCAGTCCCTGCTAGGCAGCGACCACCCGGACGCGGCGCTCAATTGGGCGGACATCCAGTCCTTCGACAAGGTCGGCCTGGAGCCGGACGTGGAAGTGGTGGAAATGGAAGGCGCCCAGGACCAAATCAACGAAGTGCGGGGTCTGTTCCTGGGTTGAGGCCAGCCGGCATTTATCCGCCGGCCGCAATCGCCAGCATCATCTCCATTCGTTCACTTTGGCAACGCCGTTGCCGTCCCAGGGACCGTCCTGGGCCGGAACCAGGTCTTAACATCCTTATAGTCCGGCTCCGCCTAGGGGAGGTTTGCATCCAATGACCAAGTGGAACCGTTTGCTCGGCCTCGGGTTGGCCTGGGGCCTCGGCCTGCTGCCCTGGGCGGTGGTGGCCAGTTCTGCGGACGGGGCCTACCCGCCAGCAGCGGCGCCGGTGGCCAAGGCCGCGCCGGTGCTCGGCGCACGGCCCGCGTCGGTGTTGGATTTGGTGTTGCCTGCGGTACAAACGGACGAGTTGGAACAGATGCGCGCCCGCCGCGCCACCAGCCGGGCCTATCTGGTGGGCTTCCCCCGGGAACTGCCGGAAGCCCGGCGCGGGGATCTGCTGGCTGGATTGCCCTGGGGACGCCAGACTGACGGCCGCCCGGTGCTGTATTTCACCCTGCGTTCCCCGGACGCGCTGGCCCTGCGTGCCCAGTTGGACCTATCCCGCTTGCCGGTGGGCGCCTGGCTGGGTTTTTACGCCGGTTCCGCCAGCGAGCCGGCCGGGCAACTGGCCGTGACTGGCGATGCCCAGTCGCGGACGGAAGTCTGGTCGCCGGAAGTGCCGGGGGATACCCTGGGAGTTCTGATCCTGCTGCCGGCGGGGCAAGACCCGGCTGGGCTGAGTCTGCCGGTGCCTAGGGTGTCCCATCTGGTGGAGACCCCGCGTTCCCTTTCCGCCACTGATGCCCAGGCGCGGGCGCTGTCCACCAGTTGCGAGCGGGACGCGATCTGTCAAAACCTGGCGCCCTGGAGCAGCGTCCGCGACGCGGTGGCCATGATCAATTTCGTCAGCGGCGGTAGTTCCTATCAATGCACCGCCACCCTGCTAAGCGACCACGAGGACAGCACCTGGATTCCCTACCTGTACACCGCCCACCATTGCGTATCCACCGCCGCCGAAGCGGCCACGGTGGTCAGCTATTGGTTTTACGAGCGGACCGGTTGTGGCACCGGACCCAATCGGCAGTATGTGACCTTGCAGGGCGGCGCCCGTCTGTTGGGCACCGATGCCGCCGCCGATTTCGCCCTGTTGGAACTCACGGCGGTTCCCCCGAACGGCGCCTATTACGCTGGTTGGGAAACCCAATCCAGCACCGGCCAGTCTGTGACTGGGATTCACCACCCGTCCGGGGATGTGAAAAAAATTGCCAACGGCAAGATCGATGGGCCTGCCAGTTGCCGGGGCGAGGAGGGTTGCGGCTTCAATGACATGCAGGTCACCTGGAGCCAAGGTTTGACCGAAGCCGGCAGCAGCGGCTCTGGCCTGTTTGATAGCTCCGGTCGCCTGATCGGCTCCCTGTGGGGTGGCAGCAGCTTCTGCCAGCCGGTCAGCCAACAGGTAACCGGTCCCGATCTCTATGCCCGGTTCAGCCTCGCCTTGCCCCAGGTGCAGCGGTATCTGGACGCCACGGCGACGCCTCTAGCGGCGCCCGGGGTGGTGTCCGGGCAGGTGCCGTTGGGGGCCTGGTGGGATTATCGGGTTCAGGTGGACGAACCCGTGCGTACCCTGGAAGTGCTGCTATCGGAACTGGCGGCCAACGCGGACCTTTATGTGCGGGTCGGCGCCAAGCCCACTTGGACTTCCTACGATTGCCGTTCCGTGCGGGCCGGCATCAGCGCCGACTATTGCCGGCTGCACGTCGCCCCTGGTAACCAGGTGTATATCAGCGTTTATGGATCCCAGGCGGCGAGCTTTTCCCTGGGTCTGTCGGTTAGCGCCAGTCCCCGGGATTTCGTGTTGATACCGGACGGGGAGCCGCGTCTGGTCGAGGCTCCAACCAGTCCATCAGGCTCCTAGGTGTGACTGGGACCTGGGCAATCCCGGCCAGGGGCCGGAATTGCCAGGGTTCATTCGGGCCGCAGGTGGGGAAACAGCAACACGTCCCGGATCGAGGGTGAGTCGGTCAGCAGCATCACCAGGCGGTCGATGCCGATGCCTTCTCCGGCGGTGGGCGGTAGCCCATATTCCAGGGCGCGGATGTAGTCCGCGTCGAAGTGCATGGCCTCCTGATCCCCGGCATCCTTGTCCTGAACTTGGCGCTTGAAGCGTTCCGCCTGATCCTCCGGGTCGTTCAACTCGGAAAAGCCGTTGGCGATTTCCCGTCCACCCACGAATAGCTCGAAGCGATCCGTGATGCTGGGGTCCTGATCGTTGCGCCGCGCCAGGGGGGATACCTCAGTGGGATAGGCGGTGATGAAGGTGGGATCCATCAAACGCTGTTCCACGGTTTTCTCGAAGATTTCCAACTGGATCTTGCCTAGCCCGGTGCCGGGCTTGAGGGGAATACGTAGGCCCTCGGCCACCGCCTGGGCTCGCTCCCGGTCATCCAGGTCGGCGGCGGACAGGTCCGGGTTGTACTTCAACACCGCCTCCCGGAGGGTCAGGCGGGCGAAGGGCCGGCCGAAATCGAAACTGGCACCCTGGCATTCCACCTGGGTGGTGCCCAACACCTGCTGGGTCAGCTCCCGTAGCATGGTCTCGGTCAGATCCATCAGATCCCGGTAGTCCGCGTAGGCCTGATAGAACTCCAGCATGGTGAACTCGGGGTTGTGCCGGGTGGACAGTCCCTCGTTGCGGAAATTACGGTTGATTTCATAAACCTTCTCGAAGCCCCCCACCACTAGGCGCTTGAGATAGAGTTCCGGCGCGATACGCAGATACAGGCGCATGTCCAAGGCGTGATGATGGGTGATGAAGGGCCGGGCGGTGGCGCCGCCGGGGATCACCTGCATCATGGGCGTTTCGACTTCCAGGTAATCCCGCTGATTCAGGAACTCCCGGATGAACTGCACCACCTGGGTTCGAGTGCGGAATACGTCCCGGGTCGCCTCATTCATGATGAGGTCCAGGTAGCGTTGCCGGTAGCGCTGCTCCTGGTCGGTGATGCCGTGGAACTTTTCCGGCAGGGGGCGCAGGGATTTGGTCAACAGCCGCACCGAGTCACAGCGCACCGAGAGTTCCCCGGTGCGGGTGCGGAACAAATGCCCCTCGGCGCCCAGGATGTCCCCCAGGTCCCAATGTTTCTTGAAGTCTTCGAAGGTCTGCTCGGGCAGGGCGTCCCTTTGCAGGAACAACTGGATGCGCCCGGACATGTCCTGTAGATCCGCGAACCCGGCCTTGCCCATCAGGCGCCGGCTCATGAGCCGTCCGGCCAGCCGCACCCGCGGGCTCAGGTCTGCCAGGGCTTCCTGGCTGTGTTCGCCATACAGGGCGTGCAGGTCGCCGGACAGGTTATCCCGGCGGAAGTCGTTGGGAAACGCAGGTCCCTGTTGGCGCAGTTCCGCCAGCTTATCCCGCCGTTGGGCGATGAGTTTGTTTTCGTCCTGGGTCTGATCGGTCATAGGTATTGGATTCTAGTAGGGATCAAAGGCCGCTCTTGAGGCTGGCCTCGATGAAGGGGTCCAGGTTGCCGTCTAACACCGACTGGGTATTGCCGATTTCGACGCCGGTGCGCAGATCCTTGATGCGGGACTGGTCCAGGACATAGGAGCGGATCTGGCTGCCCCAGCCCACGTCCGCCTTGGATTCCTCCAGGGCCTGCTGTTCCGCCGAGCGCTTGCGCATTTCCAGTTCGTACAACTTGGCCCGCAACTGCTTCATGGCCTGGTCCCGGTTCTGGTGCTGGGAACGTTCGTTCTGGCACTGGACCACGATGTTGGTGGGTAGATGAGTGATGCGAACTGCGGATTCGGTCCGGTTGACGTGCTGACCGCCGGCACCGGACGCCCGGTACACGTCGATGCGCAGGTCGCCGGGATCGATGTCCACCTCGAAGGAATCGTCGATTTCCGGAGACACGAACACCGCCGCGAACGAGGTGTGGCGACGATTGCCGGAATCGAAGGGCGACTTGCGCACCAGCCGATGCACGCCGATTTCGGTGCGCAGCCAGCCGAACGCGCATTCCCCCAGAAAATGCACGGTGGCGCTCTTGATACCCGCCACTTCGCCGGGCGTCACTTCCATGAGTTCGGTTTTGAAACCGCGCCGCTCGCCCCAGCGCAGGTACATGCGCAGCAGCATTTCCGCCCAGTCCTGGGCCTCGGTGCCGCCGGCGCCGGACTGGATGTCCAGGTAGGCGTTGGCGTCATCGGTGGGACCGGAAAACATGCGGCGGAATTCCAGGGTCGCCAGATGGGCCTCGTGCCGATCCAGGTCCGTCTCCACCGCCGCCACGGCGGCCAGGTCGTCCTCGTCCGCCGCCAGATGGAGCAGGTCCATGGCGTCCTGGAGGCCGTTGCCCAGTTCGTCCAGACCCAGCACCACTGCTTCCAGGGCGGCCCGCTCCCGGCCCAAGGCCTGGGCCCGGCCCGGATCATTCCACAGCTTGGGGTCTTCCAGTTCCCGGAGAACCTCGGTCAAACGGTCCTGTTTGTCCGCATAGTCAAAGATACCCCCTCAGGGTCTCGGAGCGGCCCTTGAGGTCGTGGATGCGGGACAGGATGAGATTGATTTCGAGCATGACAACAGCCGCCCTGGAAAAAACGACGATGATACAGGAGGCGCGGGCGCTGCTGGAACCGGTGCAGTCCTGGAACCCATGGCACTCCCAGGCGGGCCGGGCCCCAACCCCGTGGCTCCGGCGCGGAGTTTCGTCCTGTCGGGACGATGGGGAAATGGCCCTAGGACCTGCCCCGCCACCCGGGCGGTGGGATGGGGCGGGGTGCGCTTGGCCTTAGGCGCAGGTGGCCGTGATAACGGGTAGGACGAATCCTTGTTCGATCACGGGTCGATCAACCCAGGGGCGCGCTGCCTGTCCATTAATCCCCGTCCCGGCTCAACAACAGTCCCCCTAGGGGCGGAATGGTGAGCATCAGCGAATGCTCCCGGTTCATCCAGGGCACGGCTTCGCTGTCCAGGGGGCCGATGTTGCCCCAGTTGCCACCGCCGTAGCATTCCGCGTCCGAGTTGAGGAGTTCCCGGTAGCGGCCGGGTTGGGGCACGCCGATGCGGTAATGGTTGCGGGGCACCGGGGTGAAGTTGAGCACCGCCAGCAGGGGCCGGCCGTCCCGGTCGTGGCGGGCGAAGCTGAGCACGGATTGGGAACTGTCATGGCAGTCGATCCAGGCGAAGCCGGCGCTCTCGAATTCTTGGTCGTGCAGGGCCGGGATGCTTTGGTAGAGGTGGTTCAGGTCTCGCACCAGCAGTTGCATGCCGCGATGGGGGTCCCGCTCCAGGAGATCCCAATCCAGGGCTTCGGCAAAATTCCATTCCCGTCCCTGGCCGAATTCGCAGCCCATGAACAGCAATTTCTTGCCTGGATAGGCAAACATATAGGTATAAAGCAGGCGCAGGTTGGCAAACTTTTGCCAGGCGTCGCCGGGCATTTTGTCTAACATGGAGCGCTTGCCGTGCACCACCTCATCATGGGAGAAGGGCAGCACGAAGTTTTCGCTGAACAGGTACAGGAGCCCGAAGGTCAGCAGGTCGTGGTGGAAATGCCGGTGGATGGGGTCCTTGGCCAGATAGGACAGGGTGTCGTGCATCCAGCCCATGTTCCACTTCATGCTGAAGCCCAGGCCGCCCACGTAGGTGGGGCGGGAGACCTGGGGCCAGGCGGTGGATTCCTCGGCAATCATCAGGCAGCCGGGATGGCGCTCGTGGGTGACCCGGTTCAGATCCCGCAGGAACTCCACGGCTTCCAGGTTTTCCCGGCCGCCGTAGCGGTTGGGGATCCAGTCGCCGGGTTCCCGGGAGTAGTCCAGGTACAGCATGGAGGCCACCGCATCGACCCGGAGTCCGTCGATGTGGAATTCCTCCATCCAATAGAGGGCGCTGGCCAGCAAGAAATTGCGTACTTCGTTGCGGCCAAAGTTGAAGATCAGGGTGCCCCAGTCCCGGTGCTCGCCTTGGCGAGGGTCTTCGTGTTCATACAGGGCGGTGCCATCGAAGCGGGCCAGGGCGAAGCTGTCCCGGGGAAAATGGGCGGGCACCCAGTCCAGGATGACGCCGATGCCGGCTTGGTGCAGTTGGTCCACCAGATACCGGAAGTCGTCCGGGTTGCCAAAGCGGCTGGTGGGGGCGAAATAGCCGGTGGCCTGGTAACCCCAGGAGTCATCCAGGGGATGTTCCGTGAGGGGCAGGAATTCCACGTGGGTAAAACCCAATTCCTGGCAATGGCTGGTCAGTTGGGGCGCCACTTCCCGGTAGCTCAGGAAAGTGCCGTCCGGGTGGCGGCGCCAGGAGCCCAGATGGACTTCATAGATGGACAGGGGCGCCCGCTGCCAGTTGGTGCCGGCGCGCTGCTCCAGCCAGGACTGGTCCCCCCAGGCGTGATCGCTGGGGCCGGTCACCAGGCAGGCGGTGTCGGGGCGCACCTTGAAGGCCCGCGCATAGGGGTCGGCCTTGACCAGGACCTGGCCGTCCTGGGTACGCAGTTCAAACTTATATAGGCTGCCGAGGCGCAGGTGGGGAATGAAAAGCTCCCAGACGCCGGTGGCGCCCCGGCAGCGCATGGGGTGGACCCGGCCATCCCAGCCGTTGAAGTCGCCCACCAGGCTGACCCGTTGGGCGCTGGGCGCCCACACGGCAAAGCGTACGCCGGGAATGGCGTCCACTTCCCAGGGATTGGCGCCCAGCATCTGGTGGGCCTGCCAATGGCGGCCTTCTGCGTGCAGGTGCAGGTCCAGGTCGCCGATCTGGGGCGCGAAGCTGTAGGGGTCCAGTTGGCGATGCTCGCCGCCGGCTTTTTGGGTCCAAGCCAGATGGTAATGCTCGGGCACTCGCTCCGCGCCGGTAATGCCGGTGAACAGGTCGGTGCCGGGAATGCGCTCCAATTTGAGCCCGGCTTCTTCCACCCACGCCTGTTCAGCCTGGGGCAGGAAGGCGCGAATGCGCGCCTGGCCCTGCTCCCGGTGGCAACCCAATACCTCGAACGGGTCGTGGTGACGGGCTTCCAAAAGTCGGTACAGGGAGTCCTGGGAGAGGGGATCTAGGATTGCGCCGGAGTCTGCCATCACAACTGCCTTCGCCGGATTGACGCTGAAAAGTGAGGGTTCAAGATGGTAGCATAGGCGTCTATCCTATTTCGGGGATTTTTTGCCGCCGCCCTTGGTCCGCCATTGGCGCCTGATAGCATAACTCCCTGAGTCCGGGATCTTTTTATGTGCGAAATGCGGGTGGTCCCAGGGGCTAATGGGAGCAGACCCGACCAGAATTCGCTAGTCCGTGGGAGTAATGCATGAACGGCGAGCATCATCCGCGTTTTATCAGTAGGCTAACCCGTAATACCCTGGCGCTGATCTTGGCGGGAGGGCGAGGCTCCCGGCTCAAGCACCTCACCCGCTGGCGTTCCAAGCCCGCCGTACCTTTCGGCGGCAAGTTCCGGATCGTGGATTTTCCGCTGTCCAATTGCATGAACTCGGGCATCCGCCGGATCGGCGTCCTCACCCAGTACAAGTCCCATTCCCTGATTCTGCACGTGCAGCGGGGCTGGGGGTTCCTGCGCGGTGAGTTGGGGGAATTCGTGGAATTGTGGCCCGCCCAGCAGCGCATCGAGAGCACCTGGTATACGGGTACCGCCGATGCCGTGTATCAAAATCTGGACATCATGCGTAACCATGATCCGGATTATGTCCTGATCCTGGCCGGTGACCACATTTATAAGATGGACTACGGCACCATGATCGCCTTCCACGTGGAGTGCGGCGCGGACATGACCGTGGCCTGCTTAGAGGTGGATCTGGAAACTGCCAAGTCGTTCGGCGTCATGGAGGTGGATGGGGAGCAGCGGGTGCGGCGCTTTCTGGAAAAGCCGGACCAGCCCCAGCCGATGCCAGACCGGCCTGACAAGGCGCTGGCGTCCATGGGGATCTACTGCTTCAACGCCAAGTTCCTTTATGAGCAATTGGTCAAGGATGCCGACATGCCCAATTCCAGCCATGATTTTGGCAAGGACATCATCCCCCGCATCATCGACAAGTACCGGGTGATGGCCTACCCGTTCCGGGACGCCAAGAGTGGCGAGCAGGCCTATTGGCGGGACGTGGGCACCGTGGACGCCTTCTGGGAAGCCAACCTGGAACTGACCCAGGTCACGCCGCCCCTGGATTTGTACGAGGCCAGTTGGCCCATCTGGACCCATCAGGTGCAACTGCCCCCAGCGAAATTCGTGTTCGACGAGAACGAGCGGCGCGGCATGGCGGTGGATTCCATGGTGTCCGGCGGCTGCATCGTGTCCGGCTCCGTGTTGCGCCGGTCCCTATTGTTCTCCAATTCCCGCATCAATTCCTACTGCGAGGTGGAGGACAGCGTGATCCTCCCAGACGTGGACATTGGAAGAAACTGCAAGCTGCGTAAGGTGGTTATCGACCGGGGATGCAAAATTCCTGCGAACAGTGCCATTGGTCAGAATCTGGAGGACGATGCGGCCCGCTACCACGTCAGCGAAGGCGGCGTGGTATTGGTGACGCCGGAAATGTTGGGGCAGGAAGTCAACCGGGGCCGTTAGACCCGGGTCTAGGGACCCGGTGATGCGCGGTTTGGTATTGGTCAAGTCAGGGAGCAGTACGGTAATGGACGAAGTCAACCCATGAGCGGGGAGTACCTTCCTGCGGAATCCTTACGCCGCCGCCAGGCCGGCGTTCTCCTGCATATCACCTCCTTGCCGTCCCGGAGTCTGTGCGGCAACCTGGGGCCGGAGGCACGCAATTTCGTGGACTTTTTGGCCGCCGCCGGGATGGGGGTCTGGCAAATGTTGCCGGTGGGGCCGGTGGGCCTGGGAGGGTCCCCCTACCAAACCCAGTCGTCCCATGCCGGGGATTTCCGACTCATCAGCCTAGTGGATATCGTCCACCAGGGCTGGTTGGAGAGTTCCCGCCTGGACGAGGCGGCGATCCAGGAATCCGGTCAGCAATTGGCCTTGCGCCTGGCTTGGGAGAGCTTCCAACTCCGGGCTGCTGACCGGGACCGCCAGGCCCTGGCCCAGTTTGGCGCAGACAGTCGCTATTGGCTGGACGACTATGCCCTGTACGCGGCCCTGCGCCGCGAGCGGGGCGTGCCTTGGTGGGAATGGCCCAGCCCGTTGCGGGACCGGCAGCCCCAGGCGCTGGCGGCAGCGGCGGAACGGCTGGCGGCGGAAATCGCCACTGTGCGTTTCGAGCAATTCCTGTTTTTCAGCCAATGGCAGGCCCTGAAAAGTTACGCCAATCAGCGCGGTGTGCTGCTGTTTGGGGACTTGCCTATTTTCGTGGCTCACGATAGCGCCGACGTTTGGGCGTCACCCCAGGATTTCGACCTGAAGAGCGACGGTCAGCCCCGGGTGGTGGCCGGCGTTCCCCCCGATTACTTTTCCGCCACCGGTCAGCGCTGGGGCAATCCCCTGTACCGCTGGGAGCGCATGGCCGCCCAGGGGTTTCCCTTCTGGATCGACCGGATGCGCACCCAGCTCAAGCTGTTCGACCTGGTGCGGATCGATCATTTCCGGGGCTTCGAGGCCTATTGGGAGATTCCCGCCGAGGAACCAGACGCGGTGCGGGGCCAATGGGTCAAGGCCGGGGGCGATGCCCTGTTCCAACGCTTGCACCAGGTGTTCGGCCCCCTGCCGCTGGTGGCCGAGGACTTGGGCATCATCACCCCGGAAGTAGAGCGGCTACGCAAGGATCACGGCTTGCCGGGCATGAAGGTGCTGCAATTTGCCTTTTCCGGTGGTCCGTCTAATCCCTATCTGCCCTACCACCAGGGTTTGGATGGCGTGGTTTACACCGGCACCCACGACAACGACACCAGCCTGGGCTGGTACCTGTCCCTGGACTCCGGCACCCGCGCCCTGGTGGATGACTACCTGGGCCACTCCCGGGAACCCATGCCCTGGCCCCTGATCCGTTGCGCCCTGGGCTCCCGGGCCAACCTGGCGATCATTCCCATGCAGGATCTGCTGGGGCTGGACGGCGACCACCGCATGAATCTACCGGGCACTGTCGAGGGCAACTGGCATTGGGGTTTTCAGTGGAGCCAGGTGGAGCCGGACCTGGCGGAACGGGTCCGGCATCTGGTGCGCTTGTACGGCCGCTAGGCCGGCCCTTATCGCCAGGGGTCCGGCGCGAACCCGCCCGGAAATGGGCGGGGTTCCGGCCGGACCGGATAGTCCGGATAGGAGCGGATGACGCCCCGTCGCACCAGATTGTCCCGGGAATCGTAATAAATCGAGATCACTTCATCTGGGCGGCTGCTGGCGCGACGGAAATGGGTGAAGGTCACCGGCGCCGCTTCCCGGGCGCCGTGGCCCGTGCCGATCTGGGAGCCAGCTTCCACGTCTGGCCGGGGCAGCGAGGATCTGGGCGCCGCAGCAGCGGCGGAGCCATCTCCGGCGGGCGCGCCGGATTCCGCCCGTTCCTGGGAATAGGGCAGGGGTCGCGCCACCGGCGGCCGGGACGGCGTGGCTTCCCGGAACAGGGCCGCGCCGATCACGCCCACGTTGGCGGGCCGGTCGGTGCGGGCCGCGTAGGAATCTGGCAGCCGGGTGAAATAAAACCCTGCCACCTCGTCGGCACTCTTGCGCCAGCCGGTCACTTCCGTGCTATCCCCAGGCTCCAACACGTATCCGGATTGTTCCGGCGCGGCGGTCTGGCCGCTGATGGCGTTGACCCCATCGACGGACAGCACCACCAACAGCCGCCGGTTGCTCTGATTAGTCAGGCGGATCGCGTAATGGTCCCCCGGTTGCCCGGCGACGTAGGTCTTACCCTGATGCCGATGGGTTTCCAGGATTTGCCCGCTATCCCGGGAGCGGATGGACATCTCCACCCAGTTGCCAGCCAGGGCCGAGGTGGCGCTCAGCAGCAGGGCGGCGGCAAGGACAAGGCGAGGGTTCATGGCAGCGTCCTCGGCGAGGGGTTGGTATGACATCGAGCATAGCAGGGATTGGCGAGGGTTCAGGCGGTCTGGCTAAATTTCGCCTAAAGGGAAAAAAAGCCTAAAAGAAATAAAAAGCCTTGTTGATTGTGGATCCATTCTGAGCTGGTCACAATAGTCCGCCGGTCCCCCATCTATCCATCCCGCCTGATGTCCGGGAAGAGAGAGCCCATGCACGCTAAGATTCCCAATCTGCCCATTCCCCTGGCCGCAGATCAACTGCAAGTGGCGGCGGCCCTGGCGCTGCTGTGGACCTATCGCACTTCGGCCGATGTCTATAACCTGCTGCGCCAGTTGGACTGGAAACGCCAGGACGGGCGCCCTTTTACCCAGGACAGCGTCCGGTCGGCGGTGGCGGAATTGGGGCGCCTGGGCGTCCTGGATCGAGAGCCGCGGCGGGACGGCTACCTACGCTTGCGGGATGACTTCCGGATGCCTCTGTACCGCTATGTGCTGGAAACCTATCCAGCGGCGCGGCTGCGGGACGCCGTCTATCGTCTGGAAGGCTACAGCCCTAACGTCCGGCGCTATTACTGGCCCCTGAACAGCCCGGCGAGCACGGTGGCGGTGCTGCGCATCAGCCTGTTTTCCGGCATGGAACAGAGCGAGTTCATCCAGTTGCTGGAGTTGATTGGCCGCTCCCAGAATATCGATTCTTACCTGACCTGGGGCTTTGACGAGGGATACGACCCGGAATTCTTTTACCAATACGCTCCTGCCGCCTGGGACTCGTTCTTATATCGAATGCTGACCCGCCTGGCCCTCTCCTGGGCGCCCAGCGCTCTGCCCGCCTGTGACTGGGCGATCGCCAAGCTGGACCAGACGCCGGACCTCCTCAGCGAAGGGGTGCGGGTGGGCCTCGCCGACTTGCTGGTGCAACAGGGCGATGGGGTCCGCCTGGAGCGGGCCCTAGAAGGTCTGGAGAGTGGCGTGGCGCACATGTTGCGGGCCGGACGGTTGGTGTTGGAAGGTAAGTTCGCCGAGGCCAAGCCCCTGGCCCAGACCGCCGTCAAACTGCGCCAGGCGGAACTGCGTGCCCGCAAGGTGATTTTTCCGCCGAGCCTGAGTTGGTTTTATCCCTTGGCGCTGCTGGCCCAGCCTACGCCGGCCAATCTAGAGTTGGCCCGTAAATATTGCATCGCCGAATCCGGGTTGCGGGTGCCGGACAAGGACGAGGCCTGGGGCCTGTGGGTCCATGTGGCCAATGTGCGTCTGGGGCTAGAGAGTCTGGACCGCCAGGCCCTGTTGGAGCGATTAGACCCGGGTCCGGAGCCGGGTCTCCCGGATTTATGGGGCCTGTTGCTGGCCGCTTGGGTGGGACCCGAGGCCCTGGCGATCACCGCCAAGCAGTTATCCCGGCTGGATGCTTGGGTACAAACTCTGCGTCAGCGGTTGCTGGAGTGCCGCTTCCAGGCTCTGGTCGAGCAGGTGGATTCCGCCCGGGCGATCCTGGGAGGCGGAGTGCCGGCCCCCGGCTTTTTCGTGTCCGGAGCCGCCGAGCGCTGGCGAGAGTTGCTGGGGGATCTCCAAGCCTTGGCCGAGGGGAGCGGACCCGTGGGCGCCAAAGAGGGCGGGACCCGCATTCTTTGGTCCCTCCAGCTAGGCGAACAGGGGACCCTCGTTAACCTGCGCCCCCTGGAGCAGAAGCGGGGCGTACGGGGCTGGAACAAGCCCAAGGACCTGACCCTGGCCCGCTTTATGGTCAGCAAGGACCTGTCCCCTTGGGATGCAAAGATCACTCCCTGTCTGCGCCCCATTCGTCAGGATCCGCGCCGTTTTTCCCTGGACCGGGCCGAGGCCATCATGGCCCTGGTCGGCCATCCCCTGGTGGTGCTGGCCGACCAGCCGGACCAACTGATCGAACTGGTAGAAGGGGCGCCCTGGGTCGAGGTGGCGCGATCCGGGCCCCGCTATCAGGTACGCATCGATCCCTTGCCCCATCCCCAGCCGGTGCCCTATCCGGGTCCGTTTGGCGACGAGACCAGCCCGGACGGGGAAGCGCTGCGCTTCATCATCCTGGTGCGGGATTCCCCGCAACGGCTGCGGGTGATCCGGTTCAACGAGATACAGCGGCGCGCCGCCCAATTGATCGGCCGGCAAATGGCGGTGCCGGCCGACGGTGAGCCTGAGTTGCAGCGAACTCTGCGCGCCCTGGCGCCCCATTTCCAGGTCCTGGGGGAAGGGGCCCAGGCAGGGCGGGAGGTGGTGGCGGAAAGCCGGCTGCGGGCAGAACTGGCACCCGCCGGGGAAGACCTGACCCTGCGTTTGGTGGCGGCGCCCCTGGGCCCAGCGGGACCGCGTCTGGCGCCGGCCAGCGGACGGGCCCGCATCATGGCCGCCATCGATGGCGAAGCGCTGGGAACCCGGCGCGACCTCCAGGCGGAACGGGGGCACCTGGAGTCGGTCCTGGACGCCTTGCCGTTCTTGGAGGATCCGGACCAGTCCGGCGTTTGGGAATGGCTATTGACCGATCCGGAACAGGCCCTAGCCGCCGTGGAAGCCTTGCCGGGACTGCCCGGCGTGGCAGGGGTGGATTGGCCCAAGGGCAAGAGCGTGCGGGTGGTGACCCTGGGTCCCGCCCAACTGGCGATGAAGGTGACCAGCGACCGGGATTGGTTCCGGGTCAACGGCCAGGCCCGCTTGGACGAGCAATGGGTGATCCAATTCAAGACCCTGCTAGACGCGGCGCGAGGCGCTAGCCGGTTCATCCCTCTGGGTGACGGCCTATACGCCGCTCTGACCCGGGGACTCAAGACCCGCCTGGCGGAACTAGCCCAAGTGGGCGAACTGGGTGCGAAAGGCGCTCAAGTGCCCCGTTTGGCCGCCACCTGGCTGGCCGAGACCCTGGACGGCCTGGCGACGGACTGGGATGCCGGCTTTGTCAGCACCCTGGACCGCCTACGGGCCGCCCAGGAGCTTTGGCATCCTGTCCCCGGCGCCCTGCAAGCGTCTCTGCGGCCCTATCAGGAGGACGGCTACCAATGGGCCATGCGCCTGGCGGACGCCGGATTGGGGGGCATCCTGGCAGACGACATGGGCCTCGGCAAGACCATTCAGGCCCTGGGACTGCTACTGGCGCGGGGACCGCAGGGTCCCGCCCTGGTGGTCGCCCCCACCTCGGTATGCGGCAACTGGCTGGCGGAGGCGCGGCGCTTTGCCCCCAGCCTTAATGCGGCCCTGTACGGCGAGGGCGACCGGGAAGGTCTATTGAATAACGCGGGACCCATGGACCTGGTCATCGTTTCCTATACCTTGCTCCAACAGGCCGGCGAGCGCTTCGCCGCCCGCACCTGGCATACGCTGGTGGCGGACGAGGCCCAGGCGATCAAAAATGCCGCCGCCAAGCGCACCCAGGCGGTGTTCGACATCGGCGCCGACTTCCGCCTGGCCCTGTCCGGCACGCCGGTGGAAAACCGGCTTGGGGATCTTTGGTCCATCATGCGCTTCGCCAATCCGGGCCTTCTGGCCAGCCAGACCCGCTTCAACGAACGCTTTGCCGCTCCCATTGAACGCAACCGGGACCGGGACGCCCAACACCTGTTGCGGCGCCTCATCGGCCCTTTCGTGCTGCGCCGCACCAAGGGCCAGGTCCTGGAAGAATTGCCAGCCCGTACGGAACTGGTGCTGAGCATCACCCCGGACGCCGCCGAGCGGGCCCATTATGAGGCGCTGCGCCGGCAAGCCATGGAAGAAATGGAACAGACCCTGGAAACCGGCCCGGTAGCCGCTGCATCCTTCAATATCCTGGCCCAATTGACCCGGTTACGTCGGGCCGCCTGCGATCCACGCCTGGTGACGGCCGGCCTGCCCCTGGTGGGGGCCAAGGTCCAGGCCTTTGCGGAACTGGCCGCCGAACTGGTCGCCAACGGCCACAAGGCCCTGGTATTCAGCCAGTTCGTAGACTTTCTCAGCCTGTTGCGGGAACCCCTGGACGCGGCCGGCATCCGCTACCAATATCTGGACGGCTCCACCCCGTCCGCTACCCGGACCCGTGACGTGGCGGCCTTCCAAGCCGGCGAGGGGGATCTGTTCTTAATTAGCCTCAAGGCCGGCGGGTTCGGCCTCAACCTCACCGCCGCCGACTATGTGGTCATCACCGATCCCTGGTGGAACCCAGCCGCCGAGGACCAGGCCAGCGGGCGCGCCCACCGCATCGGCCAGCAACGGCCGGTGACCCTGTACCGCCTAGTCACTCAGGGCACCATCGAGGAACAAATCATCGATCTGCATCACGACAAACGGGCCCTGGCCGAGGGCGTGCTGGCGGAAGGTGACGCGGTGGCCTTGCCCTCCAGCGAGGAATTGCTGGCCCTGATACGGGGGCGGTGATTGATCAGGGGCAGTGGTGGCCTGGGCGGCCGGTTTGTGGAGGCCGGATGCACCCGGTGGACGAATAGGGAAAAATCTGCTTGTCCCCAGTCGATGCACCAAACTACTGGAGAGACCAATCGACCCAGCGGGGCATCGTCCCGGTAATCCAGCTATGGTTGGCTGGAGTGGATTCCGCCTTGGCCCTACGACCATCGGGAGTTTTCGCCATGCGGGCACAAAGAATCCTATTGTGGGCCGGATTGGCCCTGTTTGGGCTACCGGGGACCGGCGCCGAATTCCGGGATTACCCCGGTGAGCCCTTGTTGCAGGGCCAGCCGGCGGCGCCCAAACTGGCGAGTCCCGCCGCCCGCCGCTATCGGACCCAGCTTCGCACCCAAA
>CAZIHO010000054.1:0-1692 GCA_964538875.1 uncultured Chromatiaceae bacterium
GGTGAGGTCTGTCCCGCCAAGTGGAAGGAAGGCGCCGCCACCCTGGCCCCGTCCCTGGATTTGGTCGGCAAGATCTAACCCAGCCTCTGCTCCTCTCCGCCCGCCGGGGGAGGAGCGCTCCCAGGTCCCCATACCAAGGCGCTGGCCTGCGCATCGCCTTGGTATTGGCCCCTGAACCCGGAGAATCCCCATGCTTGATCCATCCATCAAAACCCAGTTGAAGGCCTATCTGGAACGGCTCGTGGACCCCATTGAACTGGTGGCGTCCCTGGACGATGGCCCCACGTCCGCCGAAATGCGGGGCCTGCTGGAAGACATCGCCAGCTTGTCCGCTAAGGTGGCGCTGCTGGAGAACGGCACGGATGGCCGCCGGCCGTCCTTCAGCGTTGGCAAGCAGGGCGAGACTGCCCGGATCCACTTCGCCGGGCTGCCCATGGGCCATGAGTTCACGTCCCTGATCCTGGCCCTGTTGCAGGCCAGCGGCTATCCGCCCAAGCTGGACGATGGCCTCATCGAGCAAATTCGCGCCATCGAAGGTCAGTATCGCTTCGAGACCTACATCTCCCTGTCCTGCCACAACTGCCCGGACGTGGTGCAGGCCCTCAATACCCTGGCGGCCCTGAACCCCAACGTCCAGCACAGGATGATCGATGGTGCCCTGTTCCAGGATGAGGTCAATGCCCGGCAGATCATGGCGGTGCCCAGTGTCTATCTGAATGGCGAGCCCTTTGCTAACGGCCGCATGAGCATCGAGGAGCTGGTCGCCAAGCTGGACAGCGGCGCTGGCGCCCGGGACGCCGCCAAGCTGGCGGAGAAGGCTCCGTTCGACATCCTGGTGGTGGGCGGTGGACCGGCTGGCGCGGCGGCGGCGGTGTACGCGGCCCGCAAGGGCATCCGCACCGGCGTGCTAGCGGAGCGCTTTGGCGGTCAGGTCATGGATACCCTGGCCATCGAAAACCTGATTTCCGTGCCCCACACCGACGGTCCCAAGCTGGGCCGGGCCCTGGAAGAACACGTCAAGGAATACGCCGTTGACCTCATGAACCTCCAGAAGGTCGAGGCCCTGATTCCAGGCGAGGCGGGTGCCTACCATGAGGTGCGCCTGACCAATGGCGCGGTGCTCAAGAGCAAGGCTCTGATTCTGGCCACCGGCGCCCGCTGGCGGGAATTGAACGTGCCCGGCGAGCAGGAATACCGGGGCAAGGGCGTCGCCTATTGTCCCCACTGCGATGGCCCCCTGTTCAAGGGCAAGCACGTGGCGGTGGTGGGCGGTGGCAACTCTGGGGTGGAAGCGGCCATCGACCTGGCCGGCATCGTCGGACACGTCACCCTGCTGGAATTCCTGGATGTGCTGCGGGCCGACGCGGTGTTGCAGGACAAGCTGCATAGCCTGCCCAACGTCACCGTCATCAAGAGCACCCAGGTCACCGAGATCACCGGCGCCGCTGGCAAGGTCAACGGCCTCAACCATACCGACCGGGTCACCGGCCAGTCCCAACATCTGGCCTTGGAGGGCGTGTTCATCCAAATCGGCCTGCTGCCCAACACCGACTGGCTGAAGGGCGTGGTCAAGCTGTCCCGCTTCGGCGAGATCGAGGTGGACGCCAAGGGCCAAACCAGCGTCCCCGGCGTGTTCGCCGCCGGCGACTGCACCACGGTGCCCTTCAAGCAAATCATCATCGCCATGGGCGA
>CAZIHO010000054.1:1792-18584 GCA_964538875.1 uncultured Chromatiaceae bacterium
GATGGCGTCCCGCAGGCGCGCCATGAAGGTCTGATAAAAACGCAGGTTGTGCAGACTGTTGAGGCGGGCGCCCAGCATTTCTTTGCAGCGGTCCAGGTGGTGCAGATAGGCGCGGCTGAAGTGGGCGCAGGTAGGACAATCGCACTTTGGATCCAGGGGCCGCGGGTCGGTCCGGTAGCGGGAATTACGCAGTTTGATGATGCCCTGGTGGGTGAACAAATGGCCGTTGCGAGCGTTGCGGGTCGGAATCACGCAATCGAACATATCTATACCGTAGCGCACTGCTTCAAAAATATCCCAGGGGTTGCCGACCCCCATCAGATAGCGGGGCCGGTCCGCCGGTAGCTGGTGGCCGATCCGTTCCAGGATGCGGCGCCGCTCCTCGGGGGGTTCTCCCACCGATAGGCCGCCCAGGGCGTAGCCGTCGAAGCCGATGTCCAGCAACCCGGCCAGGGACTCTTCCCTCAGGTCCTCATACAGCCCCCCTTGCAGGATGCCGAACAGGGCCGAGGGGTTGTCGCCGTGGGCGGCGCGACTGCGGGCCGCCCAACGCAGGGACAGTTCCATGGAGCGGCGCGCCACTTCCGGGGTAGCGGGGTAGGGGGTGCATTCGTCGAAGGCCATGACGATGTCGGAGCCCAGCGCCCGTTGTACTGCCATGGATTCCTCGGGTCCCAGGAACACCCGGCGCCCGTCCACCGGGGAGCGGAATTCCACCCCGGCTTCCCGGATTTTGCGCAGCGGCCCCAGGCTGAACACCTGAAACCCGCCGGAATCCGTGAGGATGGGACCGGGCCAGCCCATGAAGCCGTGCAGGCTGCCATGGGCGCCGATGATATCGGTGCCCGGCCGCAGCATCAGGTGAAAGGTATTGCCGAGGATGATGTGGGCGCCGGTGTCCCGCAACTCGGCGGGGCTGATGCCCTTGACGGCGCCATAGGTGCCCACCGGCATGAACGCCGGGGTTTCCACTTGGCCACGGGGGAAGGTGAGGCGACCGCGCCGGGCGCGGCCATCCTGATTCATGAGTTGGAATTGCACGTCAACCAGTCTCGCAAACCATAAAGATCCTGAATTTCCGCGTCCGGAGGCGGTAGTTCCGCCGGCCAGGAGCGGCCGTCCCGATTGATCCAAACCGCGCCCATCCCTAACGCCTTGGCGGGGGTCACGTCCAGATAAGGATCGTCCCCCAGATGCAGGGCTTCGTTGGCGCCTACGCCGGCCTGGCGCAGGGCGCTCAGGAACAGGGCCGGCGCGGGCTTGGCGGCGCCCGCCTGGGCGGCGGTCAGGCTAAAGTGCACATGCCGGCCCAATGGGGTCCGGAAAATGTCCGCGTTGCCATTGGTGAGGGTGGCCAGCCGATAGCGGTCCGCCAGACTGGCCAGGATCGGCGCCACGTCCGGGTAGGGTCGCACCTGATGGCGGTGCACCAGGAAGCATTGGATGCCCTGGTCCGCCAGGGCGGCCGGATAACCGAATTCCCGCAACAGTTGAGCCAGGGATTCCCGGCGCAACCCGGTGATGTCGTGGGCCAGGTCGGGGCGGGTATCCTGCAGCCGCAGCCGGTGTTCCCGCAGGCTGTCCAGGTCATGCACCTGGCTGATGCGTTCCGCTGCGCTTTGCAGCCAGGCGTAAAAAGCTGTCTCCGCCTGGAGCAGGGGCGGCAGACAGGGCCAGAGGGTATCGTCCAGGTCCAGGGTGATGAGCCGGATCAAAGGCGGGATGTCCCTAGTTTTTGTCTCTGGAACCCGGCCCAGGAAGCGGGGAAACTAGCTGGCCAACTGGCATATCCCAAGGAGTTCACCCCATGTTTTTCAGTCGTAAGTCGTCGCAACTGCCGGAACCCGGCGCCGCCCTGCCGGGCCGTCCCGCGCCCCTGCCCCTGACCAACCGGCACTTCGTCTCCGGCCGCCCCCTGCAAGGGCCGTTTCCGGCCGGCCTGGCCCGCTGTGAATTGGGTATGGGCTGTTTCTGGGGCGCGGAGCGGCGATTTTGGCAGACCGACGGCGTCTTCACCACTGCCGTGGGTTATGGCGGCGGATTTTCGCCCAATCCCACCTATGAAGAAGTCTGCTCCGGCGGCACCGGCCATGCGGAACTGGTTTTGGTGATTTTTGATCCGCAGGTATTGCCCTTTGGCGAGTTATTACGGCGTTTTTGGGAAGGACACGACCCCACCCAGGGGATGCGCCAGGGCAACGACCTGGGTACCCAGTACCGGTCCATGATTCTCGTGGCGGACCAGGCGCACCTAGCGCAGGCTGAGGCCAGCCGGGACGCCTATCAACAGGCCCTGAGCCAAGCCGGCCGGGGCGCCATTACCACCGAAATTCGCCTGGCCGGGGCCTTTTACTACGCCGAGGATTATCACCAGCAATACCTGGCTAAGAATCCGGGTGGATATTGTGGTTTGGGGGGCACCGGCGTGCCCTGTCCGTCTTAGGGACTACCCCGTCGGGCGCCGGCGGGCAGCCCGGCCCGGCCAGGTACATTTCCAGCAGGGCTATGCCGCTTTATCCATAAAAAAATCAGGTAAATGTCCGCAACAGGGCCTTGACAACTGGCCCAGTATATTAGAAGATATTGATGTACTGAATCACCTGCCGGTGTTCAGTGCAACTCCTCCATCCTCCTTTGGTGGAATCTTGGCGCGGCACCCCTGCCGCGCTTTTTTTTGCTGGAATAAAATACTTAAATACCCCAGGGGGACTTGTCCACCAGCATGGCGTCGCCGTAGCTGAAGAACCGGTAGCCGGCCTGGACCGCATGCCGATAGGCGGCCAGCACCTGGGCATGACCGCCCAGGGCAGCGACCAGCATCAGCAGGGTAGACTCCGGCAAGTGAAAATTGGTAATCAGCCGGTCCACCACCCGGAAGGGGTAGCCGGGCCGGATGAACAGGCGGGTATCCCCCTGGTAAGGCTTCAGTTCCCCGCTGGCGGCGGCGGTCTCCAGGGCCCGCACGCTGGTGGTGCCCACCGCTACCACCCGGCCGCCCCTAGCCTGGGCTTCCCGCACCTGGCCACACACCTGGGCGCTGACCTGTAACCATTCCGCGTGCATCCGGTGCTGGTCCAGATTCTGGGTCCGTACCGGCTGGAAGGTGCCGGCCCCCACGTGCAGGGTGACCCGGGCCATGGCCACGCCCCGGGCTAGGAGCCGATCCAACAGGTCCTGGTCAAAGTGCAGCCCGGCGGTGGGCGCCGCCACCGCGCCGGGCTGGGCAGCATAGAGGGTCTGATAACGCTCCCGGTCCTGGACCTCGTCGGCGCGATTGATGTAGGGGGGCAAGGGGATGTGGCCCAGGCGTTCCAACAGGCGGGGCAGGGGCTCGCCCAGGGACGCCAGTTGATAAAAATCCTCGTCCCGGCCCAAGACTTCCAATGCGGTGCCGGGCTCCAGCAGGATGCGGCTAGCGGGCCGGGGGGACTTGCTGGCACGAATCTGGGCCAGCATCCGTTGTTCATCCAGCAGCCGTTCTACCAGGATTTCCACCTGGCCACCGCTGTCCTTGCGGCCCCGCAGGCGCGCCGGAATCACCCGGGTGTCATTGCACACCAGCAGATCGCCGGGGTTCAGCAGGTCGGGGAGCCGCTGGAAACGGCTGTCCTGGGGAATGCCATCTGCTCCCAGAATCAGCAATCGGCTATCGCCGCGCCTGGGCAGCGGGTACTGGGCGATCAGCTCCGGCGGCAGCGCATAATGAAAGTCGGTGAGTTGGAACATGGTCCCGGCATGGTAACAAACCCCGGCCGGCGGCCTGTCCTGCTCGCAGCGAAATCAGGCGGGAAATTCTTCAGCGTACTTATCGATCCATTCCGCCGCCGCCTGGTCGCTGGTGAGCCAGCGCCCTTCCCGGATGCGGACCTCGCGCCGATATTGCTCGATATGGCAAATTTGCTCCGCCATGCGCATGGCGTATTCGGTAGCGTCCTCGGCGAAGGTGACGCCCACCTCAAAGGCACCGCTGGCGTAGCGGCACCAAGCCACCACCCCATCCGCCTGAAAGTGGGGATGGCCAGCGGGGATTTTCAGGTGGACCTGGGTGCCCGGATCCAGCCGCCGGCAGGTCTGGAAACAGAGCCCGCCACCACCCACGTCCTTGAGTTGGTTGGTTTTCGCCGACTCCAGCCAAACGCTGGGCAAGGGCGTCTGTTCGCTGGGAATATCGAACTGGAGCGGTATGGAGGCGGGGTGGCGTAGGTAGCGTCGCATGGTGGTGGTCCGGTTCCAGAGGGCGCTAACCCTTATAGTGTAAAGGATCCAGCCCGGGCCCGCCCGGTCGCCCAGGCCGCCGGGTTCAGTTCCAGACCGCCGATGCCGACATATAGCCCATCGATGTTCCGGGAGACGTGACGTGAACCTGTTCCCAGTGGAATTTGATCCCTTCCTCGGTGTGTTGGGCTTGACGTTCCTGTTTTGGGTCACCGCCAATGTCATTCAGCGCTACCGGGAAATCCAGGCGGAAAAACTGGCCCGCCTGGGGCGGCTGTGGTCCGGGGCGGAACGGATTGAGGATGCCCTGGCCAAGTTGGATGGGCTGCCAGTCCCCAGGGAATTGACCGGCCTGTTCGGCACCGAATTGCTGGTGCGCTACCGGGCCCTGGAGGAGTTGGTTCCCAAGATGGAGGGACTGCCGGAACGCCTAGCCGACGCCCAGAGCCGGATCAAGGCGGGGGGCCAGGATCCGGGCTGGCACGCACCCCAATTGAATGATGCCGCCCAGGTGTATCGCTATATGGAAGGCCTCACCCGGATGGTCGACATCCTGGAGAATGTCTCTCTGGAAGAACGGATCGAGCCAGTCCGTGCCCGGGAATTGCGGGAGAAGATCCGGGTGCTACGTGCGGAAACCCGGTGGGAAAACGGCCGCCGCCGCATTCTGGCAGCCGGGATCCTGGCGGATTGGGAAACAGCCCGCAAGGAGGCAGTGAAGGTGATCGCCTACCTGAAGCGGCGGGCACCCCGTAACCAGCGGGGCATGGCGCTCTACGAGGAGGCGGAGGCGCTGCTGAGACTGGTGGCGCTACGCCGGCTGCCGGACGAGGAGGGCGTCCGGTAGCCTGGCACGCTCCTCAGATTGCACGGCCCGTGCGGTGGTTAATGTTCGCTCCACCAGGCTAACTGTAGTTGGTCGCGGCTGGTCCGCACCCCTATAGTTAAGGGTTTACCGCCGCTGGCTCTAATTAATGGACCGGATCCTGATTCGGGGTGCCCGCACCCACAACCTCAAGAACATCGATCTGGATCTGCCCCGGGATCGACTCATCGTCCTCACCGGCATTTCCGGATCCGGCAAATCCTCCCTGGCCTTCGATACCATCTACGCCGAAGGTCAGCGCCGCTACGTGGAATCCTTATCCGCTTACGCCCGGCAATTCTTGTCCATGATGGACAAGCCGGACGTGGACCATATCGAGGGTCTGTCGCCGGCCATTTCCATCGAGCAAAAGACCACCTCCCACAATCCCCGCTCCACGGTGGGGACCATCACCGAAATCTACGACTATCTGCGCCTGCTGTTCGCCCGGGTCGGCACGCCCCGCTGTCCCGAGCACGGCGCCACCCTGGAAGCCCAGACCGTGAGCCAGATGGTGGATCAGGTGCTGGCTCTACCGGAAGCCAGCAAGCTGATGCTGTTGGCGCCGGTGGTGGCGGAACGTAAGGGGGACCGGCTGCGCCTGTTGCAGGAACTCACCGCCCAGGGCTTCGCCCGTGCCCGCATCGACGGCCAGGTGTACGAGCTGGAGACCGCCCCCACCCTGGATCCCAACCGCAAGCACCGGGTGGAAGTGGTGGTGGACCGCTTCCGGGTCCGGCCGGACCTGCGTCTGCGCCTGGCGGAATCCTTCGAGACCGCCCTGGGCTTGTCCGAGGGGGTGGCCCGGGTGGCCTGGATGGACGAGCCAGACCAGCCGGAATTGGTCTTTTCCGCCCGCTTTGCCTGTCCCCAGTGCGGCTGGAGCCTGCCGGAACTGGAGCCGCGCCTGTTTTCCTTCAACAATCCGGCCGGGGCCTGTCCTCGCTGCGACGGGCTGGGGGTGGAGCAATTCTTCGACCCCGCCAAGGTGGTGGCCCATCCCCAGTTGAGCCTGGCGGGGGGCGCGGTGCGGGGCTGGGACCGGCGCAACGCCTACTATTTCCAGATCATCCGCTCCCTGGGCCGGCACCTGGACTTTGACGTGGAAACGCCCTGGCAGGAGTTGCCAAAGGGCGCCCAGGACCTCCTGCTGTACGGCAGCGGCGGCAAGGCGGTGGAACTCACCTTCATCAACGAGCGGGGCGTGGCCCATACCCGCAAGCAACTGTTTGAAGGCATCCTGCGCAACATGGAACGGCGCTACAAGGAAACCGAGTCCAGCACGGTGCGGGAGGAACTGGCCCGCTACCTGTCCAACCAATCCTGTCCCATCTGCGGCGGCGCCCGTCTCAATGAGGCGGCCCGGCACGTGTTCGTGGGCGCCACCAACCTACCAGGACTGACCGCCTTGCCGGTGGGCGGCGCCCTGGCGTTCTGCCGGGAACTGGATCTGCCGGGCCAGCGGGGCGAGATCGGCGCCAAGGTCATCAAGGAAATCGGCCAGCGGCTGGAATTCCTGGTTAACGTGGGCCTGGACTACCTGACCCTGGACCGCGGCGCCGAAACCCTGTCCGGCGGCGAGGCCCAGCGGATTCGCCTGGCCAGCCAGATCGGTGCCGGCCTGGTGGGGGTCATGTACATCCTGGACGAGCCCTCCATCGGCCTGCACCAGCGGGACAACGGCCGCCTGCTGGCGTCCCTGGCACGGCTGCGGGACCTGGGCAACACGGTCATCATGGTGGAGCACGACGAGGACGCCATCCGCACCGCCGATCAGGTGGTGGACATCGGACCCGGCGCCGGCGTGCATGGCGGACGCGTCATCGCCCAGGGCACTGCCGAGGAAATCGCCAGCAACCCGGAATCCCTCACCGGCCGTTATCTGTCCGGCGACCTGCGCATCGAGGTGCCCAAGCAGCGCCGGCCCTGGGATGCGGCGCGGGTGCTACGCCTGACCGGCGCCCGGGGCAACAACCTGAAGAACATCGAGCTGGAAATCCCGGTGGGCGGCTTCTGCTGCATCACCGGCGTATCCGGTTCCGGCAAGTCCACCCTCATCAACGACACCCTCTATCCCCTGGCTGCCAACCGCCTCAACGGTGCCTCCCTGGAAGTGGCGCCCCATGCCAGCATCGCCGGTTTAGAACTGTTCGACAAGGTGGTGGATATCGACCAAAGCCCCATCGGCCGCACCCCCCGTTCCAATCCAGCCACCTATACCGGCCTGTTCACCCCCATTCGCGACCTATTCTCCGCAGTTCCGGAAGCCCGCTCCCGGGGCTACAGTGCCGGCCGCTTTAGTTTCAACGTCAAGGGTGGCCGCTGCGAGGCCTGCGCCGGAGACGGCCTCATCAAAGTCGAAATGCACTTCTTGCCAGACGTTTACGTCCAGTGCGACCGCTGCAAGGGCCGCCGCTACAACCGGGAAACCCTGGAAATCCACTACAAGGGCCGCTCTATCGACCAGGTACTGCGCATGACCGTGGAAGAAGCCCTGACCTTCTTCGACGCCATTCCGGTCATCAAACGTAAGCTGGACACCCTCATGGACGTGGGCCTGTCCTACGTGGAATTGGGCCAGAACGCCACCACCCTATCCGGCGGCGAGGCGCAACGGGTCAAGCTGTCCAAGGAACTCAGCAAGCGGGACACCGGCAACACCCTCTACATCCTGGACGAGCCCACCACTGGGCTGCATTTCCACGACGTGCAACAACTGCTGCGGGTGCTGCACCGGCTGCGGGACCACGGCAATACGGTGGTGGTGATCGAACACAATCTGGACGTCATCAAGACCGCCGATTGGATCGTGGACCTGGGTCCGGAGGGGGGCGACCGGGGCGGACAGATCATCGCCACCGGCACGCCGGAACAGGTGGCGGCGATGGCCCATTCCCACACTGGGCAGTATTTAGGCAAGGTGCTCGCCAGGTAAGGAGCTGGACCCGTCGCAGGCGCGGCGGGCCGCTGGGTTCGACCGGCCCGGTCAGTGGATCAGTTATCCCACATCACATGTTCGTGCTGGGCGGCGGCGGCGCTGAGCAGTTCGATCAGGGGCAGGGCCCGATGGGCCAGGCTGACGTATTGATCGTCGTCCTGCTGATTCGGCACATCCCGGTGCAGCGCCACGGCCGCCTTGAGGTTCGCCAAAGCGGCGGGCACGTCCTCCGCCATGATGGCGCTTGGCACGGTGCCGCTATGGCCCATCATTTGGATGAGCTTCAGGGCGACGTCCCCGAACAGGGTGATGGTGGCGTAGGCCTTGGTTTTGAAATGAATCAACATGGTTGTTTCTCCAGCACCAGGACGCCTAGACCTTGGGCTCCCCCTGGGCGTGCGCCGGGGCTGTGGCGCTGGTCTGGGCGCTGTTACCGGCGATGGCCTGGCGCAGGGGGATCAGTTCTTGCTCGATACCCTGCAACCGGGTGGCGCTGCTGGTTTGGGCCGCGTCCGCCTCGGCCTGCAACGAGTCCCGCGCCTCAGTGAATTGCGTGGCCCGGGTGCCGGCGTCACGCAGGTCGTCAACCAGGGCGCGGTTGATGGCGCTGCGCCAATCCTCGGGATCGAACTTGACTGGACAGCGCAAGGATTGCTCTAGGGCCCGTTGCTCATTGAGTAGCGCATCGCGCCGCTGGTAGAGGGAAACGATCGGCTTGTTCAAGGGAATTCCTGAATAATGTTTCTAATCATGCATGCTGCGCTGGTTAGTGGCGCAGGTCAAGGGAAAACCCCGACACAACTGACCGGTGGCATGACAGCCGGTGTGGGTTGGACCTAATAGAGCCAAGGCAGGCCGCAAGGGCGCCCCAAGGCTTCAGTTCCCCACGTCTAGAGGTTGCCGGCCAGGTCCTCGATCAGGGCATGAATGCTGTTGGCAGCCAGGCTGTGGGGATCCTCCTGCACCGTCCGGTAGGCGCTGCCGTGGCCAGCGTGGCGGTCGAAGCGATTGAGCCCGCCCCGTCCACCCTGGGCGGTGCCAGCACCGCCCAGGCGGGGGCTTATTTCAAGAAATACACCAGGAGCGCGGCCAGCACGCCCACGCCAGCGGCGGCGGCGACCAGCAGGTTGATGCGGCCCAGGGCCTGATGGGCAGCTGCGGTCAGGCTGTCCGCCACTTCGCCGGCCCGTTCGCTGGCGGCGATCAGGGCCACTTCGTGGGCCTTGGCGCTAGCCACTTCAGACGCTTTTTGTTCGGCGGCGGTTTCCGCCATTTCGCCAAGGCGGCGGATCAGGGAGTTGTTGGCGGGAATTTCCCGCAGCAGCCGTTCCTTGAGGTCCTCGAAGCGCTGCTCCACCTGTTGATCGGCGCGGGCGTCCAGACGCTGTTCCAACTGGCCGAGGTGCCGGTCCATGGCGTCCGGAATCAGTTCCTGGCTAAGCCGGTTGGCGAGGGCCTGGGCCTGGTCCATGTGCTTACGCAGCATGGCATTTTCCAGTTGCTGGAAGCGGCCATCCAAGCGGGCCAGGAGGGCGCCATCTTCTACCGCCGGGGGCGCCGGAACGGCTTCCGGTGGCGGAATCTCGGCGATTTGGCGGCGCAACTCCCGGGTCAGCTCATCCCGGGTGTCCTGACGGGCTTGGCTGATTTCACCCCGCAAGCTTTGCCGCGACTCGTCCAGCCGCTGGTTGAAGTAACCTACCAAACTGGGCTTGAACTCGGTGTCGAACCAGGCGCGGATTTCCTGGCGCAGTTTGTCCACCAAGGCGTCCGGGTCAAACGGGGGCGCGCCGGGAACGGCGGCTGCCGCTGGGGGCGCGGCGGCCGCGTGGGCGGTGGCGCTCTCTTCCACGGCACGCAGCACCGCCTGCAGTTTTTCGGGCGACGCGGGCTTGGGCATGATGTCCAGGGCGCCCTTGGTCTTGGCTTGACGGACGTAGGGTTCGTCGTCGTTGGAGGTGCACATGATGACCGGGATATGGGCGATGGCTGGGTCGGCCTTGATGGCGTCCAGGGTCTGAAAACCGTTCATGCCTGGCATCAGGTGGTCCATGAAAACCGCATGGGGCGGGTCGGCCCGCATTTTCTCCAGGCCCTCCTCCCCGGACTCGGCGGTATCCACCAAGTAGCCATGCTTTTGCAACAACATGCGCAGGGCAAAACGGGCCGACTTGGAGTCGTCCACCACCAGAATCTTGCGTGTGCTCATGGTACGGAATCCCTAATCAAGGGTGAGTAAAGTCACGGCCCGGCATGGCCGAGCTGGCGCGGTGGGCCGGCGGAACCGGCGGTAGCCAGCGGTCCAGGTGCCGCCGGCCAGCATCAGCGAATGGGGGCCCCGGGACGGGTTGCAAAGCCGGCCTGGGTCGTCTGAAATTAAGATGGGAGCGACTCCCGGCCAATCACCAGGGAACCGTTCCTGGGCAAGTATCGCGGGCCTTTTACCGAGGAGGTGGCGATGAAAACCTTCCTGTTGTTGACGGGGAGCGGCCCAATCCTGATCCTCACGTCGCACCCGTCCCTGGATGACGAGGTCTGTCTCGCGAAGCTGAAGCACAAGGGCATCGATAAGTGCATCGCCCATGAATTGCCACTGGAGCAAGTCAAGGAGCGTTACGGCGGGCATTTCCAGACCGTTTTGATGGATCTCCACGAGACCGACGACCTCCGCGTGCTGGACATCAATGGCCAGCGGGTATTCAATCTTTTTCGGCTTAAGGAGCTAGGACCAGCCTTGATTCTAGAGCCGGATGACGCGACCACGAAGGTCTTCATGGATTAGGCGTCCGCCATCGGGCCGTCCCGGTCGGGCGCCGCCTTGGACCCGGCGCCCAGACCTCCGGTCATGGCGGGGCAGCCATGCCCCCGCTCAATTGAGACCGCAGAACCCGCTGGGGCAGCAACCCCCGCTGGAACAGGCTGGCGCCGGCGCCCGCTCTGCCTTGATTCCCCCGGTGATGACATTGCCACCGGTGGCCATACGAACCACCGGGCTATCGGTCGGCGTGTCCCCGGGATCAATGCCGGCCTTGGCGCACAACTCGCCCCAGGTGGCCAGGGAATCGTTCATCCGGTGGATGACTTCCACCAGGCGGCCGTTGGCTTCACAACGGTAGTCATAGGTTGGCATGAGAATCTCCTAATCGACAGGCATCAACATGGGAAAAGTATAGAAAGTTTGCTCCAGTCAGGCATCTTTCCGCAGGTCCCCCGGGCAGCCGGAGGGCTCGCTGGTTCGGGCCAGGCCCTATTCCAGCGCCGCCGGACTGGCCCATTGGGACGCCACCCATAGGCGGGCGCGCAGGCCCCATTCCGAGGTGTAGCCCACTTCGGTAAAGCGAATCCGGCCGGCGCCGTCGATGACGAAACTGGTGGGCACCACCCGCACGCCCCAGGCGGCGGCCAGGTCGCCGTGGGGATCTGCCAGGGTGGGAAAGCTGATGTTTTGCCCGGCCAAATAGGCCCGCACCTGCTCCGGGGTGCCGGACTGGAGCGCCACCGTCAGCACCGGATAGTCCTGGGCAATGCGTGCGATGCTGCCCTGTTCCGCCCGGCACAGGGGACACCAGTCGGCCCAGAAGTGCACCAACCGGGGTTGACCCTGCCCCCGGGCCAGGTCCACCCGGTCGCCGTCCAGCAGATTGCCGGACAGGGCTGGCGCCGGGCCGGACACCAGCTGGCGGGTTTGCCACCAGTGCACCAGCAACCAGGCCGCCAGCAGCATGGCCAGGGACAGCAGCCGGCGCCGCCAGGGGCGGCCGGGTTTGCCCAGGGGGACCATGTCAGGAGCGGCCCAGCCGCGCCGCCATGTGGCGGAAGCTGGCCAGCCGTTCCGGTGCCACCCGGCCGTCCGATACCGCCGCCTTGAGGGCGCAGCCCGGTTCCTGGTCATGGTGGCAGTCGCCAAATTGGCAACCGCCGGCCAGGGCACGAAATTCCCGGTAGCCCAGCTCCAGATCCCGGATGCCGATGGGGCCTAAGCGAAAGCTGCGTACCCCCGGCGAGTCCACCAGGGCGCCGCCCTGGGGCAGGGCGTACCAGGTGGCGGTGGAGGTGGTGTGGCGGCCCAAGCCGGTGGCCTCGGATAGGCGGTTGGTCTGGATCTCTAAGTCGGGCAGCAGGGCCTTGATGAGGGATGACTTGCCCACCCCGGACTGGCCCACCAGGATGCTGGCCTGCTGGGCCAAAGCCCGTTCCAGGGGTATCAGGCCCCGCTCCCAGCGCGCGCTGAGGGTCAGCATCGGGTAGCCGATGCGCTCATAGCGGGCAAAGCGCTGCTTGAACTGGACCTGGCCGTCCGGCTCCAGCAAATCCATTTTGTTGAGGGCGATCAGGGCCCCCAGGCCGATGCGCTCCGCCGCCACCAGATACTGGTCGAGCAGATATTCCACCGGCTCCGGCAAGGGTGCCACCACCACCACCAACTGGCTCAGATTGGCGGCTAGCGCCTTATCCTGACCGTAGAGATTGGGCCGGGCCAGGGTGGTGGAGCGGGGCAGCAGGGCAGTGACCACGCCTGCCCCCGGCCCCAGGGGTTGCCAGACCACCCGGTCGCCGCACACCGGATGGCCGATATTCTGGCGGATCTGGCACAGGTGGGGCGTACCGCCGCCCTGATCCAGGTCCACCGCCAAGCGGGCGCCATGGCGCACCAACACCCGGCCCTCCCGGGGTTCGCCGGCGGCGGGGGTGTCTGCTAGTTGTTCCTCGACCCGCTGGGCCAAGCGCTCCCGGCGTTGATCCTGGAGGCGGCCGATGCGCTCGATTTGGCGCTGGCTCAGCTTGCGCCGGCTCATGGACGGGCGCCGGGGCGCCTAGTGGAAATGGTAATAGGCCTGGTTCAGATAGGCCGCCACGTCCAGGATGTCCTCGTCGAACCAGGTCAGGCCCAGGTTTTGATCACACATCCGCACCTGCTTTTCCAGGCCGGCCAGCGACTTCACCTTGCGGTCCGGCCGGGTGTAGATCTCGGTGCCATGACACTTACCACACTGGGAAGCCTGTACCAGTTTGGCGCCGTTGGCCGGGTCCGCAGCCTGGGCCGGCAGGCTGGCGGCCAAGGCCAGGGCCAGCAATTGACTTGGTAGGGTACGCATGGATGAATTCCTTTAGGTGCTGGATACCGCGAGTTTAGAGGAGATATGGGCAATTCGCACCGGCGCCGGCGGATGGCTGTCGTGAAACGCGGAATAGAGGGAGTCCGGGGTCAGGTTGCTGGCGTTGTCCTGATAGAGCTTGACCAGCGCCCGGATCAGGGCCCGGCCGTCCGCCTGGCTCAAGGCAAATTCGTCCGCCTCGAATTCATGCTTGCGGGACAACCAGGAACCCAGGGGCGCCACGAATTGCAGGAACACCGGCGCTGCCAGCAGGAACAGCATCAGGGCCGCCGCCGGGGATGGCTGGCTGACCCCTAGACCGGCGTAAAACCAGGCTTGACCAGCCAGCCAGCCGAGCAGGGCGAATCCGCCCAAGGACAGGAGCGCGCTCAGTAGCAGGCCCTTGTGCAGATGATGGCGGCGGAAATGGCCCAATTCATGGGCCAAGATGGCTTCCAACTCCTCCACCGCCAGGCCCTTGAGCAGGGTGTCGAAGAACACGATGCGCTTGTTGCGCCCGAAGCCGGTGAAATAGGCGTTGCCATGGCTGGAGCGGCGGGAACCGTCCATGACGAAAATTCCCTGGCTAGTGAAGCCACAGCGCTCCATCAGGGCCTGGATGCGGGTCAACAGGGCTTCATCCGTGAGGGGCGTGAATTGATTGAACAGGGGCGCGATCAGGGTCGGATAGGCCCAGGTCATGAGCAACGAGAAACCCATCCACACCAGCCAGGCGTACAGCCACCAGAAGTCCCCGGCCTGTTCCATGAGCCACAGCACCACCGCCAGCAGGGGGCCGCCGATCAGCACCGCCAGCAGGGCGCCGATCAGCAGATCCTTGAGATATTGGCCGGGGGTGGCGCGGTTGAAGCCAAAGCTCTGTTCCAGACGAAAGGTGCGCCAGAGGGCCAGGGGTTGGTCCAGGAGTCCCTGGAGCAACAGCACCGTCAACAGGCCCAGGGCGCCCAATAGGGGGGGCGGCAGATCCAGGCCCCGCCACCAGCCCAACACCCAGTCCAGTCCACCGCCCAGGGTCCAGACCAGCAGCAACACCGCGCCCAGGGCCAGGTCCAGGCGCGCCAAGCCGATCTTGGCCTGGGTATAGTCGGCGGCTTTTTGGTGCTCGGCCAGGGCAATGCGCTCAGCGAAGGCGTCCGGCACCTGGTCCCGGTGCAAGCGGGCTTGCCGGGCCTGGCGGGCCAGCAGCCAATATTCCAGCGCCAGGCCCAATGCCAGGGCGGTCAGAAACAGCAGGGTCAAGGGGGGCATGAGGGCATCCTGAATCATCATCCTGGGGGAAAGGTGGGGGTGGGGCGGGCCTCGATCAAGGTGCCCCCCGGCAGAGACCCGGTTGCGGCTAAAATGGCGCCATGGACGTATCTCACCTGCTCGATTCCCTCAACGACGCCCAGCGAGACGCGGTATCCGCGCCGCCGGGTAATTTATTGGTATTGGCCGGCGCCGGCAGCGGCAAGACCCGGGTGCTGGTGCATCGCATCGCCTGGCTGCTCCAGGTGGAACAGGCGTCGCCCTGGTCGATCCTGGCGGTCACCTTCACCAACAAGGCGGCCCGGGAGATGCAACAGCGCATCGAGGCGATCCTGGGCCAACGGATCGGTGGCATGTGGGTCGGCACCTTCCACGGCCTGGCCCATCGGCTGTTGCGGGCCCATTGGCAGGACGCGGGACTGCCGCAAAATTTCCAGATCCTGGATTCAGACGACCAGTTGCGCCTCATCAAGCGCACCCTGCGCGCCCTGGAATTGGACGAGGCCCGCTGGCCGCCCCGTCAGGTGCAGTGGTTCATCAACGCCCAGAAGGACGAGGGCCTGCGAGCCAAGGATCTGGATCAGGGCAACGACCACTACCAGCGCCAGATGGTCAAGCTGTACCAAGCCTATCAAGAGGCCTGCGACCGGGGCGGCTTACTGGATTTCGCAGAACTGCTGCTGCGCGCCTTCGAGTTGTGGAAGCGGCGGCCGGACCTGCTGGGCCATTACCGGGAACGCTTCCAACATTTGCTGGTGGACGAGTTCCAGGACACCAACGCCATCCAATATGCTTGGCTCCGGCTGTTGGGGGAGGGCGGCCAACGGCTGTTCGTGGTGGGGGACGATGACCAGTCTATATACGGTTGGCGCGGCGCCCGTATCGAGAACTTGCAGAGCTTCCAGCGGGATTTCCCCGCCACCCGGATGGTGCGCCTGGAACAAAATTATCGTTCCACCGGCAACATCCTGAATGCCGCCAACGCCCTCATTGCCCACAATCCGTCCCGGCTCGGCAAGCATCTGTGGACGGACGGCGGCGAGGGAGAACCGATTCGCCTGTTTGCCGCCTATAACGAGGTGGACGAAGCCCGCTTCGTGGTGGAACGGCTGCGGGCCTTTGTCAACCAGGGCCACCGGCGCGACGAGGCGGCCATCCTGTACCGCACCACCGCCCAGTCCCGGCTCTTCGAGGAACACCTCATCCAGGCCCAGATTCCCTACCGGGTGTACGGCGGCCTGCGCTTCTTCGAGCGGGCGGAGGTCAAGGATGCGCTGGCCTATTTGCGCCTGGTGAGCCATCCGGATGACGACTCCTCCCTGGAACGGGTCATCAACACCCCGCCTAGGGGGATCGGCGAACGCACCATCGAACTGCTGCGCCTCCAGGCCCGGCAGCGGGGCTGCACCCTCTGGCAGGCGCTGGCGGAAATCCGCCTGGGCGGTGAACTGACCGGGCGGGCCATCAAGGCCCTGCAAGCCTTCCAAGCCAGCATCAAGACTCTGGCGGCGGACATCGAGGAGCTGGAACTGGCGGACCAGATGACCCGGGTCATCGAAGCCAGCGGCCTGCCCGACTATTACCAGAAGAGCAAGGACGGCCGGGGCGTGGACCGGGTGGAAAACCTGGAGGAATTGGTCAACGCCGCCCGCCGTTTTGAGAAAAATCCAGAGGATGAGGGCCTCTCCGAGCGGGACGCCTTCCTCGCCCACGCCACCCTGGAAGCGGGCGAGGCCCAGGGCGGCGCCATGGAAGACTGTGTCCAGCTCATGACGCTGCATTCCGCCAAGGGCTTGGAATTCCCCCTGGTGTTCATCGCCGGCATGGAGGAAGACCTGTTTCCCCACAAGATGTCGGCCCAGGACCCGCAACGCCTGGAGGAAGAACGGCGCCTCTGCTATGTGGGTCTGACCCGCGCCATGCGGGAGCTGTATCTCACCTATGCGGAAACCCGGCGTTTGCACGGCTCCGAAACCTATCCCATGCCGTCCCGCTTCCTGCGGGAAATCCCGGCGGAACTGGTGGAGGAAGTGCGCGCCGCGCCCAAGGTGTCCAGCCCCATCTACCGCCCGGCCCAGGAAGCCGCCGACGGCTTTCGCATGGGCCAACGGGTGCTGCACGCCACCTTCGGCGAGGGCGTGATCCTCAACCAGGAGGGCCAGGGCGCCCAGGCTAGGGTGCAGGTCAATTTCCATCAGGCGGGGGTCAAATGGTTGATGCTCAACCTGGCCAAGCTGCAACCGGCCGGGGGTTGAACGGCCCCCGCCCGCCGCCCCTGGGGATATACGTCCATATCCCCTGGTGTCGGCGCAAATGCGCCTATTGCGACTTCAACTCCTACCCAGGGAGCACCGATCTTCCGGAACAGGCCTATGTGGACGCCCTGCTGAGGGACCTGGACCAGGAACT
>CAZIHO010000054.1:18684-22168 GCA_964538875.1 uncultured Chromatiaceae bacterium
GGCGAGGCCAGGGACGCCCTGGGTCTGGCGCGGCGAGCCGGTTTCACCAACATCAACCTGGACCTGATGTATGGCCTGCCGGGCCAGGACTTGGCCAGCGCCCGCCGGGACCTGGAACAGGTGTTGGACTGGGGGCCGGAGCACCTGTCCTATTACCAACTCACCCTGGAGGCGGGCACGCCGTTCGGGCTCAATCCGCCGCCCCTGCCGGACGAGGACCTGCTGGACGCCATCGAGACCCAGGGCAAGGACCTGCTGGCCGGCGCTGGTTTCCGGCAATACGAGGTGTCGGCCTACGCCCGGCCCGGTCGCGCCTGTCGCCATAACCTGGGTTACTGGAGCTTCGCCGATTATCTGGGCCTTGGCGCCGGCGCTCACGGCAAGCTCACCCTGGCGGATGGCCGCGTGCAACGGCGCTGGAAACAGCGTCGCCCCAACGATTACCTGGGCGCGGCGGACCAGGGCCATTTTCTGGCCGGTTGCCAAACCCTAGACCCGGATGCCCTGGTGCTGGAGTTCATGCTCAACGCCCTGCGCCTCAAGCGCGGCTTTTCTCAACGCCTGTTCCAGACCCGGACCGGATTGACGCCGGACCGGCTGGCCGCTGGGCTGGAGCTGGCGCAACGCCGGGGCCTACTGGAACCCCACCCGCGCCGGGTGCGGCCCAGCCCCCTCGGCTGGCGGTTTTTGGATGACCTGATGGGCTTGTTTGCCTAACTAAGGGGGCAACCCCCGGAGTCCCCATGACCCGCGACCCGCGCCTGTTCCAGTTGGCCTTCCAAGCGCTGCTGCTGGGCGCCGGGGTGCTGCTGCGGGATTTCAGTCTCCAGGCCACCCAGATGGTCCTGTGCCTGGCCGCTGCCCTGGCTACCCAGACGTTCTGGCTGCGGGTGTTTCAGGTCCGGGGCGTCGGCTATCTCAGTCCCGCTATCACGGCCTTCGGCCTATCCCTGCTGCTGCGGGCTGATAATCTTTGGGTGCATGCCCTGGCTGCCAGTCTCGCCATCAGTGCCAAGTTTCTGATTCGGATCCGGGGCAAGCATCTGTTCAACCCGGCTAATCTGGGCGTCGGCCTGGCCCTGCTGCTGTTGCCCGGCGCCTGGGTGTCTCCCGGCCAGTGGGGCAACGACCTCGGGCTGGCGGTCTGGCTGGTGGCCCTGGGTGGCCTGGTGTCCAGCCGCGCCCGGCGGGATGACGCGGCCTGGCTGTTTCTGGTCAGCTTCCTGGGCCTGGCGGCGGCGCGCCTGGCGTGGCTCGGCTACGGTTGGTCCCGGGGCTGGGACATCTGGACCCACCAAGCCCTCAACGGGGCCCTGTTGCTGTTCGCCTTTTTTATGATTTCCGACCCCATGACGCTGCCCAACCATCCGCTAGCCCGACGCATCCATGTGCTGATGGTGGCGTCGGCCGCCGCCGGTTGGCAATTGCTTCATTACCAGCCCCATGGCCCCCTGTGGGCGTTGCTGGTGCTGGCGCCCCTGGTGCCCCTGTGGGACCGGTTTCTGCCGGGAAGCGGCTATCGCTGGCCCAGGGGTGGCCGGTGAGTTTGACAAACTGCGCAAGGGTTCACCGCCGGGCCATGCCCCGGCGGTCCCAGGGCACCCAGGCTAAGGTTATGCTTCAGTCATGATGAATTCCTGGCTCGAATTACGCGATGGGCGGATTTACCGGCTTGAAGGCAACACCACCCTGGGACGGCATAAGGATAACGACCTGGTGCTGGCGGACCCCTCCGTTTCCCGGCACCACGCCCTGCTGATGGGGGAATTCGGTGGCTTTTCCATCAGTGATTTGCACAGCGTCAATGGCACCTACGTCAATCAGGTGCCGGTGACCCGGCCGGCGTTACTCATGGATGGGGATCAGGTGCGCCTCGGTGACCTGACCCTGCACTATCGCTGTCCGCGCCTGGAAGAGCGGGGGCGGGCCGCTACGGATTCAGACCCCACCCGGCGCCTGGGCAACCTGACCGAACGCATCTGCTGGCTGCTGCTGGCGGACGTGGTGGACTATTCCGGCCTCATCGCCAATCTGGGCGGCAGGGCGGCGCTGGAACGGCTGCAAACCTGGATCGGCGGCCTGCAACCCCTGATCGAGGGTCATGGCGGCACCCTGAATAGCTGCGTGGGCGACGCCCTGTTCGCCTGGTGGCCGGATGATCCCAGCACGCCGGAGCGGGTGCGGGCCGCCCTGGCGGACCTGGAGGCCTGGCGGCTGGACAGCCCGGTCCAGTATCGCCTGGTTATCCACCAGGGCAGCGTGCTGGTCAGTTTCGGCGAGCGGGGCGAAGAACTCAGCGGCCGGGAAGTCAACTTCCTGTTCCGGGCCGAAAAACTGGCCAAGGGTTTCCGGGTGCCGGTCCTATTCAGCGAAGCCGCCGCCACACCCCTGGGTCTGGCCGGCGAGGCTCATTACCTGGGAAATTCCCCGGTGGATGGCATCGAGGGCCAATTCCGCTTCTTTTCCTCACACCAGCCCAGCCCCTAGCCGACAACCCGGCCTCGCCTGGCCAGGTCGGCAAGCGTGCGGTATTCCCCTCAGCAGGATATTTACGGGGGGAACTGGGTATGATATTGATTCACATCCCGCCCAACCGGCACCCCCCGGATCCCCCTTGCGGGTTGGGACCGGCCAGGCTCCGCATCAGCTGCTGCAATGGTATCGCGGTCCCATTCAACCAGCGTCCTAATTGAACGAGGGAGGAAACACTCATGCCATTTTTGGGGCTCGGAATTCATGTGATCCTGGCGCTGCTGTGCGCCATCCATGCGGTTCGCACCCGCCAGGAAATGTATTGGCTATTCATCCTATTCATGTTCCCCCTACTGGGCAGTCTGGTGTATCTATTCGCCATCTATTTACCCCATTCAAGGCTGGAGCGGGGCGCCCTGCAAGCGGTGTCGGCGGCGGTCAAGGCGGTGGATCCCAACCGGGAAGTTCGAGAAGCCCGGGCCCGCTTTACCGAGGCGCCCACCGCCCAAAATCGTATGCGCCTCGCTGAAGCCCTATTGGAGCAGGGCCATGCGACGGAAGCGGCGGACGAATACCAACAATGCCTGACCGGACCCTTCGCGTCGGATCTCGAGATCCGGTTTGGCGCCGCCCACGCCATGACCGAATGCCAGCGCTATGAGGAGGCCATCCCGCATCTGGAAGAAATCCGCGCCGAAGAACCCAAGTTCCGGGCCGAGGCGGTCAGCATCCTGCTCGCCCGCTGCTATGGGGGCACCTCCCGCGCCGCCAAAGCCAGGGACGAGTTTGACTCGGCGCTACAAAAATTTGGCAGCTTTGGCGCCAAGGCGGAATACGCCATCTGGCTCTATTCCCAGGGAGATTTAGAGCCGGCGGATAAGCTATTTGGTGATCTGGAAGCCATTCAAAAGCGCTGGAACTCCGCCTCCCGGCGCTTGAATGAACCGGTGGCGCACCGGTTACGGGCGGCCCGGGAATTGGCGAAGCGGCAGGGCGGGTGAGGCGGGGAGGC
>CAZIHO010000055.1:0-21874 GCA_964538875.1 uncultured Chromatiaceae bacterium
AGCCCCAACCCCAGGTGCCGGTGGTGTACAGCGTCCCCCCCGCGCCGGAGGTGGCAGCGATCGAGAACCTGTTGCGCCAACTATGGCCCATGCTGGTGCAGCATAAGTTCAGCGCCATCGCCCGCTATCAAGACCTAACCGCCCTGGTGGCCGGCACCGAGTTGGCGGAGGCCATCGCCGAGGCTCGTCGCCCCCTGGACGATATGCGCTTCGATTTAACCCTCAAGCGTCTGCGGGAACTCGCAGCCGTCCAGCATTGGCAGGTCCCCCCATCCTGAATCCGTCCGGTGCCTGCCTAGCCGCCGGGCGGGCGGACCGGTAATCGCCGCGCCTTAGTCCGGTTGTCAGGTTATTCAGGCTATTCGGATGGCATCTTGGGGGCACCTTGAAAAATTCAGGGTGCCCTTGCGGGGTAGGGATACCCCGCCATTTTCAAGCAGGCAACTGCTTGAAAATGAAGCAAAGCGGAAATCACATTTGCGCTTTGCGTCTTGAAAAATGGCATGGATGGCCATTTTTCAAGGTCCCCTTGGGAGGAAGGGGCCAATAGGCGCTGACTCCCACACTCCCATTCACTTGCATTCTCGTTATCCATTTGAAATGATACTCACCCTCATCTGCCGGTGTCGACTGGTCCAGTTCCGGTTAGCGCTTTATCAAACCAAATGAGATGGGGGTTTACTGGGTGGACTTGAGCGTGATGGTGGCTGGGCCGGCGCGGAATGCGCAACCGGGTAAAAAGCTGACATGAGCAATTTGCTGCTGTTGATTGGTTGTTTTATTGGCGGCATTTTGTTGCGCCGTTTTCAGCGTATGCCGGATACGGGTCCAGCCACCCTGAATAGCTTCATCATTCATATCTCCCTGCCGGCGCTGACCTTACTACACATCCATCGGCTGACCCTGTCGGAAAACCTTTGGTGGACCGGTGCTATGCCTTGGTTGATCTTCGGATTGGCCGCCATCCTGTTTCGAGTCCTCGCGGGATGGATGCGGCTTGAGCCACTCACCACCGGGGCCTTGATTCTGACCGCTGGACTGGGCAATACCTCCTTCGTGGGCGTACCCATGGTGGGCGCCTACTTCGGCGACCAGGGCTTGCCCACTGCCATTGTCGCCGATCAATTGGGTTCCTTCCTGGTGTTGTCCATTTTAGGTATTCCATTGGCCAACCTCTATGGGGAGGGCGGGTCCTCATGGGCGCAAATACCCAGGAGAATCCTCAAATTCCCGCCTTTCATTGCCCTGGTGGTGGCGCTATTGCTGCGCCCCCTGGCCTACCCCGATTGGTGGGAGGTATTGCTGATGCGCCTAGGGGATACCTTGGCGCCCCTGGCGCTGGTGTCGGTTGGGATGCAATTGAAATTGGGGGAGATCGCGGCATACCGCAGGGAATTGGCGTTGGGTCTCGGTTTTAAGTTGATCCTGGCGCCCCTGATGATCTATCTGCTGTATATCCAGCTACTCGGGTTCCGGGGCCTGGATATGCAGGTGACCCTGTTTGAAGCGGCCATGCCGCCGATGATTACGGCGGCCATCGTGGCCAGTGAACATCGTCTGAATCCGCCCCTAGCCAATTTAATGGTGGCCATTGGGATTCCCTTATCCTTTGTTACGCTGCATGTCTGGTGGCTGCTGCTATCCCAGCTATGACAAGTGCCATGGGCGTCAAGCAGCCACCCGCTTCAGTTCAATGGGCCGGGGAGCGGTTATTCGACTTCCGCAGTCCAGAAGGACAGCACGGTGGCAATGGCGGAATTGAACTCATCAAATGAATGAGGTTTGACGATGTAATCGTCCACCTCGTATTGAAACGCGGCGTCCCGGTCCTGGGGTTCGTTGGAGGAGGTGAGGACGATGACCCGGGACGACTGAAGGTCCCGGTCGGCCCGCAGTTCCTTGAGAAATTCGATACCGCTCATCTTGGGCAGGTTGAGGTCGAGCAGGATCAGGGATGGGGCCGGAATCCGGGGGCGACCCTCACCGCGCAGCATGGCAAGGGCCTCAAGGCCGGTGCGGGCAATGTGCAGGGGGCTGGAAAAGCGATTCTTTCTCAACGCCCGCTGCACGGTCATGACATCGACGCGATCGTCTTCCACTAAAAGAATGCCGGAATTCTGATCTTGCATTGCAAAAAACCTGTTCTTTTCCTACCCAGGGGATGTCTTGCCCTGGGGGTCGGTGACTGGAGTCTTGGGCCAAGTGAAGGTAAATATAGCGCCTTTGCCTAGCTCGGAATTTAGCTGAATCGTTCCCCCTTGCTCCTGAACAATCTTTTTAACTAAGGCTAGGCCGATGCCGGTGCTATTGGCGACATCCTTGGTTTCCAGGGTCTGGAACATCATGAATACCTTGCCATGATATTCCGGCGCGATGCCGGGGCCGTCGTCGCCCACGGAAAATTCTAGTTGGTTGCCGAGATCTTGGAAGCGGATCCAAATGTGACCCCTAGAGCCGCCGTGGTGCTTGATACCATTGCTGATGAGATTGGAGAATACCTGCCCCATCTGGAGCCGGTCGCCCCGCAAGCGGGGCATGTCGGCGGGAATATCGATAGTAAATCCGTCGGGTGGCGCCAAGGAGTCGATGGTTTCCCGGAGCAGTTCACCGCTGTCGATGGCGACCTCGGTGACGCGAGTGTGGCCGACCCGTGAGTACTCCAGCAAGCCCTCGATCAGCGTGTGCATGCGCTGGACTCGATCCCGCAACAGGGTCAACTGTTCCCGTGTCGCCTCATCCAATTTGCCCCTCAGATCCTCCTCGATCCAGGTGGCCAGGTTGGAGATGGCCCGCAGGGGCGCCTTAAGATCATGGGAAGTGACATAGGCGAATTGTTCTAATTCATTGGCGCGGCGTTCGGCTTCCTGGGTGCGGACCCGCACGATGGACTCCAGGTTTTCATTCAACCCTTGGAGGTTATTCTCGGCCCGCTTGCGTTCCATGATTTCCTTGTTGAGGGCGGTGATGGCGCTCCGGAGTTGGTAGGTGCGCCGGTTGACCAGCCGGTCAACCTTGGCGGCGCGATTCACTAGGGTCCAGATGTAAATAGCCAGCAGTAGGGTAAAGGCGGCGCCCGCCACCAATACCAATACGCCACTCCGGTAATCGATCAGGTAATTGCCTGGTTCCGCTTCCAATATCACGTCCAGGCTTTGGTTGCCCAGTTTGATGCTTTGCAAGATGGGTTGGATGCTGGATGTGGAGGTATTGGGATCCGGTGGGTTGTCTTTATGCAGCCGGGAGAAGTGGGTATAGAGATGGGTGATTCTGTCATCCGGATGCCGGACAAAAAATCTCATGAGGATTCCGGCCGGTTGCAGGTTGGCGAGGGGCCGTTCCACTACGTCCTCGATGCAAAAAATCCCCACCACGAATCCGCGCAACTCGCCGGGGACGCCTTCATCTTCATCTTCTTCCGCCTGAAATTCGGGGCTGTCGGCCTTGGCGTAGACCGGCACGTAGACCGCGTAACTTTGCCGTTCCCGGCCGTCCCGGAAAACCAGCAGCGGCAGGGATACCTGAAGTTGCCCAGAATTGCGGGTGGCGGTGAGCGCTTGCCAGGCCTGCCGGTCCGCGCCCAGGTCATAGCCCAATAGTTCCTTATTGCGTTTATAGGGCTGCACATACAGAATAGGAAAATGTATTGGCCTGGGTCCCGCCTTGACCAGTTTGCCTTCCAGATCCAATTCGGTGAGCCGAAAGGATGGCAGGCTACGGCGCGCCTCGGCCACAAAATCCTTGACCTGGCTTTCCGCCACCAGTGGAACCCATTGCAAGGAATGAATGGCGGGTTGCCGGCGCAACGCGGGTCCCACGAATCTCCGGAAATCCCGGCGCCCGACCACCGGCGACGCATTGAATAGGCTGGCAATATCCTGGACTAGGGACAGGCTGTATTCCACTTCCCGCTGCACCATCAACACCCGGTCCTGGGCAGCCCGCTGGAAAGAATATTCGACCTGTTTGCGGGACAGGACTCTTACTTCTTCATAGGTGTTATAGGTTAGGATGCCGCCGATCAGGGAGACCACGCCGATCGGGAGGTAGCCCCAGCCCCGCAGGCGGCGGTACTCACGTAAACGCAAGCGATTCAACCCCGCCCATATCCACCGCACGCTTGGGTGTCGCGTCCAGTCCCGTTGGCGGGGCGGGACCTCCGGTTCCGCTTGGGTGGCGGATTCCCTCCAGGCCCGGAATCTGGTCGCCAAGGCCGTCAGTCCAGATAGTTTGTCGGCCAGGCGACCCACCCCGATAGCCCTCGACTTGTGATCCGGCCCTAGGTTGCCCATCTGCCGGCTCAGTCGAGAAAAGCGGGGTCGGGGGGATAATCCCTGGCCACGGCCCGGGCGAGTTCCAGGAGGATTTCGTAGACGGAATCCTCAATGGTCCAACTGAAGATCAGGGGGACGCCGGCGCCGTCGGCCTCGGTAACTAGAAAAGATTGAATCTCCCAAATGGCGTCAAGGTTACGCAGGTAGCGGCGGCTGCCACCGCGCCCTGGCTGCTTTTGGCCCCGCTCGGTAAAGCGCCGGATGAGACGTTCCCGGGTCGCCACCACCAACACCACCGGAACCACTAGGGCATCCTGGGCCATCGTGGCCATGTCCAACCGGGTAGGGATGACATGCACCCCATCCAGGATCAGGTCCTGCCGCTCCCGCAGGGCGCGCTGAATGGTGGCCTTGATGCCATCCCGAACCGCATGAAATTGGGCCATGAAGCCAGCCACCACCCGTTCCGCGCCGGCCGCCGATTCGGGTGCGTCCGGATCCGCTTCGGGGAGACCCCGCCAGGCTTCAAAGCTGGAGTAGTTGAGGCTGGCGGCGGCGGCTTCGTCGCAGGCGTAACTGCGGACGATCTCCCGCATCAAGTCCGTGGACTGGGTGCGGGGTACGTTGATGACAAAGGCTAACTCGGTGGCCACTGTGCTTTTTCCGGTGCCGGTGGCCCCGCCGATGAGCAGAATCAGGGGCCGGCCGCTGGCCTGAAATTGCTGCCAGGACAGGTAGCGATTGGCGGCCAGCATGGAACAACGTTCACCGAGCACCCGGTAAATGACGCGGGCCAATTCCCGGTGGCTGATTTCGGTGATGCCGCCTTTTTGCAAGGATTCCATCACCCGTTGGGCGGCGTTTTGGGCATCACGGGGGGAGATGGCGCAGGCCTGGAGTTTGTGGCTGAGCAGACCCACGGAAAACAGGGTCTCGCGGCTGGGATCCCGTACCGTGATCTGCTGATCCCGTTGGGGACCCCGGGCATAGTTTTCCGCGATGCCCAAGCCGTATTGAAGCTCCAGGGCGCGGAGTACATGGGAGCGGATTTCCGAGGTGGTCACCTCTTCCGCGTCACCGAATTCTTTGCGAATGAACTGGGATAGGGAGTAGGCCTGCTCGAAACCCAATCCGGCCGCCACCAGGGACTGCACCAGGATTCCCCGCAGGAACGGCACCCGCTCCTGGGATGTTTCGCTGACCACGTAGAATCTAGCCACCTGGATTCGACTCCTTGCTGAGTGGCGACGCTGACCGCCGGCTGGCCGGGGTTCCCCAAGCCCGGCGGGCGGGGACCCAGCATGAAATTTTACGCGAACTCAGGGATCTGCTTGCGTTCAAGCGTTCGCCTCAAGTGTTCCAGAGGAATCTGGCCCGTGCCGGTTGGCTCATGGGGAGCCACCGCCCCTGGGGGTGGCGTAAGTCAATGGGATCGGCTGCAGGCCCCCTGGGCCATTGGCCCCCGGCTTGCCAGGTACTCGCGGGCGACTCCCACGGACGGCACGGCAGGAACTTCAGCGCGGTCCAAGCAGGTCCGCCCCCTCGGCGGGGCGTATCGTCCCATGGGACCGGCGAAGAGAAGGGAGCAAAACCCGAAGGGGACTAACGGGCGCGGTAGGTAATCCGCCCCTTGGTCAAATCGTAGGGGGTGAGTTGCACCGTCACCTTGTCACCGGTAAGGATGCGGATGTAATGCTTGCGCATCTTTCCGGAGATGTGGGCCGTAACCAAATGTCCGTTGTCCAACTGGACCCGGAACATGGTGTTGGGTAAAGTCTCCACGACCGCCCCTTCCATCTCGATGATATCTTCTTTAGCCATTCTCCAACCTGAATCATGCCCGCGATCCGCTGGGGATCTAACCGGAAAAGTATAGCACAGCCATCCGGCCGTTCCGGGGGCCGGGCGGGCTTTATTTAGTGGCCGTGGGTTCGTGCCCGGCAGGAGTTGGGTCACCAAGGAAGGCAACAACTCAGAACCCCTGAATGACAGCAGTCCCCTGCTGGCTGGCGCTGGGCTCCGAGGGACGGAAGCCCTAGCGCGGGTTATTCGGGGTGTCGGGATGTTCCAGCCGTTGCCAGAGACGCCCATCCCAGGCCTCCATGGGGCGGTATTGGTCCTTGTAGTTCATTTTTTCACAATTGCGGATCCAGTAGCCCAGGTACAGCCAGTCCAGGCCCTGGCGGCGCGCTTCCGCGATTTGCCAGAGGATGGCAAACATGCCGGGGGAGCGGGACGCCATGTCCGGATCAAAAAAGGTATAAACGGCGGAGAGCCCATCTGGAACCCGGTCCGTTACCGCCACCGCCATCAGCCGCTCCTGCTGGCGAAATTCAAAGAAGCGGGTGTCGCCCCAGCGGGTGGTGAGAAAGTCCAGATAGCGTTGCTGGTCCGCGTCCGCCATGCCGCCGGTGGGATGGCGGGTGCCGGTGTAGCGTTGATACAGTTGAAAATGTTCCATATCCAGCACTGGGTTCAGGCCAAGCACCTGGGTGATGGATTCGTTTTGCCGCCAGCAGCGCCGCTGATTGCGCCTGGGCGTGAATTCGTTGACCGGGATACGCACTGGAATACAGGCGCCGCAGCCGGGGCATTCCGGCCGGTACACATGGTCGCCACTGCGGCGAAAACCCAGTTCCAGCAGGTTGCGGTACAGGTGGGGCGTCAGGTGGGCGGAGGGGTCCACGAACAGGGTGCGGGCGGTGCGTTCGGCCAGATAGCTACAGCCATGTTCCGGCGACAGATACAGCTGAATTCGCTGGGAGGAACGGTTGCGGTCTTCTTGTTTCATGGTATGTCTAGCCGGGCTCCGGGTCATCGCTCACCATGGGACGCTGGTTTAACCAGTGGGGCACCTGGGGTGCCACCACCGGCTCGTCCCGCCAGGTTCCCGCGCGTCCGGGTACCTGGGACCAGTGGCGCACCAGTGTCGTGAACTGGGGCCGGGGCACCGCCACGGCGCCCATCCGTTCCAGGTGGTCCGTATGTACCTGGCAGTCGATGAGCTGGTATCCCCAGGCCGCGAGACGATCCACCAGATGCACCAGTGCTACCTTGGACGCGTCACTCTGGTGGCTGAACATGGATTCGCCGAAGAATACCCGACCCTGAGCCACACCGTAGAGCCCGCCGGCCAATTGGGAACCGGCCCAGACTTCCACGGAATGGGCGACGCCGCCCTGGTGCAGCCGGCCATAGGCGCGCATCATCTCCGGGACCAGCCAGGTATCCGCTGCATCGCCCCGGGGCGCGGCACAGGCGCGAATGACGGTGTCGAAAGCCTGATCGAAACTGACCCGGAAGTGGCCCCGGCGCAGGGTTTTGCGCAGGCTGCGGGATAGGCGCAACTGTTCCGGGAACAGCACCCAACGGGGATCCGGGGACCACCAGAGGATCGGTTGCCCCCGGCTATACCAGGGAAAGATGCCGTGCCGGTAGGCGTTCTGCAGGCGCTCGGGGGACAGGTCACCGCCCAGGGCCAACAGCCCGTCCGGCTCCCGCTCCGCTTGTTCCACGTCGGGAAAGGGCGCCGCTGGCGTGGTGCGGTCCAGCTGGTAGATCATGGGGTCATTCCGGGTGACGGCGGTTGATTGGTACTCAATCGGGGCGGGGCGCCCTGGGGCGGGATGATACAGGCTGGGCGGCGGTGGGCCTTCAGCGCGGTGCGGCCCGGCAACCGGGCCACCGGGGGAGGGGCCGGCCTATCCCGGACGTTTGGAGTACCGAACTGTCCCTGAACCGGCCGGCTAATGGTCGATTGGTGGCCGCCGGGAGGCAGGAGCCAACATTCCCGTACCCCGGCCCGTCCAAAGGCGCGGATGATGGTGGCTAGCGGTGGACGGGAACCGGATCTCTACTGCCCAATCCGGCGCCCCCGCCCGCCGCGCCGGCCTGGAACTCAAGGTCGAACTTGGTCGATCCGCACCTGCACTGGCCCGGTTTGAGTGACGGCGACCGGCTGGACTTCGCCCTGTAGATCTCCGCTTTGGGGCGTGGCGATCCCGGATTTGGAAATCCTGGCCCCCACCAGCACTTCCTTGAAGCCGGACAGCTTGAGTTGGGGCTGCATGGCCATGCTGTCGTCCAGTCGTATCTTGACCGGCAGGTCCTTGACCTGGCGGCGCTGCACGGCGAGGGGCATAGGCGGACCCTGGAGGGCGCGCGCAAACACAAACAGGCTATCCTCGGGAGCGGCCTGGGCGGCCAGTTCCGGGGCCAGGCTCACTTCCACTTCCAAGGTGACGGCCGACGCCTGGGCGGTGGCTGGTGCTGGCGCGGTGGCTGGTGCCGCTGGAGCGGCCGCCGGAGCGGCCAGGCCAGCCCGCTGCCGGGCTTCTTGGACGGCGGTCCGTACCATGTCCGCTTCTTCACCACCCGGTTCCAGTTTGGGCTCCAGTTGGGTCCAGAGCGCCACCGCTTCCGCGTACCGTTCCCGCTGGAATTCCGCCGAACCCATGAGCCAGAGGGCATTCGGATGGTCAGGCTCCAGGGCGACTGCTTGCTGGATCAGTTCTAGGGGGCGACCCTGAATTTCCGAATCCTGGGTGCGGATCAGGGCCTCGGCCAAGCCAAGCAACACCTCCACGTCCTTGGGTGCCAGGCCCAGGGCCTTTTCGTAGGCCAGCACCGCGTCCGGCATCCGTTCCATGGCGATATAGCTGCGGCCCAGCATCAACCAGCCTTGCAGGTTGTTGGGGTCCTGTTCCATGCGCTTGGCCAGCTTGACGACCAGATCGTCCATGGACGGCATTCCCTGACCCGGCGCCTGGCCGGGTTGGGCACTGGCCTGGGATGGCGGGTCCAGGGCGCGGGGCTGACCGATCTTGAGGTACAGACCCACCGCCAGCAAGGGCAGCAGGCCGGCCAGGGCCAGGGCCGCCCAGCGCCCGCTGGGCGCACGGGCCGCAGCGGCCGCCGGATGATCCTCGATGTCCAGCAGCAGTTCCCGTTCCAGATCCTGGCGGGCGGCGGCATGGCTGGCTTGATCCAAATTGCCGGCGGCTAGATCCCGGTCCAGTTCCGCCATCTGCTGGCGGAATACCGCCAGATTGACTTCATTGAGGTTGATATCCTGGGTCGATTGGCGCGGACGCAGCAGGGTCGGCAGGATAAACAACAGGGCCAGACCCACCAGTCCCGCCACCATTACCCAAAACACCATCATGACCGGCCCCCAGGGTTGTCGCTATCGTCGGTAGATTGGTTGTTGCTCAGGATGGACTTGAGCCGTTGCTGTTGTTCCGAGGATAGGCCCGCTTCCGCTTGGCGGCGGCGCCGGACCAGGGCGCGGGCCAGGAACAGGGCGGCCACGCCGGCCAGCAGCAGGGGGCCGAACCAGAGCGGATAGGTGGCTGGGCGCAGGGGCGGATCGTACAGAACGAAATCCCCATACCGGTCGACCAGGAAGGAGATGATCTCTTGCTTGGATTTGCCGCCGATCATCATCTCGTACACCGAGCGGCGCAGATCCTGGGCCAATTCCGCCTGGGACCCGGCCAGGGATTCGTTTTGACACACTAGGCAGCGTAGTTGTTCGGTGAGTTCCCGGAACTCCTGTTCCTGGGCCGGATCCGGAAACTTGAACTCGGCGAGGGTCGATCCGGCGCTGGCGCCAACCCACAGCAAAAGGACCAGCAGGGCGGGGGCGAGACGCATCAGCTTTCCTCTTTCAACTTGCGCACCAGGGGCAGAATGGCGTCCGCGAGAACCTCCGCCGTGAGGGGACCCACGTGCTTGTAGCGGACCATGCCTTTGCGGTCGATGACGAAGGTCTCAGGAGTGCCATACACGCCCCAGTCGATGCCCACGCGGCCGTCCGCGTCGAAGGCATTTACCACATAGGGATTGCCCAGGGATTTCAGCCATTGCTGGGCTTCCGGGCGGGTGTCCTTGTAGTTGAGGCCAAGGATATTCACCTCGCCCTTGCGGGCCAGGGACATGAGTACCTGATGTTCGGCCCGGCAGGAACCGCACCAGGTCGCCCAGACGTTGAGCAGGGAAACCTTGCCGAGCAGGTCCCCATTGGCCACCGTCTTGCCGGGATCCTCCAGGGCGGGCAGGCTGAAGGTGGGCGCCGGTTTGCCCACCAAGGGCGAGGGCACCAACCGCGGATCGATGCCCAGGCCCCGGTATAAAAACAGGGCCATGATGGCGAAAATGCCGAGGGGTAAAAAGTACTTCAAACCTGGCGACATGGTGAATTCCCTCAGGCGGTAACGGGTGCGGCTAGGCCGGCGCTGGCTTCCCGGCGGCGGGCAAAGGGCCGGTAGCGGCGGTCACTGATGGCGACCAGCCCGCCCAGGGCCATGAAAATGCCGCCCAGCCAGATCCAGCGCACGAAGGGCTTGTAATAGATGCGTACCGCCCAATCCGCCCCGCCCACCGGCTCTCCCAGGGACACGTACAGGTCCCGGGTCAGGGAGGGATCGATGGCCGCCTCAGTCATGGGCCGGTTTTGCACCAGGTAGGCCCGCTTTTCCGGTTCCAGGACGGCAATTTCCCGGTCTCCTTCGAGGACCCGCACCCGGCCCCGGTGGGCGGTGTAGTTAGGCCCCTTGAGGGGGGTGACGCCCTCGAACACGAAGGTATAGCCCTCCACCGGGTATTGATCGCCGGGGGACATGCGCAGGTCCTTCTCCACACCGTAGTGGCTGACCATGGTGACGCCCAGCACGAACATGGCGACCCCTAAGTGGGCCAGCCACATGCCGTAATAGGCGCGACCCTTGCCGGCCAGGTCCGCCAGGGCCGACCGCACCCCCTGGTGCCGGTAGCGCTGGGCCAGGCTGACCAAGTTGGACAGCACCAGCCAGGCCATCAGCGCGAGGCCCAGGGCGACGGTCCAGCGCCCCGAATGGTTCGAGACCAGCAGGCTGACGCCGCCGGTCGCCAGGCTCAGGGCCGCCGCCAACCAGAGCTGGCGGACCAGGCGCGTCGCGCTGTCTTCCTTCCAGCGGACCAGGGGTCCCACGCCCAGGAACAGGGCCAGAAATGGCATCAGGTATAGGAACATGGTGTTGAACCAGGGGAAGCCCACCGAGATCTTGCCCCAGCCGAGGGCCTCGTAGATCAGGGGCGCCAGGGTGCCGAACAGGACCAGGGCGCAGAACAGGGTCAGGATCAGGTTATTGCCGAGCAGGAAGCTTTCCCGGGACACCAGTTCAAAGCGGCCACCGCTGGAAATGCTGGGTGCCCGCCAGGCGTATAGGGTCAGGGAACCGCCGATCACCAGGCACAGGAACACCAGCACGAAGGTGCCCCGGGTAGGGTCGGTGGCGAAGGCATGCACCGACGTGAGCACGCCAGAGCGCACCAGGAAAGTGCCGAGCAGGCTGAGGGAAAAGGCAAACAGGGCCAACAGCAGGGTCCAGCTCTTGAAGGCGCCCCGCTTTTCGGTGACCGCCAGAGAGTGGATGAGGGCGGTGCCCACCAGCCAGGGCATGAAGGAGGCATTTTCTACCGGGTCCCAGAACCACCAGCCGCCCCAGCCCAGTTCGTAATAGGCCCACCAACTGCCGAGGGCGATGCCCAGGGTGAGGAACACCCAGGCGATCGTGGTCCAGGGCCGGGACCAGCGCGCCCAGGCGGCGTCCAGCTTGCCGCCGATCAGGGCGGCGATGGCGAAGCTGAACGCCACCGAGAAGCCCACGTAGCCCATGTACAGCATGGGGGGATGGATGGCCAGGCCAGGGTCCTGGAGCAGGGGATTCAGGTCCCGCCCCTGGGGGGGGACCGGGAACAGGCGCTCGAAGGGGTTGGAGGTGAGAATCATGAACAGCAGAAAACCCACGCTCACCAGGCCGATGACGCCCAGTACCCGGGCCACCACCTGGTCCGGAATGTTGCGGCTGAAGGCCGCCACCGCTGCGCCCCAGGCGGTGAGCAGGAATGCCCACAGCAACAGGGAACCCTCGTGGGCGCCCCATACCGCCGAAACCTTATAGATCGACGGCAACTGGGTGTTGGAGTTGTGGGCCACGTAGGCCACGGAAAAGTCGTCAGTGAGAAACGCCTGGGTCAGGCAAGCGAAGGCCATGGCCAGGAACAGGGTCTGACCCCAGGCGAGGGGACGGGCCAGCGCCACCCAATTGGGTACATTGGCCAAGGACCCCCAGATGGGGAAGATGGCTTGGGTCAAGGCCAGGCACAGGGCCAGGATCAGGGCCATTTGCCCGAGTTCAGGAATCATGGCTTGCTCCCCGCACTGGTTTGGGCCACACCCTCGGCGTGGGTGGTTTGCAGGCTGGCGGCCACTTCCGGTGGCATGTAGGCCTCGTCATGCTTGGCCAGCACTTCTTCCGCCACGAACAGGTTGTCGGCGCCCAGGCGACCCCGGGTCACCACCCCCCGGCCCTCGGAAAACAGATCCGGCAGGATACCGGTGTAGCGCACTGTCACCGTCTGCTTGTTGTCCGTGACCCGGAAATCCATGGATAGCCCGTCCGCCTTCCGTTCCAGAGAGCCCTTTTCCACTAGGCCGCCGACCCGGATGGTGCGATCCCGGGGGGCTTCGTTGGCCAGCACCTGGCTTGGCGAGAAGAAATAGGCGATGTTGCTTTGCAGGGCCTTTAGGGCCAGGGTGGCGGCGACTCCCACGCCGGCCACCGCCAAGCCCACCAAGATCAGGCGTTTATGTCTGGCTTTCATGTTTCACCTCGGAACGCATACGGGTCAATCGACCGACGCGGCGCCAAATAGTTCTTTGGTGGCGGCGTAGCTGAAAAATCTCCATCGCCATGAGAGCGAATCCTACGCCATAGGATGTCCATACGTAAAAGCCATAGCCGCCTTGGAAAAAAAACTCAGCCATGTCGCTGTTCCTGGTTAATGAGTTCCCGCACCCACTCGGTATCCGCTTCCCGGGTCAGGATGATGGACCGGACCCGCATGAAGCTGGTAGCGAACGAATACAGCCAGACGCCCAGGGTCAGGATCAGCATGGAGGCCAGGATGTTGGGGTCGATGCGGGACATATCCGAGCGCTGATGCAGGGCCGCGCACTGATTCGGGTCCGGGCAGTTGATGGACCAGAAAATGATGGGCACGCACACCAGGCCCACGATGGCCAGCAGGGCGGAGGCCCGGTCCCCCCGGCGCGGGTCATCCATGGCGGAATGGAGCGCCAGGTAGCCGCCGTATAGGAAGAACAGCACCAACTCCGAGGTGAGGCGCGGATCCCAATCCCACCAGGTGCCCCAACTGGGCCGGCCCCAGAAAGCGCCGGTCAGCAGGGCGATGAAGGTGAACAGGGCGCCGGTGGGGGCCACCGCGTAGGCCATCATGAACGACAACCGGGTGTTGAACACCAATCCGACCGCCGACCAGCCCGCCAGTACCAGATACAGCCACATGGACGCCCAGGCGGCCGGCACGTGCAGGAAGATGATCCGGTAATACTCCTTTTGGGGATTGGAGCCCCCCAGTTGGTCTGGGGTGTGGAAAAAGCCCCAGTAGAGGCCGATCCCGATCAGAATCGCCGCCGACCAGCCGAACCAGGGGATGAGACGCCCGGCCAGGGGGTAAAAAGTGGCCGGGGAGGCATATTTGTACCAATGGATGTTCATCGAGGGACCTTTGTCATTCGACCGAGATACGCAGCGCTGCCGCCGCTGCCAGGGGCGAAAAAACCAGGGCCAGGAGCAGGAATGCGCCTAGCAGAGACAGATAGGGTTGGATGTCGTTGAGATCCTGGACGCTCACCGTGACCGCCCCGGCGCCGTACACTAGCACCGGGATGTACAGGGGTAGCACCAGCAGGGATAACAGAATGCCACCGCCCCGCAGGCCCAGGGTGAGGGCCGCACCGATGGCGCCGATCAGGCTGAGGATGGGTGTCCCCAGCATCAGGGACAGCATCATGGCCTGAATCCCGGAGTCCGACAGATGGTACTGGAGCCCGACCAGGGGCGCGATCAGCACCACCGGCACGCCGGTCAACAGCCAATGGGCCAGCACCTTGCCGATGACCAACACCGCCAGGGGTTGGGGAGTGAGCAACATCTGCTCCAGGGTACCGTCCCGGTAGTCCCCCTCGAACAGGCGCTCCAGGGACAGCATGGACGCCAGCAGGGCCGCCACCCAGACCACGCCAGGACCCAGGTGCAGCAGCGTCTGTTTGTCGGTGCCGGCGCCGAGGGGAAACAGACTCACCACGATGATGAAGAAGAACAGGGTGGTGAGCACGTCGCTGCGCCGGCGCAGGGCCAGCGTGAGGTCGCGCCGGATGATGGCGAGCAGGGATTGCAACATGCCGCTACCTAGGCCCCCAAATACAACTGTTGAACCTGGCCGGAGGTGAGGGGCACCTCCTGGTGGGTGGTCAACACCAGGGACCCGCCCCGGGCCAATTGTTCCCGCATCAGGGCCTGCAAGAGTTCCACCGCCGCCGTGTCCAGGGCCGTAAAGGGTTCATCCAGCACCCAGAGGGCCGCCTTGCTCAGCACCAGGCGCGCCAGGGCCACCCGCCGCTTTTGCCCCTGGGACAACATGCGGGTCGGAAGATCCTCGAAGCCCGCCAGCCCCAAGCGGGCCAGGGCCTCCTCGATGGCCCGATCCGTCACCCGGTCGCCCTCCAAAATGGCGGCGACGCGCAGATTCTCCAGGCCACTCAAGTCCCCCTTGATACCGTTCAAATGGCCGAGGAACAGTACTTCACGGAAATAATCTTCCCTCAAGGCGCGGATATTTTCGCCCCGCCAGCGGATTTCCCCCTGCTGGGGCAACATCAGCCCGCACAGGGTACGCAGCAGCGTGGTCTTACCGCTGCCGTTGCGCCCCCGGACGTACAGCAGTTCCCCGGCGCTCAGGTTGAACCCGAGCCCGGTGAACAAGCGCCGGTCACCCCGGGTAGATGCCAAGTCAACAACTTCAAGCATTGATAAGGGATTAAGAATTGCTCGGGACAGGACGTTGGGCAGTGTATTTGAAATCGCCGGACTTCTAAAACCGCCGGGCGCCATGGGCGCGAAAAAGCGATGCTAACGGCTGTCCCGGTGCGACTCAATGTGGGAATCCTGGGAATTTGCACCAGCTCGCAGCTTGGCTCGATTGGCCAGGATCGCCGGGACGGCGCGGCGGCGGGTTCTGGGGCCGCCAGCCGGGGCCAACGCCCCGCCTGGCACGGGGGCTGGATTCCCGGCTAGCTCGCCCCCACTTAAGGGCGCAGTGGCTGGCAGGCGCCCCGCCAAGGGCGCGCCCGGTCGGTTTGGCCGGGGTTCTCCGTTATGATGGGGCCCGGCCTGACCCCCCAGTCCCAGTTCCTGTCTCGCCCGCGAGCCAGGACCCTGTTCCGACATTCTGGACGAAACCTGCATGGCATTGTTGCAGATCGCCGAACCTGGCCGTTCGGCCCTTCCCCACGCCCGGCGGCTGGCCGTGGGCATTGACCTGGGTACCACCAATTCCCTGGTGGCTACGGTCCGTTCCGGGCAGGCGGTGACGCTGCCGGACCAGCAAGGGCGGCACCTGTTGCCGTCGGTGGTGCGCTACGGCGAGGACCAGATCCAAGTGGGTTACGAGGCCAAGGCGGGGGCGGTATTGGACCCCCTCAACAGCATCGCCTCGGTCAAACGGTTGATCGGGCGCGGCGTCGCGGACCTCCAGATCCTGGGCAACCGGCTGCCCTACGATTTGGTGGAAGGGGCGTCGCGAATGCCCCTCCTGCGCACCCGGCGCGGTGACTTGAGTCCGGTGGAAGTCTCCGCCGACATCCTCAAGGCGCTGGCGCGGCGCGCCGAGGAATCCCTGGGGGGTCCCCTGGACGGGGTGGTCATCACGGTACCCGCCTATTTCGACGACGCTCAACGCCAGGCCACCAAGGACGCCGCCCGGCTGGCCGGCCTCAATCTGTTGCGCCTGTTGAACGAACCCACGGCGGCGGCGGTGGCCTATGGCCTGGACCGCCAAGCAGATGGGGTGCACGCGGTGTACGACCTGGGCGGCGGCACGTTCGATATTTCCATCCTGCGTCTGCACCGGGGCGTGTTCGAGGTGCTGGCCACCGGCGGCGATTCTGCCCTGGGTGGCGACGACCTGGACCGGGAACTGGCCCGCTGGATCATGGCCCAGGCCGGCGTGGATGGGGACGCAGATCATGTCACCCTGCGCCGCCTGATGCGGGACGCCTGCGCCGCCAAAGAAGCCCTGAGCGATCAGGAGTTTCTGGACCTGGATCTGGACGTGGGTGACGGCCGGCGCTGGCAGGGGCGGCTGGACCGGGCCACCTTCAACCAACTGGTGGATCCCCTGTTGCGCCGGACCCTGGTGCCCTGTCGCCGCGCTCTGCGGGACGCGGGCCTGACCGCCGGTGAGGTCCAGGACGTGGTCATGGTGGGCGGCTCCACCCGGGTGCCCCGGGTGCGGGAGTTGGTGGGGGAACTGTTCGGCCGGCCGCCCCTCGTGGACTTGGATCCGGACCGGGTGGTGGCCCTGGGAGCGGCGCTCCAAGCGGAAGTGCTGGTGGGCAACAAGCCGGACGAGGAGATGTTGCTGCTGGACGTGATTCCCCTGTCCCTGGGGTTGGAAACCATGGGCGGCCTAGTGGAAACCATTGTCCCCCGCAATACCACCATACCCGTGGTGCGCGCCCAGGAATTCACCACCTTCAAGGATGGTCAAACCGCTCTATCCGTTCATGTGGTGCAAGGGGAGCGGGATCTGGTGGCGGACTGCCGCTCCCTGGCCCGCTTTGAATTGCGGGGCATGCCGCCCCTGGTAGCGGGCGCCGCCCGGATTCGGGTCACCTTCGCGGTGGACGCGGATGGACTCCTGAGCGTCACCGCCCTGGAACAAACCAGCGGCGTGCGCGCCCAGGTCGAGGTGAAGCCGTCCTATGGGCTGAGCGACCAGGAAGTCACCCGCCTGTTGCGGGACTCCCTGCTGCATGCGGACCAAGACTTGGCCGCACGGCGCCTCCGGGAAGAGCAGGTGGAAGCGCGACGGGTCATGGAAGCCCTGGGCTCGGCCCTGGCCAGCGACGGGGAGCGGTTGTTGTCCCTAGAAGAACGGGCCGCCATCGAAGCCCGACTGCAAGAGGTCGCCGCCAGCGCCCAGGGTACCGACGCGCCCGCTATCCGCCGCGCCATCGAGGAGTTAGAGCGGGCCTGCGCCGCCTATGTGGAGCGGCGCATGAACGCGGGAATTCAACAGGTCATGGCCGGTCATCGCCTGCAAGAGTTTGATGATCCGGCACAAACCCCAGCCCAGTGAGACGTTAGCATGCCGCAAATCATATTTTTGCCCCACGAAGAGATTTGCCCCGAGGGGGCGGTGCTCCAGGCGGAGCCCGGTATCAGCATCTTGGACGCCGCCCTGGCCCAAGGGATCGAGATCGAACACGCCTGCGAGAAATCCTGTGCCTGCACCACCTGCCATTTGATTATCCGGGAGGGTTTCGATTCCTTGGCAGCGGCCGAAGAAGACGAGGAAGATTTGCTGGATAAAGCCTGGGGCCTGGAACCCGAGTCCCGTCTAGGTTGTCAAGCTCGAGTAGGGGAACAAGATCTGGTGGTGGAAATTCCCATGTACACCATCAACATGGTCAGCGAACATCGCGGATAGGGGACCCAGCCATGAAGTGGACCAATACCCTAGACATCGCCATCGCCTTGGCGGAAACCTTCCCGGATCAGGATCCCCGCTACGTCAATTTCGTGGATCTACGCACCTGGGTAATGGCGCTACCTGGGTTTGACGATCTCGCTGAACATTCCGGCGAGAAGATCTTGGAGGCCATCCAAGCAGCCTGGATCGAGGAAGTCGAGTGATTTTTTCCCCTGTAGCCTGACCGGCGTCGTTGCCCGGTTTAGGAATTGATCCCTTGAACGATGGCCGGGGTATGGCGGCCGCAAGCGATAAAGGGTACAAGAGTATTGCAATTAAACCTACGCCCGGCGCGGCGGTCTGGATTCGGCCCGCTCCTGTGACAAGCGCCGGAATCCGGATGACCGGCCCAGCCGGGACGTTCACCGCAGTTGATGTTTCTTGAGGAGATTATCGATGATCCAAAAAAGGCTGGTGCTGGGCTTGGCCTCCCTGTTGTGTGTTGGAATGGCGCAGGCCGACGAGGCGGCGGTGCGGGCCGGGCTGGCCAAGATTCTGCCGGACCTTAAACCGGAAGTGGTTTCTCCTGCGCCGGTCCCCGGCATGTTTGAAGTACAGATGGGCGGACATTTGCTGTACGCCACCGGCGATGGCCGCTATCTTTTCCAGGGACAAATTCTCGATATGGAGAAGAAGGAAAACATTACCGAGAATCGTGAGGAGGAACTCAGGCGGGCCGCGCTGGCAAAAATCTCCGGGGACTCCATGGTTATTTTTGCTCCGGAGTCCTATAAATACACGGTTACCGTATTCACGGACATTGATTGCGGCTATTGCCGCAAGTTGCACAAAGAAATTGACGACTTCATGAAGGCAGGGATTCGGGTGCGCTATATGCTCTTCCCCCGCTCGGGTCTGGGGAGCCCTTCCTATGACAAGGCGGTGTCCGTCTGGTGCGCCGATGATCGCAAGCAGGCCCTGACCGACGCCAAGGGCGGTAAGGACCCGGTCAAGAAGACCTGCGACAACCCGATCAAAGAACACATGGCGCTCGCCAAGCAATTTGGCGTCACCGGCACCCCCAGTATCCTGCTGGACAATGGCCGCATGATGCCGGGCTATCTGCCCGCTAAGCAGTTGCTGGCGCAATTGGAGGAGGACGCCAAGACCCCATAGGTTGCGCGTCTGGTTGCTGAAAATCCCTTGTTCCACCCCACTGCTATTGGCGTTGCGGATGTGAGTTATACAACTGAATTCGTGGCTAGGTCCGACCAGGGAATGGTGCGGACTCACAACGAAGACGCCTATGCGGTGGCGGCGGACGATGGACTGGTGGTGGTAGCAGACGGCATGGGCGGCTACAGCGCCGGGGAGGTTGCCAGCCGCTTGGCGGTTGACTCGGTGGTCCAGCGCCTCCAGTTCAACCATGCGCGGCGCACTGGCGATGATTTGGAAGACGCCTTCCAGGAAGCCAATCAGGTCATCTGGGACACTGCTGGCGATTTCCCGGAAATGGAAGGCATGGGAACCACCATGGTGGTGGGATTGATTCAGGACCAGTCCCTGCTCTATGCCTGGGTGGGAGATTCCCGCCTATACCGGCTGCGGGAGGGCCAGTTGGGCAAGCTCACCATCGATCACACCCTGGTACAAGATTTGGTGGACAAGGGCGTGTTCGATTCCGTGGAAGACGCCATGGCCGCCGGCGTGCGGGACAACGTGCTCACCCGGGCCCTGGGCTCGGAACCCTGGGTCGCGGTTTCCTTTGGCGTCAGTGAGTTGCGGGACGGTGATATCTATCTCTTCTGTACCGACGGCCTGAGTCACATGGTTCCTGATATGGAACTGGGGCGGGCGCTTCGGGATGGTATCGAGGACCTGGATCTCACCGCTGAGCGGTTGGTCGAATTGGCCTATGCCGCTGGTGCCCTGGACAACATTACCCTGGTGCTCATGAGGATCGGACAGTCATCTGGGACTCCAGACGCCACCCAGAGGGTATCCTGACCGGTTGATCTCTCGGGCCGATGGGCAAGATGGCCGGTCAGTCCAGCCGGGCGGTTGCCGATCAGATGTGCTCCTTGGTTCCCTGGGGTAGGCGGGTTGTGGCTATTTGGGGCTGGTCGGCCGTGGCGGCTCCCAAGCGGGCAACGGACCCTGGGTCAAGTTGGCGCCGGACCTAGACTTGGTCCGGCCGGGCTTGGCAATTCTAGTGGCAGCACATATGCTTTTCCTCAAGGTCGGACGCCCAGGGATGCTGTCTCATCCGGAGCGACCGAGACAGGTTCGTCCGCCCCGGTGTAGTGCTGGGTTGGGCAAGGTGGTTTGAATCCGATTCAGCTTCCATACGCAATTGCCGTTGGATATTAGGAAAAAATAGGTGAGGGTCCCGGTTCCACCCCACGATTCCATGGGCCGGATGTTGGGCTATTGCGGCTGGGGCTGATTGAATAAGATGAAGAAAATCGTGCGCTTGGTGGCTGGAGAGGTGGTGGCGGATTGGCGGTTGGATGCCATCGAGGTCCTGATTGGACGAGGCGGGGATTGCCAGATCCAACTCAATGATCCATCGGTGAGCCGCCATCATGCCAAGATCACCCGCGTCTACTCCGAACATTTCATCGAGGATTTGAACAGCACCAACGGGGTCATCCTCAATGGCCGGCGGGTGCGTAAGCATGTGTTGAAGGCCAGCGATCATGTGCAGATCGGCACCCACGACCTCCAGTTGGTGGATGACGAGCAACAGCCCTCGGTGGATGCGGGGGCCACCCTGCTGTTGAAGCGCCCTTCCGCCCCTGGCTCGGTGGCGCCTCCGCCGCCCCGGCGGCTGAATCTGGCCTCGCCTGCGGCGGATCCGGTGGGTCCCGCCTATTTACGCTTCCTGTCGGGTCCCCAGCAGGGAGACTCCCGGCCAGTGGACAAGGCCCTGTACACCCTTGGCCAGCCCGGTGGCAACCTGGCGGTAATTTCCAAGCGGGCCCAGGGTTATTTCCTCTTGCATCTAGGCGGTAACGCCATAACCCGCTTGAACGGCCATGCAGTGCATGGCGCCGGCGTCAAACTCAGCAACCGGGATGTGATCCGGGTGGGCGACATGGAAGTGGAGTTCCATTCAGAAGAACCGCAGTCATCGCCAGTCCGGGCCTGAGGCCGCGAGCCGCTTCCATCCCCCGGTGCGCCAAGGGGTAGCGACCGTTCCTCCAGCCTCCACGCCTGGTCCCCCCCATGGCGGCTTGGCGATTAAATCAGAGCGCCTAGGCTCATCAGCAGCTAGCGTCGGAGTGTCACCGGTGCGTCAGTCCAGGGTCCGCACGGCCGCGTTGCTGGCGTTGATTCTGGCGGTCGGGCTCGGCGTGCGCCTGCTCGGCATCCATTGGGGTCATGGCTATCAGTTTTCTGCCATTGGCGACGAGATCCAGGCCTATCAAGTCGCGTTGAACCTGCTGTCCGGGGATCCGGCGGCCTGGTATTTGGGGCAACCCAATTTTCGCGCCGGTAAATTGCCGGGACCCCTGTGGGCCCTGTTCTGGGCCGCTGGTCTGCAACTAGGCGGTCCCGAAGGCGTCATGGGGTTGATGGCGTTGCTGGGCACCGCCGCGATCGGTCTGGTGTTTATCCTCGGTCGGGAAATGTTGGGGACGACCGCCGGTTTGTGGGCGGCCGCCTTGTACGCCACCGCCCCCTTGCCCGCCTTATACGCCAGCGGCTGCCATAACCCAGGTTTGATGGCCCCCTTGGGCGCCCTTCTGTATTGGTCCCTGTGGCGGGTGTTGTCCCGGGATCGTGCTCCTCAGGTTTTCTGGGTGCCCCTGGTATTGGCGGCGCTACCCCAAATCCATATGTTCGGACTGTTTCTGCTACCGCCCCTGGTGCTGCTGCTGGTCTGGCGCCGCCGGTCCCTGCACCTGCCGTGGCTGGTGGCGGGCGGGGTCGCCGGACTGTTGCTGCAGGGTCCCTATCTCTGGGGGGAATGGATTAACCACTGGGAGAATAGCCGTCAGTTGCTGTTACCGGCGGGCCGGCTAACCCTCGGCTCCTTCAAGGTCCTGGTGACGCCGTTG